>CAZMEW010000007.1:37929-43369 GCA_964565405.1 uncultured Gammaproteobacteria bacterium
AAAAAGGCGCAAAAGAAGCGGTGGGGTATGAAGTATCATTGATCCCCTATATTCTTGCTCGAATAAAAGGTAGAAAGTATGGAAAAAAATGTAGAATTTTGTATCGAGATTTTTATAAAGCAGATTTGTCGGAGGCGTCCATAATATTTTTATTCCTAAGCTATAAGTCACACGCTCGATTGGGAAAAAAGTTTATCAAAGAACTGAAACCAGGGACAAGAATCGCTACGTATGTATGGCCAATAGAGGGTTGGACCCCCAAAGTAGTCGATAAAACAAAAAAAGATCTCTCGTTATATATCTATGAAAGATAGATACTATGACCTCTCTTCGTCTTACAACGCCGGTCGCTGAGCTTCATCGGGTTGGAAAAAATCTTGAAAAGAAGTTAGCGATTCTTGGTATCGTAAAAGTACGAGATATCTTATTTCATTTTCCATTTCGATACGAAGATTATCGATCAGTGGTCCCCATTGCTCAGGTGATGCCCGGCATTGATCTTACAATCAAGGGTGTGATTGAGCTGATCGCAAATAAACGAAGTCCTCGCAAACGAACCATGATTACTGAGGCGGTGGTGAGAGATGAATCGGGGGTAATTCGTGTCATTTGGTTCGGGCAGCCCTTTATTGCAAAAATACTCAAGGCTGGGGATGAGGTGTATGTGTCCGGCACCATAAAAGAGGCTCTGTTTGGAGTGCATATGACAGGTCCGGCGTATGAACGTGTGCGAGAAGATAGACAGGCAACGCACACTGCACGTATTGTACCTATGTATCCACTCACTGCGGGGGTAACACAAAAACAAATGCGATTTCTCGTAGAGCAGGTACTCCCACTCGCAGGACAAATCAAGGAGTGGATTCCAGAGAGTATTCTTGAGAAAAATAAATTGACGCATCTTGCTCACGCGATATATCAGATCCATTTTCCAGAAAATCATGAAGAGCGAATCAAGGCTGAAGAAAGACTCAAATTTGGAGAATTGTTTGTATTGCAACTACGAGCAGAACTTATTCGACAAGCGAGTGCGAGGCAAATTGCTCCGCATATTGAGTTTAGGGAAAAAGAAATACGTGAGTTTGTACAATCGCTTCCATTTGAATTAACCCCAGACCAAAAGAAGGCTGCATGGGAAATTTTTCAAGATATGGGTCGTAAGGTGCCAATGAATCGGCTGCTACAGGGAGATGTAGGTTCTGGAAAAACGATCGTCGCTGGAATGAGTGCGTATTTGGGCTTTCTTAATGGATACCAGTCGGTAATTATGGCGCCTACCGAAATTCTAGCAACGCAGCACTATGAGACGCTTATAAAATTGTATGGAAGTAATATCAACATTGGTCTCTTAACGAGTGCACAGGTCCAAAGTTCGCATATAAGTATTCAAATAAAAACGAGGGAAGGCAAAAAAAATGAAATCAAAAAATATATTACCGAAGGTACAGTGCAAGTGGTAGTAGGAACTCACGCGTTGTTGACCGAGGACACTCAATTTCAAAAGTTAGGGCTCGTCATAATTGATGAGCAGCATCGATTTGGGGTACAACAAAGAAAGATGATTCGGGATAAGTCAGGTATGCGAGGAATGTATCCACATTTTCTCTCTATGACCGCAACACCAATTCCTCGTTCCTATGCGCTCACTCTCTATGGAGATCTGGATGTTTCGTATATCAAAACAAAACCACGAGGAAGAAAAGATATCATTACTCGGTTAGTTGAACCAAGTAAGCGGGAGAGGGCGTATGGATTTATTAGAGAAGAAGTAGAGAAAGGGCGGCAGGTATTAGTGGTGTGCCCCTTGATTCAAGAAAAAACAAAAGAGCAGGAGCATGTCCAGTTCTTATCAGAAAAGAAAACAGTATTGTCTGAATACGAAAAGGTATCAACGAAAATTTTTCCAGATCTAAGAGTTAGCTATTTGCACGGAAAAATGAAGTCAAAAGAAAAAGAAGGAATCATGAAAAAATTCACGGGAGGAGAAATAGATATTTTGGTTTCAACTTCAGTGATCGAAGTTGGAGTGAATATTCCAAACGCATCAATCATGATGATCGAAGGGGCTGAACGATTTGGGTTGGCGCAGTTACACCAATTCCGAGGAAGAGTGGGGAGATTCGAACATCAGTCATACTGTATATTGTTTACCGAGAATGATAATGAAAAATCACGGGAACGGTTGGAGTATTTTGCACGTACACTCGATGGGTTTGCGCTTGCGGAGTATGATCTCGAAACCAGGGGGCCCGGTGAAGTGTATGGAACGGCGCAGAGTGGTATGGAAGAACTTCGTCTCGCAACCATGCGTGACCAAGATATTATTAAAGCTGCACGGGAGTCAGCAAAAGGTATTGAATTTGATAAGTTTCCTGAGCTGAGAGAAAGGGTACAAGAATGGGAAGCACGGGTGCATATGGAATAAGATACACTGCTCCTGTGGTTGATAATTTTCCCCAATTTGTCTTGACAAATTGGTTTTTTTTGTATATACTCGTGCCCATGTCTATCCCTCGTAGAGGGAGAGGCTAAACCGTCAACGCGCCACCAAGGCGCATCAGAGAGGTCTTCTACATGAGCAAGTTCCATATCCCGCACAATGCACCCACCCTGCCGAACGGCCGCCTGAGCATCGCGCAGAACGTCGAGTGTGATATCGAGCACCGCACCATCTACGTGGGTCGCACCGCATTCAGCGTCGAGGACGCCCTGAAGCGCGGCTTCGTTTCGCCGGCGAAGGTCAAGGGTGAGACGGGCGGCGGGCTGCACTACCTCCCCGGTAGCGGCATCCCTCGTGGGGCGCGTAATACGAACTAACTGTCCCTAGAAGTCGATCAGTCGACGGTGTCTCGTCGACAAACAACAGACCAGACGGTCCGATGGGCCGTCTGCGTCTCGATCCCACACTCGAATCACGCAATGAATCTCATACATATATGGGAAATATTGCGAGGAGAACGAGTGTGGGATTTTTGTTACGTCATTGCGAGCGAAGCGAAGCAATCTAGATTACTTCGTCGACCTTTGGTCTCCTTGTAATAATATTTAGATGTGCGGATATAAATCAATCCAGTCTCGGTTCATGCTCTCAATTAATTGAATCTTTTTTCTGCGTGAGCCCGCTTTAATTTTTTTTCTCTGTTAATCGCTGTCGTGGGATAAGAGTATATTTCATAATAAACAAGATTTTTAAGTTTATATTTTGAAGTAAATTTTGATTTGCAGACTTATGTTCCCCAATCCTACGTCGAAGATTATTAGTCACACCAGTATAGAGAGTACCATCTTTTTTATTTGTCATTATATAAATATAGTAGTCTTTTTGAGACATATTCCCTCACTTTTTTTGATTGCTTCGTCACTACGTTCCTCGCAATGACACTAGTGTGTCACGTCTTTTTAATTAACTCCTCAATATTTGTTACTTCAATAAAATGTACCCCAATTTGGTCACCAGTCTTTTTTCCTGCAGGAATAATAATCCGTTTCATACCGAGGTCGATCGATTCCTTGACTCGTTTTTCGTGGTGTCGCACGGATCGTACTTCACCTCCAAGTCCTACTTCACCAAATACAACTGTATCGCGACCGAGGGTCTTATCTTTATATGAACTTGCGATTGCAAGGCATATTGCAAGGTCAGCTGCTGGTTCTTGAATTTTGATCCCACCGACAATATTCAGATGAATATCATATTGAGCAAGAGTAAGTCCTGCACGTTTTTCAAGTACTGCGGTGAGTAGGTGTAAGCGATTGAGATCAAACCCGCTCGCTTTGCGTACGGGATAACCAAAGGTAGTTTTGTGTACCAAAGCTTGCACTTCGACAAGTAGTGGGCGAGTACCTTCCATGATACAAGCAACCACATTTCCTGGCATATCCTCCCCACGTTCACGGAGTAATGATGCTGAAGGATTGGCTATAGAGATGAGCCCTACTGCTTCCATTTCAAAAATTCCGACTTCATCAGTCGCTCCAAATCTGTTTTTTACTGCACGTAAAATTCGATAGGTATGATATTGGTCACCTTCAAGATATAGTACGGTATCCACGAGGTGTTCAAGTGTTTTTGGTCCAGCAACGTTGCCTTCCTTGGTCACATGACCAATAAGGACGATTGGAATACTGGTTTGTTTTGCAACCTCGAGTAGAAGTGTGGCACATGACCGAACCTGAGAGACTGATCCTACCTCACCCTGCACGTGCTCACTCGAAATAGTTTGTATAGAATCAATCACCGCAAGCTCTGGTTTATATGTTTTGATAGTTGCTATAATCGACTCAACAGAGGTTTCATTTGCAAGCATTAATGTAGGGGATTGTACACCCAACCGTTCTGCACGCATTTTGATTTGCCCGACTGATTCCTCACCAGAAATATATAGACAATTGGGAATGGTTGCGGCAAGCTGGAGTGCAAGTGTGGATTTACCAATACCCGGTTCTCCGCCAAGAAGTGTAAAGCTGCCAGGAACGAGTCCACCTCCGAGTACACGATCAAGTTCGGGAATGTGTGTCGATGTGCGGGCGGTATTCTCTGAAGCAATGCTTGAAAGGGTATGCGTACGAGTAGGTGAAGCAGTGATTTCTTCACCTTTTATCTCATTTTTTTTTACTGTCTCGGTAACAGTACCCCATGAGCCGCATTCAAGGCACCTTCCAACCCATTTTTGGTACTGCGCGTCGCACTTGGAGCAGACGAATATGGTGTGTGATTTCATATATTTATTTATTTTTTTTGTATATATAGTTGTTTATTTTTTGAGAAATTTTTTTTACACCCATGACGAGTGAGGCCGTACCCGCACCGAGTGCTACCGCTAAACTGAAGCCAATATGAGAATATAGAGGGGCTCCACAAAAGGGGCAGATGAATCCTTGCATGGTGTAGGTAAAAGTAGCGTACGTAGTTCCTGCAAATATAATTACAAACTGTACCAAAGAGTTTTTGATTAAACATTCTTTAATTTTCGCAAACATACATTCTTATGAAGAACTCTAAATTTATTGAGGGCAGGTTTGCTTGTTTGGGGCAGCGACTTTACAGGTCTTGGTTCGAAGAGCAGAGGTGGAATTATAATCAAAATGCCATACTTCCCATAGATAGCGCTGCCAACCAGGAACTGAATAAAAAATTTCCGCTAAGATTCTGATTGCCCTAGCTTTGTTTGGGTCAGTCTGTGTATCATAGTTGAACCACCCACTACGTACAAGTGGTTTATTATCACTATCAAGGAGTAATACGTCAACCGCCCCTCCAGTCGCAATATTATGTGCATTTGCGCCAGGAAAAGACAATACAGGTCCGATAGTTTTGATGAGTTTATCTGCTTCTGTATTTTTGCCTTCCGCACGGAGTTCATCAGCCTTAGTGAATTTGCTGCATACATACTCTATTGCACGTGACAGAGGGCGCCAACCATCATTGATCTGTATAGTA
>CAZMEW010000007.1:43379-44006 GCA_964565405.1 uncultured Gammaproteobacteria bacterium
TGTTTTAGTGAGTCGACCATAATTTTTGGTATCCGCACATTATTACTTGCTGTCTTTATTCCCGGTGCGGTGAGACCTCTCTGGGTTTCGGATTCAAGCAAGTTTCCTTTGACATATTGGGGCCAGGTGCTTTTATTAGTGTTTGATTTACACCACTGAAGACAGTCTGCACGTCTCGCATCATAAGAACCCTTATCTTTATTTCCACATACATACGGAGGGCCATCAACCGGAGCTGCACCTGAAGTATTGCTCGCGGTTTCAACAACTGAATCAACTTGTGCTTCAGGAATTGAAGCACCACTTTCACTTTCAGGTATTTCAATTGTTTTTCCAGGTATGACGAGTACCTTGAGGTTTTTCAAATTTACAAGATCTGGATTGATAGTATAGAGAATGGTGTATGATCCTGCAGTGAGGGCAATTGCAATAACTGCAGAAGTGATTCGGTGTTTGGCCCCACTGATTGTTTCGCTGTTTCCTGCAGAGGTAATAATTTGGACTCCGGATATGATAAGTACCATGACTGCGATAAGAGAACTCAATCCAACACTATATTTATAAATCGCAGAAATAAATTCACCGAGGAATGGAATATTGAGCCAGCTTGCTCCGGATCCGTCAGTT
>CAZMEW010000008.1:0-13824 GCA_964565405.1 uncultured Gammaproteobacteria bacterium
ATCGTTGCAGCTGCTCGTACTGAATCAAATGTCTTAATACGACTCTTTTCTACTGGTGCAATTACTTCCATAGGTATCTCAATTCTAGCATAGGTAACATTCTTTGCAAATAAAAACACCACTCATATAGGAGTAGTGCTTCTGTAGCGCCACGGGGAATCGGACCCCGGTTCCCAGGATGAAAACCTGGTGTCCTAACCACTAGACGATGACGCCATTAGATCTATGTGTTAGTAGCGAAAAGTATAGTAAAAAATAGTTATCTTGTCAATATTATAGTCTATAAAAAGCGAATCGGGCGATGGCGCTTACGCTTCCATGCCCGATAACCCCCTATTCGAAATCTTCATTGAACTGTTTCGGCGGCTTGCGCCCTGCCATCCGGTCGATGTCCTGCCATGCAGCTCGGGTGAAGATCACGAGCCCGGAGAAACCCACAATCAGAAGCGGGATGAACATGCCAGGAAAGTCAAGAACACACAGTCCAATGATCGATCCAATAAGCACCAACACAGAGATGAACGACCACAGAGTCGGAGATTTCATGATACCCCCACCAGAACGCCGACATACCTCATGCACATCCTATGCAAAAGGACTCAAAAAAATATCATATATTAACCATTTTGTCAACTCATTGATTTTTCCTGTTTTTCTGCTACACTAAGCAACATATGAGAATCCTCGGTATTGAATCATCATGCGATGACACGTCAGTCGCACTAATAGAAATAAATGAAAAAAACTTAACGGTACTTGCAGAAAAAACTGCAAGTCAAATTGAAGTACACGCCAAATATGGCGGTGTTATTCCTGAAGTTGCGGGACGCAAGCATGCTGAGTTTATTGTTCCCGTAATTGAAGAAGTTTTAAAAAATCAAGAAAAGCCTGATGCAGTAGCGGTAACATATGGACCAGGACTCATCACTGGACTCTTGGTAGGTGTAGAAGCAGCAAAAACACTTTCATATTCATGGAATATTCCATTGATCCCAGTCAATCATATTGAAGGACATTTTTATTCTCCTGAAATTTCCAAGACACAGCCAAAACGAATCCCCATTCAGTATCCCGCTCTCGCTCTAATTGTGAGCGGCGGACATACTGAATTAGCACTCTCAAAAAAAGAAGGGGCGTACGAAAAAATCGGCGGCACGCGAGATGATGCAGTCGGTGAATGCTTTGATAAAGTCGCAAAACTCCTCGGTATCCCCTACCCTGGTGGACCAAAAATTTCCAAACTCGCCGAATCAGGGGATGGGAAAAAAATAACCTTCCCTCGCCCAATGCAGGGATCACATGATCTTGATATGAGTTTTTCAGGACTGAAGACTGCTGTACTCTATTGGCTCAAAGATCACCCCATGGATATGGATAATCCAAAATATAAAAACAAAGAAGGTGTGTTTTCGATTGAAGATGTATGTGCAAGTGTTGAAACTGCAATCACTGATGTGCTCATTTCAAAAACAACGGCCGCAATCAAAAAACACAAGCCAAAAACGCTTATCCTCGCAGGCGGGGTTTCTGCAAACAAAAAAATTCGAGGAGAACTCGAAATACTCGCACAAAAGTTACATATCTCATTCCGCCTTCCCGAAATCAGCTACACGACTGATAATGCAGCAATGATTGCTGTTGCTGGGTATCACCGATACACTGCAGGAAAAACTATTGATTGGAAAAATATAGCTGCAGATCCCCAATCAACACTTTACGATTTATAAGTAGTTCTCTCCCCTTTTAGGGGAGGATACGGGTGAAGTTTGAAGTAGAATCATCCCTCCACCCTTACCGCATCTGGACCAAATACCTCTCTCACTTTTTCGAGCATCTCCTCACTCGGCTCAACCAAAAACTGTGTTTTAATACTTCCGAGACCAACCTGGATAAAAACCTCATGCGATCCTCGATAGACACCCAAAATCTCTTTAAGCATCTCTGCATGCTCTTTCAAAAATTCTTTGTCCGAAGCAATAACCACTCGTGGTGAGCGTACCATTGTTTCTTTTTGAGTGTCTTGCCCAGCCGCAAGAGAAAGATATCTTGTGATTTCTTTCGCATTATCACGAGTGAGCGCATACGCTTTTTCAACAAAGATCTTATTATCCCCATCTTCTTTTGGAGTTTTACCAACCACGCAGATAATAGTACCCACAACCCACATGTCCTTAGTAGTTTCATACGTCTTGGGGAATACCAACAACTCCATCATGCCCGTAGTATCTTCAATCGTTGCAAACATCATAATAGACCCTTTTTTGGTAATCTTTTTTTTGAGCGCCGCAATCACACCCCCAACCACCACCCACGCATCACGTATGTATCCATCAATTTCCGAAAGATTGGTCAATTTACCTTTCATAAGGCTTTCATAGTATGCAAAAGGATGTGAAGACAAATAGATACCAAGCAAGTCCTTTTCCCATTTTAATTTTTGATCCAGCGAAGCATCGGGAGCACTCTTCAAGGTAACCTTGGCATCAAGCGCCAGACTAGTACCTGAGAATAATGAATTCTGATTCGTGGTCTTCTTCTCACGATGCTGACGCAAATACCCCAAAATATGTTCGATATTTGCGAGCAACAACCCTCGATCAAACCCAAAACCATCAAGAGCACCAGCCTCACTGAGACTTTCAACTGATTTTTTGTTCAAATCTTTATCATCAATTCGTTCAAGTAAATTTTCAAGAGACGTGTATTTTCCATTCGTTTTTCGCTCTTGATAAATAACTTCACAAATGTGTTCTCCCACATTTTTGATTGCGGTAAGCCCAAAACGTATGCGCCCTTTCTCTCCGGGCTTCGACACCATAGCAAATGATCGAAAACTTTCATTTACATCAGGGGGTAGCACTTCAATACCAATCCGACGACATTCGCCGACAATTTGCGCAATCTTATCATTATCACCTGATTCAGCCTGAAGAACCGCCGTCATATATTGTACGGGATAATGCGCTTTCATATAAGCTGTCTGATATGCAACAATTCCATAGCTTGCTGCGTGTGCTTTATTAAATCCGTACGCAGCAAACGGCTCAATTGCTCGCCAAAGTTCATCAATTTTTTCTTGCTTTAACCCACCAACCTCTTTACAGCCCTTATAAAATTTCACTTTTT
Source organism: uncultured Gammaproteobacteria bacterium (assembly GCA_964565405.1). Lineage (GTDB taxonomy): Bacteria > Patescibacteriota > Patescibacteriia > Magasanikbacterales > UBA922 > UBA922. The sequence continues at coordinate 3,127 of CAZMEW010000008.1, forward strand.
GCTGTGCCATTTCCTCAGGAATTTTCTTACCCATGGCTTTGCGGAATTTATCTGCCTCCATCCAGTCATAACCCGCGAGCTCAATTGCAGTAAGCATGACATCATCCTGATACACAAGAAGACCATATGACGCCCCCAAAATTTTCTCAAGTCGAGGATCAGGATAGGTAACAAGTGCCGGATTATATTTACGACGAATATACTCTGGAATTGATTCCATTGGTCCTGGTCGATAGAGAGCCACCATTGCCATAATATCTTCAATACGGTTAGGCTTCAATTCTTTAACCCACCTGGTCATTCCTGATCCGCCCAGCTGAAATGTGCCCATTGTCTCACCTCTCGCAAGCATTTCAAATGTTTGTTTATCATCAAGTGGTAAATTATAGATATCGATTTTCTCTCCGGTAGTTTTTTCTACAATAACGACCGCATTCCCAAGGATAGCCAAGTTCCTAATTCCCAAAAAATCATTTTTCAAAACTCCTGCCGCTTCCACTGATTTCATTTCATATTGCGTGGTAATTTTTTCCCCTCCAGTTTCACGTTGAATGGGAGTAAAATCGGTAAGAGAAGTTGGAGAAATAACTACCCCAGCAGCATGAATGGAGGTGTGTCTGGCACATCCCTCTACTTTCCTTGCCAAATCAAGAAGACGCTTTACCAATGGATTAGTATCATAAATTTTTTTAAGGTCTGGCTCTTCTTTGAGCGCGCGCTCAATAGTCATCGGAAACCCTTGTGCACCCTGGGGAATCAATTTTGCAACCTGATCACAAAAACTGTACGAATATCCGAGTGCACGCCCTACATCTCGCACACTCGCGCGCGCTGCCATGGTTCCAAAAGTAATAATCTGAGCAACTCGATCAGCTCCATATTTTTTGGTTACATACTCGATCATCTCTTCTCGACGATCATCGGCAAAGTCGGTATCAATATCAGGAGCACTTGGACGGAATGGATTCAAAAAACGTTCAAATGGTAACTTGAAACGGATTGGATCAACGGTAGTAATTCCAAGTATATACGAAACAAGAGATCCTGCAGCTGATCCACGGGTGGATTCTACAATACCCTTCTCTTTTGCATATCGCACAAAATCAGCTACACACAAAACGTATCGAGACTATCCTTTGGTCTTGATGATCTCAAGCTCGTATTCCATACGGGTATTAATTTCATCTGTCACTGGATCATAAAAATTTCCCACATATCGGTATGCTTCTTCTCGTAAAAATTCATCAGGCGTTTTTCCATCAGGCACTTCAATTGGCGCAAAATGCCACACATTAAGTGGGATCTGTAGATTCACACGTTCAGCAATCTTCACCGTATTTTCAATTGCTTCAGGAACATGACGAAATCGAGAAATAATATCATTACCTAGGTTGAGCGATCGATCAACCTGCCGATAATCTTCGCGATTAGTGTATTCCACTTTCCAGCCTTCAGAAATACAACGCAAAATATCCTGTGCTTCAGCGTCTTCTGGATTGAGATAGTGCACATCACGCGTTACTACAAGCCCAACGCCAGTTTCTTTAGAAAGTTGAATAAGATTAGTATTCACCGTCAACTGTCCTTCAATTCCCGGATGGTCCTGAATTTCTAGAAAAAAATTTTCCTTCCCAAAAATAGTACTATATTCTTCAATTACTTTTTTTGCGCCATTGAGATCACCCTTCTTTATCCATTGGGGGATTTCACCCTCAATCGGCCCAGAAAGAGCAATGATGCCTTTTGCTCGCTTCTGCAACACTTCTTTATCTACTCGAGGTTTTCCATTAAAAAATCCATGTAAGTGTCCCTCTGAAGATAATTTCATGAGGTTCTGATACCCTTCAAAATTTTCTGCAAGTAGGATAAGCCGATACAAATTCTTGTCTAGCTCAGGATCTTTATCAGTCATTCTTCGAGGTGCAATATATGCCTCGAATCCAATAATTGGCTTGATCTCGTTATCCAGGCATGCTTGATAGAATTCAATTGCCCCATACATACTTCCATAATCTGTGAGTGCAATCGCCTTAAAACCCATTTTTTTTGCAGCCTTAACTAGTGCCTTAGGCTTGGCAAGACCATTGAGAAGTGAGTAATGCGAGTGTACATGTAGGTGTACAAAATCAGACATAGTATCAGCTATAATACTAGGTAAAAGCACTACTGTCTAGACAACAAATAATGAAAATTAAAGCTACGATCAAGATTGACATGTACCATAATTAGTGATTAACTTGCAGGAGAGTTTGTCCACTTCTGGACAGAGACAACAAGGGAGAGTGAAATGCCTAATGACTGCAACACCAAGGAAGGCATCGAGAACCGGATCAAGAGCGAGGGGTATCCAGGTCTCTACAACCTCTTCAAGGAACGGAGGGAACGCCAGATACACCCTAAGGTCGTGGGTAGCCGGACCGTACACACGAAGGACCTGCAACACTTCGTCATCCTCGGGCGCTTCGCACTCGACCACATGGGGAACGTGTTCCGTCTCAATCGAGAGCTCTTCACTGACGAGGACCGTGCCCGCATGCCCGTGGTCATGACTCAGGAAGAATACGCCGAGTACTGCACCCTGCGCCACCCGAAGGACCACGCAAAGCATCTCAATCCCGGACGGTGGGAAAAGCGTCAGGACACACAAGCGCTACTCCTCATCGCTCCTCCAGACATCGCCTGTGCTAAGTGTGGTAAGGCCGACTGGAGTCTCGAGAACTGCCACGACATCGAGTCGCAGTGGTTTCCCGAGCACATCATCGTCGCACCTGATCAATCAGGCAAGACGCTGAAGGACATCGAGACTGAATTCGTAGGTCGCAGTGATGGTGTCTGGGTACTCAAGAGCGGAAAAACGCCCCACGATTCCTACATCGTGACCGAAGGCGAGATCGTCCTGTTCCGCTGTGACCGCTACTATCACGCGGCATGCTATGCCGAACAACTCCTGAAGGACGAAGCTGAAGAGAAGCAGAAGTACCACTTTCTCCTCTCTCTCGCCAAGGCCAGCCCGGACGACTAAGAAGCGAAGCACACACTTGGTATGACCAGGAACTTTATTCCACGCGGGGTGGGAAAAGTTGCTGGTCCCTTTCATTTAAAATCGATTTAAAAAACACGGATGCAAATCCGTATTTTAGTTATTCAAAGGTACGACACAACAGAAATGATTCAAGTCTTACTTTTAAATCGATACCCAAATTTTTGTAAATCCACTTTTCCACGTTCTACCACAACCCCCTCACCCTTCAAAATCTCAATTTTCTTTGTAGATCCAAATGCGTATCCTCCAATCGATCCATCGTGTCGTACCACTCTGTGACACGGAACTTTCGGAGCATGTGGATTTCGATTGAGCGCATTACCCACTGCACGAGCAGCGCGAGGATTCTTCACATATCGAGCAATATCAGCATAGGTGACAACTTTCCCTCGAGGAATTTTTTTGAGCGCTTCGTATACCCGTGCATCAAACTGAATCGCCAACGCCATACCTATTGTGTTGACTTAAATAAATCCAAATAATCCTTCCACGTCTGATTATCTCCCAAGAGAGATCCATATTGCTTGAGGAAATCAGAAACAAGTGGTGGTAGATAAATGAGACCCAAAATAATAGGAACCAAAACCAAAAAGAGTTTTAGATAGCTACCAAAAACCATCCAGCTCAACCGTCTCTGAATTTTACGGTTTTGATGATAAATGACTTGTGACCACTTAATATTTTTTTCAATGAGCGTCTTAAGTGTATCATGTTCATTTTCACGTGGTTTATCTGTATGCAAAGATGGGATGGGTATCAAGTCATCACGTTTCTCTTCTGACGGTTTCGGGGGTTGCGAATGATGTGAACTCATACAAATAGTTAAGGTATATACACTATAACTTTTTTATTTCCCATTTTCAAGCGCGCGAACTTCTTTTTGGAATTTTTTCACATCTTCAAAAGCTCGGTAAATCGATGCAAATCGAATATAGGCGACCTTATCAAAACGTCTGAGATGCGCCATTACCACCTCCCCGACTTCGGTACTCGAAATTTCTCGTCGATTTTTCTTTTGAAGCTTACGCTCGATTGAATGTATCATTTTGTCAAAATTCTCTTGAGTGTAAGGTCGTTTAGTCAACGAATGCAAAATACCAGTTTCGAGCTTTTTTCGTGAATACGCCTCTCGTCTCCCATTATTTTTTATAACCACAATATCCAATAACTCCATTTCCTCCATCGTAGAAAAACGATACTGACATTCAGTGCATTCGCGTCTACGACGAATTGCATACCCATCGTGGGTAAGTCTTGAATCAACAACTTTACTCTCTTGTGAATGGCAAATCGGGCAGTGCATAATAATTCAGGTGTAACGTAGTATAACACCCCTGTATCTCCAAATCAAAACCCCCTCATCAAGAGAGGGGGTTTTACTCATCAATTACATACCCATTTTCTTTCGAAGAAAGGTGGGAATTTCTAAATCCTCATCATCTTCTATTTCAGCAGGTTTACGGACCGTCGCACCACCTTGGGGTGGTATTCGTTGGTGAGATAGGGTATCACTAGAAACAGTTTTCTTAGTAAACGATCCACGAGGTTCAGGAGTTGCAGATTTTACTTCTTCTTCTGCGGTCGCAGTTTCTTGAGTCTTTTTAGTGAACAATCCTGATTTTATTCCAAATGGTCGAGCAGTAAATACCTCAAGCCCTGGATCAGTACTTGAGTCAAGTGTAATTTTATTCTCACGCTCATGTGTAAGCATATCTCGCTGATCAAAACCAGTCGCAACAACCGTAACACGAATATCTTCACCCATACGTTCATCAACAACTGCACCGAATATTACTTTCACATTTTCATCAGCTGAACTGGTAATTACCTTAGCCGCATCAGCCACTTCCTGCATTCCAAGACCGGCTCCACCAGTAATAGTAAAGAGTATACCTCGCGCTCCATCAATTGAAATTTCTAAAAGTGGACTTGAAATTGCCGCCTTCGCAGCCTCTATTGCCCGATTTTCTCCAGTTCCAGTACCAATACCCATAAGAGCTGACCCGGTATTACTCATGATCGTCTTTACATCAGCAAAATCCACATTGATAAGCCCAGGAATAGTAACGAGTTCAGAAATTCCTTGCACACCCTGCTGCAGCACATCATCTACAATTTTAAATGCGTCAAGTAACGAAGTCTTTTTGTCAATAATTTGTAAAATACGATCATTCGGAATGGTGATAATTGTATCTACGTGCTGAATCAGTTGATTATACGCTTCTTCAGCAATACTTTTTCTCTGCGGTCCTTCAAAAGAAAAGGGTTTTGTTACGACCGCAACCGTAAGAATTCCCATATCCTGTGCGATTGACGCAACAATTGGCGCAGCACCTGAACCTGTCCCACCCCCAAGTCCACACGTGATAAAAATCATGTCAGTATCTTTCAGTGCTTCCCTGATCTCATTCTGTGATTCTTCGGCGCTTCGCTTACCGAGTTCTGGATTCATACCAGCACCAAGTCCTCGAGTGACCGTTCTACCAATATGTATTTTCTTCGCCGCAGGATTATGATGGAGAGCCTGTACATCAGTATTGAATGCCAAAAATTCAACCCCCCTAATATTACTTTCAACCATACGAGCAACAGCGGATCCGCCAGATCCGCCTACTCCCACGACTTTAATTTTTGCAAATGTTTCAATATCGGGTTTTACTTGAGGCATACACAATCACTTATGAGTACAATTTGTATTCAGTTTATTATTATTTGAACAAGTATACAGGGAACTACTACCAGTGTAAAGGTTTTGAATATCAGTGTCAAGAAAACAAACCTCTAACTAAAAGAGTAAGAAAAAAACCTCCCACCAAGGGAGGTCGAAAATATCTGTATAAAATGATTACCCAATTACGGCACTAAATTCTTAAAGATAGACCTTATTTTTTCACTAGCTTTGCCAAGTACATTGATAGAAGCAACTCTCTTTCCTGATGAATGAGTAAAAGCACTTCCCCATTTTACAAGACCAACCGCAGGTACAAAAGCAATATCATTCACCTTGTCACTAATACTTTCAATTGAAAGTGGATAGCCAATCTGACTAGGAAGAGCCAGGACTTCCTTAGCACAGTCAGTCAAACCTTGAATCTTCGATCCACCTCCCACAAACAAAGCTCCTGCAGGTAGCATCTGACTTCGACCAATTACCGAGAGCTCATCATCGACTTTTTCAAGAATTTCAGTGACGCGGGCTTCAATAATTTGAGCAATATAATAACGAGATACAATTTCTGACTGGGCAGATCCAGAATTAAAAAGGTCAACAGTATCTTTTTTATTAAGTTTTTTACTTACACATTCACCATACTCGCACTTCACTTTCTCTGCAATATCAATAGAAGTTCGAAGACCCAAAGCTAAATCATTGGTGATATGAGATGAACCAATAGGAATAACAGCACTATGAATAACATCGCCATCTTCATAGACAACCATGCTGGTGGTTGGCCCACCAATGTTGATCACAACGCAACCCAACTCTTTCTGACGAGGAGTGGCGACAACTTCTCCAGCTGCGAGTATCGAAAGTACAAAATCATCAATATCAACACCAGCACGATAAATGACTTTACTTAGATTTTTCACATGTGACGAGACGCTATGAATAATTTTTGTATCCACCTCCAGACGCATACCCGTCATGCCAACCGGATCCTTAATACCAGACTGTGTATCAACTGAGTAACTCCGAGGTAAAACATGAAGAATTTCATAATTAAGCGGGGTGGCTATATTTTTAGCTGCCTCGACAGCTCGCTCGATATCTTCCTCCGTAATCTCGCTATTGGCTCGGGAAACAGCAATAATACCCTTACTTTCTTGCGCAATAATCTGAGTACCAGAAACACCCACCCACACATGTTCAATGGGCAACCCGACAATCTTTTCTGCATGCTCAAGAGCGCTTGAAACCGAAGATACAGCATCTTCAATACTGCCAATCTGGCCTTTTTGAATACCTTCGGAGGGAACCTCGGCCGCTCCGATAAGCTGCAATTCAGTTGCCATGTCGCGAGAAGATGTAAGTTGTCCTACCGCAACTCGAACTGCGGTAGACCCCACATCGAGCCCTACAATAATTTCTGTATGTACTTTACTGCGTGCCATAGAATATGGTTACAATCAAGGGATAGTATATCATTTATGACTAATAAGCTCAACAATATACGGTATAAAAATAATACCCCCCACAATAAGGGAACCGAGCGAGGCGATCAATACCGCGCCTGCCATAATATCTTTGACCAATTCGACGTGCGGACTCAAACGTGGCTTCAAAAGATCTAAAAATATCTCAATCGTAGTGTTGAGAAGCTCAAGCACCAACACAAACGCGATCATCATTGAGAGGATAATTTTCTCATACCCTTTCATGTGAAAAATAAAAGAAAGCACAAGGATTGCCAGACCAGCAAAACACTGAAAGCGAAAATTTCCCTCAGTGCGGTAGGTATGCACTATTCCTCGGGCTGCATAGTGGAAACTCTTGAAAGACATACATTCAATTTAAAGTAATTCAAAAAGTAACTTTTCTTGTAAAGCGAACATCTGACGAGCCTCCTTCTTGGCAACGTGATCATACCCCAAAATATGCAGTACTCCGTGTACAAGCATGCGGATAAATTCCTCTCGGGGTGAAATGTTAAAATCACGTGCCTGTCGTTCGATCTGGGCGCCTGAAAGAAAAATATCCCCCAATTCCTGTGTATCAGTAAACACAGACTCACCTTCATGCAAAGGAAACGTAAGCACGTCAGTAGTAGAATGTTTACCTCGGTATTGAGAATTAAGTGAACGCATACGCGTATCCCCAATGCAATGAATACTGACAGAGCCGGATACTCTGAGTTTGCGCAAAATATGAGATACTAGACGTATAATTTCTGATGCTCCCACGGGAGTTGACGCAACGGTTATAAAAACCAAAATTTCGCTACCTCTATCTTTCACAGTCATACAATAAATAATTAAGGAGAAGTCGAAGATACTGAATTAGGTGTAGAGGTTAAATTTTCAGAACTCTGTATAGGTACCTGTTCGGGAATCGTTCTCGTAGTTGCTGTTGGTCTAAAACTCTGGTACACCATCTGCATAGTCGAACGATATGGTATGGGTGCCGTAGATTCAGGTTGGTGATACAGAATGACAAAAACAAAAGAACTCGTATCAAAATAAACCACCAATCCATCACTCCGCTTGAATCCTTCAACCCCAAAACGATTGGTAAACGAAGTAAGTAGATTAAACTGTTGATCAGGTGCATTCGCTTGAAACCATTGAGAAAAAGTATCACCTGAATTTTTTTGGAATACACGAATTTCAATAAACTCACCACCAATCGAACTCAACAGTACTTGTTTTTCTTCAGGATCTACTGCACCTTTTTGCCACTGCAGCGGATAATACAGCCGATACTCCGAAAAAGGATTGACATATTCACGAACCAATCCTGAATCAATAAGTTTGACTGGAGCAGCACCTCGGGGATTATACAAATTAATCAATTCTTGTCCATCATAATATCCATCAACATCTGTATCCCATGTACCACTATCAATACCAAAGAGCGCTTCCTCAATATCGGTCAATTGATCAAGATCCACATCAGCGCTGTTCGCCAAATTGACTGATGGAAATTCAAGAAAGTTAGAAATCAGTGAAGGCGTGGTAGTAGGAGCAGGACCAATCGTACTCGAACTAATAGTGCTTGTTGTTTGCGTAGAATTTACTTGGGAAATCGAAGGGATTACCGGTATCCGATCACTAGTTTCAACAGGAGGATTGGACATCGTAGAATTCCGTGCAGCGCGATATTGCAAAATATAATACGCAGAAGCACCTCCGATTACAAGAATGCCCAAAAAACCAACTATCACGATGATGGGAAATCGTCGCTTAGAAGCTCCTGGTGATGAAGGGGTGGATATGGCTGGCGCAATTCGTGTTACATCTTTCGACTTACTCGTCGATACTTGTTCATAAATAACAGGATTATTACCTCCATAAAAAGCATCAGGAATCTTATGGATATCTAAACCATTCTCGACAAGAGAAGGAGTTTGTACAGTCTTCTGTGAGCCAAACAGTCGCATAGAAAAAATTATGGCGACGTTGTAGAACTACCCGATGTTGAAGTAGGGGTCTCAAATAATTTACCTGTATCTAGAGGATTATACCCATTTTTAATTTCGACTCCATCCCCATACCCATCGCGATCAGTATCAAATATGAGAGGATCGGTTCTCCAAATCATGATTTCATCTCCATCTGATAGTTCGTCAGCATCAGTATCCCAATTAAGAGTATTGGTGCCATACCCTGCTTCATCAACATCAGATACTCCATCACTATCAGTATCAACAGGTTCACCAAACAAAATAGTGTCTTCAGTGGTATTTGTAGAAGAAGTGTTCGTATCGGATGTCGTGTCTGGAGTTGTATCAGGCGTAGTAACCGTATCCGGAGTAATGAAGTTATTATTTTCGGTAGCATTATTTTTTATAAAAGAAGTGTAGATATATAAACTTCCAAATCCAAGAAGAATAAGAACTGCAAGTGTAATGACCAAACCGAGAATTTTTCCACCACTAAACGGAGCTTCTTGGGGCACTTCCGCTGACTGTGGAATCTGACCTGCCCCCTGTTCTTCAGCCAAGAATGGGGCAGAAGGTGTACGTAGTGTATAAGTTGGGGAAGTTGTTGGGGTAGAACTAGTAGAACGAGGCGGAGTAGAAGAATCTTCAATCGAATCAGTATTCGTCTTTGGCTTCAAAACACCAGCATTCAGCGCGGTATTAACTACCGGTGCAGGAATTGACGTCTCAGATGAATCAGGGACGGAATCCGTGTGTTCAAACATATCTTCCAACTCTCCCAATGGTAGATTCGGTGGTGTTGTGCCAGATTTTGGAGGTTGCACATCATCAAACATAGTATGTTTAATAAAAAATTATTGGTTTGTTACTGGTTTTTCAAGTGGACTATGTCCTTCAAGTAATTCGAGCCCATCCAAAAATCCATCACCATCGGTGTCAGAATTTTTCGGATCAGTCTTATACACTTCGATTTCCAATCGATCAGGGACCGAATCTCCATCCGTATCTGTTTCTTCTGGATTGGTTCCCATTTCTTGTTCTTGGCTATCCAGTATTCCATCGCCATCTTTATCAGTTTTGTACCATTCAGGAATCACCTGTTGAGAAACAGGGGTTCGAAAAAAATACCACCAAATTCCGTATCCAAAAATGGCAAGAAATACGAACGCACTGACAATAATGAAAGTTCTCTTAGACATAGGTCAGATTGTCATAAAGTATATCATACTTAGAAGCGAGTGAATATTGCGGGTCAAATATACGCTTACTTACAATACACTACTAACCACCCGCTTGATTTATCGTGACCGTTCGCGTTACCCCACCTCCGGTAATACTGACAGTCCCAATTCGAGCAGGAGAACCTGCGGGGTTAGTATTATAAAAGATGGAAACCGTTTGTGTGTTAATGGTATTTGGAGCTGAAGGAGTCAACCACGCGGTATTACTACCCAAACTCCAATCCAGATTCGATGACACAGTAACTGAAATAGTACCCGAACCCTTAGAAACGTTTACCACGGTGGGGGTTACAGAAAGAAAATCTTGATTTAT
>CAZMEW010000008.1:13924-15003 GCA_964565405.1 uncultured Gammaproteobacteria bacterium
CGTAACCGTTCGCGTTACCCCACCTCCGGTAATAGTAACAGTCCCACTTCGACTCGCATTCGTGTCATTATTAGTATAAGCAATAGGAATATTTCGATTACCTGACCCATTCGTAGTCGAAAAACCAAACCAGCTTGTATTCTCACTTAAACTCCAAGTTTGATTTGAAACAATGGAGATTGCATCACTACCATCAGGTGCGACATCTAATGTTATAGTTGCAGGACTTGCGTTAAGAAATCCTTGATTTATCGTAACCGTTCGCGTTACCCCACCTCCGGTAATAGTAACAGTCCCACTTCGACTCACTGTACCATTATTAGCGTCATAAGAAATAGTCACTGTTGTTCCATTTGTTGAGCCACTAGCAGGTGAAACTGACGTGATCCAGGAAACATTTTCACTCACTGTCCAGTTTGCATTTGAAGTAATCGTAAATGATGAATTCCCTGCAGCAGGGCCAACAGTAAATGATGCGGGAGTAATAGATAACATGCCCTGAGTTACTGTAATAGTTCGAGTAAAACCACCACCACTAATCGTGATATCGCCACTTCGAACCAAATTTGACGTATTTTCACTATAAGCAATAGTTAATGTTCCATTTGTTGAGCCACTAGCAGGTGAAACTGACGTGATCCATGGTAAATTCTCAGTCACTGTCCATGCAACATTTGACGATACACTAACCGACGAATTGCCTGCTGCCGCACCAATGTCCAATGTTGCAGGATTAACTAAAAGAATATTTGCCCCAGCTTGTGTAACAGTAATAGTCTGTGTAATTCCTCCACCCGTAATAGTAACAGTTCCAGTACGAGGCGAAGCTGAGACATTTGCTTGAGTAGTAATAAAATTAAATGTAACACCAACACCCGTACCCGAACCACTCGAAGGAGAAATACTAAGCCAGGATAAAGTTTCGGTTGCTGTCCATGCAACATTTGATGTTACTGTTATTGAATCCGTACTATTTACAGCTGCTCCAACGTTTGCTGTATTTCTAGATACTGTAAGGGAAGCAGCAGTTCCTGACTGCTTCACCGTAATAGTCTGGGCAGTTGCTCCTGATCCTGAGA
>CAZMEW010000008.1:15103-33243 GCA_964565405.1 uncultured Gammaproteobacteria bacterium
TACTATTTGCAGCAGCAGGAAGAGTGATCGTAGTTTTGTTTACTGAAAGAGATGGTGCAGTTCCGGCTTGTGTAACAGTAACAGTCTGCGTAATTCCTCCACCCGTAATAGTAACAGTTCCAGTGCGAGGCGAAGCTGAAGTATTAGCAGAAAGTGCGCTAATCGTTATATTTGCATTATTTGACCCACTAATTTGTGACAAAGTCAGCCACGACTGATCATCCGTCACAGTCCAACTTATGTTCGAAGTTATAGCAACCACAGCATTACTACCATTAGCGGCCGCGAGATTCACAGTTGTAGGAGAAACACTGAGACTTGGTGCAGTTCCTGACTGCTTCACCGTAATAGTCTGGGCAGTTGCTCCTGATCCTGAGACCGTAATCGTGCCGAGTGTTCGCTCTGCTGCACTCGTATTAGCAGTTACTGCTTTGATAGTTAGGGCTCCTCCACCACTCCCACCATTTGCAGGTGTAACTGTAACCAACGATGAGTTACTCGATGCCGCCGTCCAGTTAATATTCGCACTAACCGTGACAGATGAGTCACTACTATTTGCAGCAGCAGGAAGAGTGATCGTAGTTTTGTTTACTGAAAGAGATGGAAGAGTACATGTCGGGTAATTAGTTGCACCATTTGCACATGTAGGAGTTGTCCCAGCAGCCTGCGTAATAGTAATAGTTTTTGTCACTCCAGCAGCAGCTACGATAACAGTCCCTACTCTACTAGACGGATCCGGATTTGGATTATAGTTAATAGTAATTCTCCCCTCTCCTGAACCGCTAAGAGAGCTTACACTCAGCCAGCTTACACTCTCGCTGACCACCCAATCTTTATTTGAATAAATATCAAATTGACTACTACCTGCTGCAGCTCCAACACTCAATGCCTGAGGAGAAACCGTAAGTAGAGTTGCTGAAAATGGTACTGGAGCCCCGCCATCACATTGAGTAGTATCAGGCATGTTTCTTCTCACCTCACATTGATTCGAAACAATTGCGCCATCAGTTCCTACAGGCTGAATAACAAACTGCCTATTCGTAAGACCTAGTGAAGTCTGGGTTCCCGTAATAACCAAATTAAACACGTGCCAATACCTCGCAAGTGAATATGCACTTGGTACGGCGTCTTTCAGTGAGAATGAATAAGTCGGTTGATAAATCGAAAGGTCAGGAACCTGTCCTTCATGATAAGTATACACATCCACCCATAATTCATAATCTTTTAATTGATTGATCGGTCCATTAGGAGAGGTGACATAAAATCCAAGGGGTTTTACCGAATTTAAAGCAGTAGATATCGTAACTGCCTGTACTGCAGTAACCGTTGAAGTAGGATTGAGAAACTTATGCATGATCAATTGTTTAGCTGCGTCAGGACAGTTGGTCGCTACATAATAATTTGAAGGATCTTTTCGCACTTCACCACAATTCAAATCATTTCCAGGACTGGCCACATTAGTAAAATATGAATATGTGTTTCCCGATTGATCCGACGGCTGACTAGTCTTATCCTGGTACAACTCCCCTAAAAATAAAGTAGTAGTAACAAGTCCTTTCTTTTGCCATCGGGTAACAATTCTAAGCTGATTAGTATACACAGCTGGAGACATCACTACTTCATTATTTATCACTCCCCCCTCTCCATGAACGGAATAGTCAAACAAATCTGCAAAATCCCGATCTACCACCTGTACATTATTTATGCCCGTGTCATTACCAGTCTTTGCCTTACTAATATGTTTCGGATTAAAGAGTAATGCATATTCACTATTACATGCTGAATTTGTCTGAAGTCCGTCGGTCAAAACAGGTTGATAATTGGCGTTAATGAATAAGAAATACGGCTGAAATGGATCAATATACGTATTCACATCTTCGGCTCTATAATTTATTTTTCGATAACCTAGCCACTGCAGCGTAGTTGTCGTACTACCTGGCGGGTTCTTTCGAAGAAGATCAACATATCCAATAGTCGTCGTGTATGGAGATTTCCCAAGTTGTGTCATGGGATTTAGTATTGCAACTTTTGGTATAGGTAAACCCTGTGCCTTACCACAAGTAACACAACTCGAGTCTGAAAGGCTCTGGCACGAATTAGAGCATGTAAACATGCCTTTATCCGGACATTGTTTAGGTACTCGCCCATTAGGAGGTAGGGAGGTCAAAACCGATGGAGCAAAACCATACACCTGATTATCATCATAGTCACACTGTTCGAGTTGTTGATAATTCAATAGACCTAGTGGTGAAACTTGCGCCTTGAAGTCTACCTGCCCATTTCCGCAATACTGTGTGGGATCTACAGTTATATTCTCGCACTGAACACTGCAGTAGGTGCACGATACTCCGTACCCAGGAACACAGACATCTCCATTGGTGTTGCCAAGATCACACTGTTCTGCTACTCCATTAATTGTTTCAATTTTACCATTTCCACACGCAGCAACAGCAGTTTCAAAAGAACACTGAGATGAACAACCATCATTATTAGTAGTATTCCCATCATCACACGATTCACCCTGTTCTACAGAATTATTACCGCACACCGCAGCTGCGGTTTGAACTTTTTTACAATAATTAGTGCAAGCTGCCACTCCACTAACCGACGGCTCACATTCTTCTCCATAATGCTGCTGAATTACCCCATCACCGCAATATTCCCCATAGGCCTGGCAATTCCAGGCACATGAATTTTGTTTATACTGACTATACTCAAAACAACCAAGTATTTCACCAAAAGTACTCACGAACTGATCAGCTTTTTCTGCTTTGAAAAATTTATCTAAATCTGATAGACCGTTACTGGTACCCCCTGCTTCAGCAAATAAATTCAACGTTGTGGTCGGTACCGAACTAAACCCAACCACATAGGTAAGAATATGATTCTCTTTAAGCTGTTGAATTACGTTTGCTGTTTCTTGATCAGTCCCATCAGATGGTGTCCCATCAGTAATTAAAATCAATTTTTTAGGCACCGCATCATTGGTTCCAAAAATAGAATCCTTCTTCGCTATCACTTCCTGCAATGCGCACCGAGTAGAAGTACCTCCAGTTGGAGTAATACTATTTAAAATAGTAGTCGAATTGGAGAATGTTACATTACCCAAATCTCGATAACACTCGGAAGTGGAACTCGAAAAAACACTTAAAGAAAAATCAACATTGGGAAGCAAACTCTTATAAATAGTAGTCAAACCAGTAACCGCATTTTGCCATCGAGTTTTATTACCCGTATTGGGCACTATTGACTGCATTGATCCAGAACGATCAAGTAGCGTATGGACTCTGGATCTAATGATCTCCCCATTATCATTAATGTGTATGCACGCGCCATTTACTTCTTCACAGAATTCTACATAATTTCCTTGTGCATTAGTATCGAGTTTATCGTTACCACAAAACTGTGCACCAGCTTCGATTTGGCAACCCGATCCATCAACATCAGGTGTGGGTGCGCTACATCGACTTCCATATTTTCCATTCTGAGAACCTGCGTCACACTGTTCAGACCCTTCCACTTTTCCATTACCACATACCGCAACAGTGGCTGTACACGCTCCGTAAGTATACTCACATTGTGCATTGCAGGTGGCACTCGCATAGGTGCCCACTGGACACGCATTATCATAAATAATAGTACGCCCAGGAGGATCACATTCTTCCCCAATATTGATAGTCCCATCTCCACATTGACCACCAAATGGACTAATAACTGAATCAGGAGTGCACCATCGAGTAAAGCTTAGATGTTTCAAATCAATATATTGAGAGACGAAATTTTCAGAAGCAAATCCTACATCTGAAGATCGGACAAATTCAAACGGAGCATAAAGTTTATAATCATTAACACGAGTATCAAAACTATACTCGTAGGTCTGAGCATAAGCAGGACACTTAAAGGTCGTAGATGGAACACTCCAGCAGGTATTTGGGTCATGTCCAGAACAACCCGCCCACTGATTCACCGGGTCAACAGGTGCACCACTAATAATATTGCCAAGTTTACCCCAAGATGGCCACTTTGAATTCGTATACCCAGGTATATACGTCCCGCTTGAGAAATTAAGTTCAGAATTATCAGCGGTCGCAAATACACCTGAAACAAAACCAGAAAAAAGACCAACAACCGCAATAGTGAATATGATGAGAAGAGAAAAATGTGAACGGTTGACCATAAAAACAATCAATAATTTAATCGATAAGTGAATCTGTTTGTTCTTCAGTATCATGCAATTGCTCAAGACGTTGCATATCTCGTGAAAACTTAGTAGCAGCATTCGAACAGATTCCATTCGTATTACTCTTAGGAACTCCACTGGTCTCTCGACAGTCAAAATCAGTAGTGCAGAAAAGTGTGCTGTTAAATTCGTTAGGAGTTTCACGAACCGTATGCATATGATCAGGCGTATCAGAAGTTAGACAACGGTTATGATTTGTAAGATTGATATTAAATCTAAGCGAATTGATAAGTTGTTGAAATGCTTGTTTCGTACCCTGCGTAACATTGGTATCGATACTAAATAAATATACATTATTATAAATCGAATTACCATCGATATTAAATGCATTGATATACACATTAAAATCATTGATCAACGCATCATACCCACCAATACTCGCTCGTTTCACTGCAGATAAATCTGCAAATTTTTCTATGTACCACTCATCGAGTGTCTGTCTTTTACCATTCTTTGTAGGATTAGCAAAAATTTGCACCCCAATTGCATCATCTGTTTTGTCAGCAAATAGAAGATATCGTCTCAGAGCATCCGGGAGTTGATCGGTAAAAACCGCTCCAAGCTCGGCTGGATCAGTAATAATCTCTACATGGTGAAAATACGGCAAGTCATCTGCCTCAGTAAGCGCGTTTCCACTATCCGCACAATAATACATAGAGAAATTGTACTTAGGATCAATAAACAATGCCGTGGTCGATACAACACCTTGAGGAACATCAACCCCGCTTGCTGGCCATGGACGCTGACAAAATAGAGCATCAAGACTAACGATCGTATTGAAAATCTTTCCCTCTTGATTATCTGTTTCAGACATATCTGCGACCACCGCTGCACTAACCACACCATCTGTATGACCACGAACACCCTTTGAGGTAATCAGATTAGGAGCATCACTTATAGAAGGAATATCAAAAATATTATCGCCTTGAGGACCCCATCCCCAAATCCATTCGTACTGTCCAGGGATAGAAACAATCTTTTGATCTTCATTAGTACTAAGCGCACTTGCAATAAATGATTTTGAACTATTCGGAACAGTAAAGAGAGCTCCGGAAGGTTCGACCGTAATTTCCCTAATTTTACACACGGTATCACCCGTTCTAAATACCCAATAATCAGAAAGATCCGGACCAAAAGGAGATTTAATACTCACTCCAGCGGTATTCTTGATACCACTCTTTCCTCCATTCAAAAGTACGACCACATATTGATTCATCTCAAATGCTTGCCCCACATACAAAGAAACAACTGTTTGAGTGATAACCCCTTCTTCATTAGTTTCATGCGTTGGTTTGATCTCAAAAGGAGTAATACCACTGCACCAAACGACATTTGGGGATAGAGTTTGATTTGGCTGAGGCGCAGCAAAAACAGTCAATCGAATAAGTCGGGTAAAAAATGTCTTGATGGAACCCCAGATACGAACCCAAAGATTCCCATGTTCTGGAAGAGAATTACCTCTATCATTGAGGGCAAGCAAATCTTTCATGTCACGCGTAACATCGGTACCTCCGTGTTCGGTACACGAATACGTCGGATCAAAACTCTGGACAACTTCGATATTGTCCTGAATATTCTGTATTGGAATATTTTTGTTAAAAGTAACACTGATATAAGTATTTCGACAAACTGGGGCGCTGGCTCCGAGTCCTGCATTAGCAGGCGGATACTCACCCACTCTCAGTGGTCTTTCAACACAACATGAATTGGAAGCAACGCCAAAATTATTAAGCGTATTCGCAGGACAATTATTATACAAACCATCACCACTCTGACTATCATACTCGGTATATCCACACTGCAGATGATACTCACCTGATCCAGATACGCCAGTAATCGTAATAGGATCACCGGTATCCTGATTATTGGTGCGGTCAACAGTTGCAATAACATGAGTTTTAATATCAGAAATTACCCCAGACTGTGGACTCTCAACATCACCGACAGAAGTTACAATCTGTACGGGATTTTGTCCCAAATAATTAGTTGCTTGACTAGCAGGAAGTTCACAGGAGAGTACATCGGTTTCAGGGTTACCTCCATATTCACCAATACCCACATTCCCATCTCCACAGATAGACGCACTCGAATAAGTGACCGAGGATCCTGCGTAAGTGCAATCATTGAGACACCCTGGAGCTCCGGCAGTGCATTGCGCAGCAGCGGTATCGCACGCATTTTGGATCAAACAACGAGAGGAGCACTGCGCGCTGTCCGTATCACATTCTTCCCCTTGTTCAATAATTCGATTTCCACACACACTAGTAGCATCGCGACAAACTAAATCAAATTCTGATTGGCTAACTTCAGCATATTGGAGAGCTGCAGCAGGACTCACACCACTCAAATTTCTTCGCCACCTGAGCCACCCATCACACCAAGATTGTGCAATCGATGTCCCCAAATTTAGACATTTATTTGAGCACCTATATTGTGTGAGAGGATCTTCAGTGTCACAATCTTCACCATACGTAACTTTACCACTCGCACATACTGGGGCTGCAACATTTCCAGTTGTCTCAGGAGAGGAACCGGCAAATACGCACATATTTGTGCAATATTGAGCAACAGCACGTGGATCTTTTGGATCACATTCTTCTCCAGCGCTAGTGTCAACTACTCCATTGCCACATTGTAATGATTGCAGTCCTGCATTAGGGTTTCCTGGTCGCAAACAACTAAAGGTACAGGAAATACCCGGTTTTTCACCACCAAATGCAATATCACAGTCTTCCCCACTTTCTTGTATACCATTACCACAGACTGGATAGTTATTTTCAAATAACTGATTTTCTTCAAGAGAAATATCACTCCCCTTCGGGGTACACCCAATCGTACATGATGACTTTGAACTGCCCGCAAAGCTGAAGTTTGAAACTTTAGCAACCGCTGTATCTTCCACATTCCAACTCCACCCGTAATCCCACGGATTGAGTTGCTGCCCATAGGGACTACAAGAATCAGGCGAGCCAGTTGGAAGTGCACGATACAACTCTGCCTCACCAATAAATGTAGAATAGAATGGATCAGGAGAAATACGAACACTTTCCGCAAGACAAAGCTGCGCAGAATCTTTGGTTCTGAATTTCCACTGTTTAAGCAAAGCACTACTTCCAGGTTTGATCACTCCTGCAGGCGTCACACCTCCTACAGCATAAATACCTTCCTCCAAATTTACCACATACCATGTCTTGTTCTTAAGAGGTGAGGTGGGATGTGCTCGAAGTATGGTATTACTTTGCAAATCAGGAGTAATTGATAGAGCAATCGCAGATCCTACCGTATGAGTACATGTTTCATTCGTACATTCACGCAAGACGACTTTTGAAGGATCAAAAGTTCTCGAATCCATAAGTTGATTAAATTCGATTCCAATCTCTGCATTCACGCACGCTTCAAGACATGATGGCCACACATTCTTAGCATAGGGACTACCGAGGTCAATTTTAAGAATACTTTCAGCCTTAAACACTTCATTGTTCTCGGTAACTTCTGCAGTTATTGGAGATCCCTCAGGATTATTTTGCCATGCGGTTGCATAACCTTTCGAATTCAACCTACCTGACAGATGTGCACCAGTAGCAGGAGCATTTGTGGTTGGTCCCCACATCCAAGGTTTATTATCCACATTAAGCGTCGTGCATGCCAAATTAGATTTTCCAAAGCCTCCATAGACGAGTGGTCGAACAGCGAGTAAATCGAACACTCGATCAAGATCAGACACTCGATGTGACCGTGGATCCTGCACTATTCCCAATAACGTTGTCTTATACTCAGGAGGATCAATACCAATTCCAGTAAGTGTGCACATAAAATCAGTTGACCCGGTTCTAAAATCAAAACAATACGCATAGGTGACCCCACCAATCTTACAAGATTTAGTAGCTTCGAGTTTCTCTACTTTCTGTTGTGTTTGTCCGAGCTCTTCCTCAAATCGAGTCGAAGCGATATTTGAAGAAAGTCCAACCCGATACCAGGTATTCGCATCAAGATTTTTATTATTCTCATCTTTTTTACTAAAAGCAATCGTATAAGGATTGAACTCTGTGCCCTTAAACTGAGCAGTGACAATTTCCTCGTCTGTTCCACAATCAATTTGACTGGCATCACCACCACATACCGCAATCGCAGTATTCACAATATCACCCACATCTGGATTAGACACAATAGTAGAAAAATCAAAAGGTAAATTAAAGCGAACCTTAAGATCGGCATTAATGCAACTCTGTTTCCCATCCTGCCATAAAGTAGACGGACTGGGTGAAGGCAGTAACTCTTCACTACATTGTTCAATAACAAAAAACTTCTTTGGAATTTTACCACTCGTAAACCTCCACACATACCCCGCTTCACGACTACCTCCTTCACACGAAAAATTACCATGTTTCCATTTGCCAGCTTCCGGCCCTTCACTACAACAATGAAAACCAGAAATTTGTGGACTTCCAGGTTCGCGGCAATCTAGAACTTCGTAATGAATACTATTACTCAGCAAGTTCGATCCATTCTTAACCTTAATCGGACCACTTGACATAGAAAGTCCAGAATTTGTGTCATAAGGAATACCCGTTTCAATCGATGTGCCGCCACTCACATTACCCGATGCTGAAGAAAGCCAAGACTCAGGATCAGAAGCCTGTGCCAGCGGAAACCAGAATTTAACTTCCGAGTTCGAGATAAAATTCTCTCCATAGAGGGTAACACCCCCCTCTCCAATTATAGGCGCTTGTCCGCGAGGTGGATCAATCCGACAAATGCTCGGTGTAGGCGAACCAGACACAACCGTCACACTTTCCTTTCCAGAACTTCGAGCGAGCGTATTATTATCGTTCCTAACTACTACCACAAAATACTCACCTAGCTCAAATTGAGGATCATTGGGTACTTTTGCAATAATTTGTGTATTGCTCCACGTGTCTCCACATGACTGAGGAAGCGAACCCGCAGGAATACAACCGCCTATTGGGCAAGCAGCACCTTCAGTTTTTGAAAAAAATACATTGCCCTCGCTACCAAAACCAATTCCAGTAATCGTAATATAACTGCCCCGGGTAACAGAAGAAGGGTCAACTGAAGTAATAGTTGGTACATTCAAATTAGCAGTCGAGAGAACAGTGAACGGTACAGAATTACTTCTCTCAACACTATTGTCCCCTACTACATACACCGACACTTCACCTTCAGCACCGTATGGAACAAATGATGCGATAACATCTTCTGACCATGTTCCCACACGACCATTGAGTGAGCCGAACGCAACCACACCCTCACTTGTCCCAAAACCCTTTCCCTCGACAGTAACTTCAACTCCTTCTGGGGCGGCCGTATCTCCGACATTAACCTGACGAACAGTTCCGTCAGGAAGAGTCATTGAAAAAGCGTTAGTCACACTCACACGACATAAGCCTGGTCGTCCAATATTATTGTAGGTAAAGGTACCCAAATTAGGACCGAAGCTATCATTAGTAAAATCAGTAAACTTAGGATGTATGTATGCGCTATAGAGCGACTGCACATCTTCTTCAGACAGAATTTTATTCCACACTCCGACTTCATCTATTGACCCAGTAAAAAATTGTGAACTAACGTCATTGGTCCCAGCTCCAATAACGAGAGACCCAGCTCCTCCTGCGACATAGATCTTATCACTTTTAACTACTCGTCCATCGACATAGAGTTTAGTACCCCCCTCTTCTCCACTCTTGAATGTAAAGCCTACATAATGCCATTTTCCATCAGATACATTGATTTCTGAACTTATCCATCTATCCTCACCGCCTCCATTCCAATCATATACTGCAAACTTGTTCTGTTCATTAATAAACATTCCATAATTACCCTGATTCACCACAATTCCATCATAATATATAGGTAGAGAATTCTTCTTGATCCACGCAAAGACACTACCTTGCTGTAAATCAAGTGAACTGTTTTGTGATACAGGTATTCGTACTCCACCTGATTGCGTAACCAAGCTAGGATCAGAGTCACCGTCAACAGTAAAGGCAAAAGCGTCTCCAACCCTACCATCGGAACGATATTCGACTGAACCATTAATATAGCCATTATTCCCCCGAGAACTTGCATCAATAACTGTTGAACCCCCACTTTCTTCCATACCCAGACTAAGCACATTACTTACTGATAATCCTGGCATACTTACCATGGCACTCTCACCTACCGAGTCTGCTAATTGTGTATTTTTCACTGATATTGATGGTGACACTGGAGCTCCCTCAATCTGTTTTGGAACTTCAGCTATAATCCAAGAATTATTCCACATAGCGCCCTCACGACATTGTGCGAGAGATGCAGTAACAGAAGAATCAATCACATTATCACTGTTGAGATCGTAATTAAATTTGATTTCACCCGCACTACTACCAAAATTCTTACCTTGTATGGTAATCCAGTTTCCTGAAGCGCCATTCATGTATTCTACTTTTGAAATATATGGAACAGCTTTACATGTACAAGATGCGCCATTCGAGCACGAATTATACGAAGCATCAAGACATTTAAGCCAACGAGCACAACTACTATCTGAAGTACAACTATTGCCCTGCGTACTTCCACAAAGACCCCCTTCATCGATATCAGTTTCCCCTGGATCAAGCTCATTATTCACACAAGTCGGAGGTACTGTGCGAAAACGAACTTGACGAGTCATCGTATTTCCATCGATATCATGCGCTACAACTTCTGCAACATAGACCCTACCCGGGGTAAGGGTAATTCGAGTATGATAAACGAAATCAAATGCTTTACTTGAACCCTGAGAAATAGGTGGGCCACTTAGATATTCGCCTAGAGTCGTAGACGTAGCACCTTCTCTAAAAATTCTAAAATGCGCATATGAATTTCCATTTTGGTCACGAAGCGTGGTTTCAAAGGTAGTGTCTGAAGCACCTTGAACGATCGAATAAATCACATCTCCACTTTGTCCATTAATGGAAATTGGCGTGAGAAGATCAAAAGTATCGTCGATGACTGGATTTGTTCCAAGATCACCCGTCTTGAATACCGCTTCCAACGGGAAGGTCTGATTGAATGCGGATATCCGGGTCGTCAACTTTCTTCCATCGATATCTTCAATAGAGTCATCAACTCTAATCTCATATTCACCATTTGGTAAACATTTCATGTCAACATCTTCAGTAGTGGCGCATACAGACCCCTCGTGATATCGAGCAATCACCAGCGTTCTATTTTCTGAAAAAGAAAAATCAAATTTACCTGTAATAGTTTCCCCTGTTGTTCTATTGACTATAGAAAAAATCTGGGATGCATCACGACCCGTCTCGACAGATTTACTAAAAAGAACGCGAATAACCGCATTATTCATATCAATAAAATCGTTTTGCTCAGGTGTATGCGGGGTAATACTTTTTACGATAAAATATTTAGCACTCGAACATTGAATAGGATTAGACTCACACACACCGTCACACCATACTTGATTTTGTTGATAATATGGAGAATCGACATCAAAACATGAACCAGGAAGATCTGGATCATCTTCTACTCCTTCGCCACCATCGATAGCACTTTTTAGACTACGAAGTACAAAAGATGTGATCGCAAAAGCTGACATAATAATGACAAGCCCGATCGCTCCATTGATTAACAATTTCTTAGCACCCGCCACCTGTTCCTCATCACCCCTCGAAGTCATGTATAAATATCCTCCATAGAGAACAATACTAACCGCAATAATTCCCAAAAAACCAAGGAAGATATTAATAATCCGCACAATAACAAAACGGATATCAGTAGTTTGCGATGGTACTGATATTTCTTGTCCAACAGTCTGGAGACCGAATGAATCAGGAGAATTTTGTTCTGCGTATGTTACCTCTGGAACGCTAATAACTAGAGCAGTGATAATTGCGCCAAATAGGAAGGAAAAAATAAGATGATTCCAACGTTTCATAATATCAATATGAACTCGGTGATTGAGTATGTATTCGACTTACACATTCTGATACAGTACCTGCTCGAAATATGGGATTATTCTCATCACCACCAGATCCTGAGCCAAGAGTATATACACATCCAGTATCACCCTGAGCTTCCTCAACCACGCCGACACATCCCGCCTGAGAGAGTACGGTGCCATTTGCGTCATCATATTCGATGTTACAATTGGAAGGTACGCTGGGTAGAACGCTCTCAGGAGCCCAGGGCCCAAATCCTGGATATGCACAATTCTGAGATAAATTTTTGACCGTACTTGGGACAGTAGGGATGTAATACAGATCAAGACTATTAGGACCAAATTCTCGATGTTCAAGATATGTTCGTGTTTTTTTATCCCGAGTAACTGATTCCACACGATACCAAAGTGTGTCCAATCTTTCACAAGAATTCGAGGGTGCACGATCTGCGGGAGGAAGTGCGGCATCAGCGCACACATTTGTTGGATACTCCTCGAGCGAAATATTTTCTAATGTCTTTGCCCACATCTTACTACTAAACTGAAGATACGTATGAGCATCACCCGCCACATCTTCAGCATCAACTCCTGGCAAGGTTTCTTCAATATATGGTCTTGAACGATCAATCCTATTTTCAACTTCAAAATTCCACCAATAATTATCTGGCGCTTTTTCACCCGAAAGAATTAATAACCCCGTACTAGCCGTTGGTTTGATCAGATGTGTACGTGCTTCATTATCACTCGCATTATCAAGACCATTAAAAGCAAGATCATATATACCTGAGAACGGTACGGCTTCATAAGGCGCTTCTGCATTCTGTGTCCATTCAGCAGTTCGAAGAAGTCCTCCAAAAGGACTCTTGCACGAAGCTCCCGTACACTGGACATTCAGACAAAACATAGTCTCACCACAACTATTAACACCACATGGTGTAGCAGGAGTGAATTCAAGCACTCGATATCCATTGGAGAGTCTCCAACTCCCGGTAGCAAATGTTGCCGAACTGTCAACTGTTTGATTCAACAAAACAAAAGAGGAATTGGTAGTTTCGTTGACGACACTCTCAACTGTAGTAGGATCAATCGGTTCATTAAACGTAATTTGAATAATTGAATTCTTCGCGACCGAAGTACTTTCCTCAGGATAGACTTCGATCACCTGTGGCGGCGTGAGGTCAAGAAAATTTCCAGTTGTAAAATCCCATTGATATCCTTCACTAAATTGATTTTCAAAAACACTCTTATTAGTATCAGCTCGCATGAGTGATGTGCCTAATCGAACCCGATAAGTAACATCTTCAGTTGAAGATCCGAGATATTCATGAGGTCTGAAGACAAATGTAAAAGAATTTCGGTCAGAATCATAGGTCGTAAGCGCAGAAGCCTGAACACCAATCGTGCCATCAGTAATCGTTTGAGCACTAAACTTTGTTTGTTCATCTATAATAACATTTTTAACAATAAGTTGGTCGCACTCAGTCTTCATCGAAGTTACGCCATCACGATCAAGATCAGTACAATCACCATAATAAGGATTAGCAATCGATTCAAGTGGAGTCTCAGGACCGACAATACCTCCTGAAGTGGTAGTGCATTGAGTAGAGGCACCAGTCCGATCTGGATTCCAGCAGGTCCGATTACTATTTTCGATTATAGTTGCAGGATTTACGGGAACCCCAAAAGTAATGACAATACTTGTATTCCTCGGAATTTCTCGCTGATCACGCTTGGGATAATGATCTTTAATAACACTTCCCAACGAACCGCTAAAAGTATAGGTATGGAATACAGGGGCAGAATCAGTATTTCCACCTGTACCATTAATAGCAGCAAGAAGAGAACGCAAGATAAAGGTAGTAATCGTATACGCAGAAATAATAATTACCAGACCAATAGTCGCGTTCACAAGCATCTTTTTTGCAGCTGCAACAACTTCCTCATTTCCCTGTGAAGTCATCCAAAGATAGCCCGCATACAGTACAATGCCGACAACCACAATACCCAGAAATCCCAAGACAACATTAATAATACGCACAATCAGTACACGTAGATCAGCATTTGCCGGTGTTGCGACATTAATATTTTGACCAACCTGCGCTACACCAAAATCATCAACATTTTCAGTCGGAATTTCTGATTGTGCATATACTACCGAAGTCAAATGATGAATTCCGAGAGAAAAAAGAGAGAATAAAAAAACAAAAATCACCGAACGAATAATCCATACGGTAACTTTTGGTCTTATCACCTGAGTTTTTCGAGTCTTCGGGAGCATGGGAAAACCGAATACTCAAATAAATTAAATTGATGGTAATTTTCGCTTCACGATTGCCTGGACAGTCGCTCCATCTGCGCGCCCAGCAACTTGTTTGACTACTATTGACATTACTTTACCGAAATCTTTTTGACTCACAGCACCAGTCTCAGCTATCGCGCCCACCACCAACGATTCTATTTCTGCTTCGCCTAATTGCTTGGGTAAGTACTCTCCTACCAAATCAATTTCACGTTTCGTATTAAGAATCAAATCTTCTCTCTGAGCTTTTTCAAAATCGAGTAGTGCATCTTTAAGCTGTTTGGTGAATCTACGAAGAACTTGGACTACCTCTTCATCGGACAGAGCTTCCTTTTTCATGAGGTTAATCTGCTCATTTTTTATCTGAGAGAGTATAGTCTGAAGTGTGGTAAGAGTTTCTTGGTCTCTTTCCTTTCTTGCAGTAAGCTGTGCAGCTTGTAGCTGTTCAATAAGTGACATAACAAAATTAACGTGTAGGACGTTTCTTCATTTCTTCTTGAGGCAATTTGCCAATCTTACGCAAGAATTCAGTTTTTGCCTGTTTTTTTGCATATTTGATTGCTTGTTTTCTTTGTACGTTCTTGCTTTTCTTTGGCTCGAAATATTGAGTCTTTCGTGCTTGTAGAATCGTACCTGATCGCTGCCACTGTTGTTTTACGCGGCGCATGAATCCTTCGAATGATTCATTTTTTTTGCGTTTTAATTCTGACACAGTAATTCACCTCCTCAAGGTGGATTAATAAATAAGTAAGCTAAATATACACGAAAAATTGCAATTAGTCAAATTAGGTGCTGATAAGTTTGCGCACCACCCCCTCAATCTTTTTTTGATCAACGATCTCTTGAATACCTGATTCCATGTTTCGAGTAATAATCGTACCATCTTGGACCTCTTTTTGCCCGAGAATCAAAGTGTGTGAAACACCGATTTTGTTTGCAAGCTCAAGTTGAGTTTTAATAGAAGATTTTGCCAAATTATGTGCAACGTGTATTCCTGAACGTCGAAGACGTTCAATAATGAGGAGCGCCCTTTTGCGCGCCTGTTCACCAAGTTGAGCAAAATATACCTTAGGCTCGTCTGAGGTATCAACAAATGTACCCGCCTTACGTGCCTCTTCTTCCTGACGTTTAAGAGAAAGTATGACACGGTCAACCCCAATCGCAAAACCTGCTGCGGGTGTTGACTGTCCGCCGAGCTGTGCGATAAGTCCATTATACCGCCCACCACCACCGAGCGCGCCTTGTTGAGTTTCCTCAACACCATCTTCCACAAGTTCAAATACCGTATCAGTATAATAATCAAGTCCACGAACAAGCGTGGGGGTAAGTACATATGGAATTTCAGCCTCATCCAGATATTCAAGTACTGACATAAAGAACTTTTTTGAATTTTCAGAAAGCCAATCCACAATCTGTGGCGCCTCATCTACAATCGCACGATCATGTTCATCTTTTGAATCAAGAATTCGGAGAGGATTCTTGAGCAATCTTTTTTTTGATTCTTCACTCAGATAACTCCGCTTACTTCTAAAATATCCAACCAACTCCACAAGATAATTCTCACGATCTTCAGGTGTCCCAATACTATTGATACGAACAGAGGCAGAAATACCCAGATCTTTGAGAGTATTATAGGCAACAGAAATAAGCTCAGCGTCAATTACTGCCGAGTGTTCACCTAGTGTTTCGCAACCAAACTGATGGAACATTCGAAATCTTCCTGCCTGAGGGCGCTCATGACGAAACATAGGACCCCATGACCACACTTTTACTGGCTGTGGCAAAGTATGCAACCCATGATTAACGTACGCGCGAGCAACTGGAGCCGTACCCTCAGGTCGCAGACATACTTTACTCCCATCTTTATCTTCAAATGTATACATTTCTTTATCAACAACATCAGTGCCCTTACCAATCGAACGAACAAAAAGTGATGTTTGTTCAAGCACGGGGGTTTCGATATACGAAAATCCGTATGAATCTGCAATACTACGAGAAGTTTCATATATCCGCTGGAAAAGTCTACCCTCACGAGCAAGGATATCTTTCATACCACGCAAAGTTGCGAATGGCATATTTTTCTGTGGCTCTTTTTCCTCAAGCTTTGGTTTTGGTGCAGTGACAATTTTTTTAGATTGAGAAGGACGAACATTTTTAGCAGCAGTTTTCGGTCGTGGACGATTCTGAGAATTTTTTTTGGCAATCTTTTTCGTAGGCATAAAAATAAATTAATCCTTATTCTTAATTCTTAAGAGGAGGTAGTGGGGGTTGACTCTGGGAGATATTCTGGGAGAGAGAAAGTCGACATACGACTCACAGGCCATCCACGGAACCATACACGTCCAACAATAGTTTCTTCCTTGATTGCTCCAAATCGACGAGAATCAAAACTTGAATCCCGATTATCACCGAGAACAAAGTATTCATCAGAACCAAGAGTTAGAGAAACTGATCCAGGGGTTTCTTCTTCAAGATATGTCTCGTTCAAGACTAGCCCACGCGGATTTGCTTCGTTATAAATAATTACGGTATTATTTTCGATTTTTATCCGCTCACCCGGTAGTCCGATTATTCTTTTGAGATAATAATCTGTGTTAATTGGAGATTTAAAAACTACTACCTCTCCTCGTTCAGGAGTTCTTAAGCGGTATGTAATTTCATCAATAATCAAATAATCACGCTCATGAAATGCCGGTTCCATTGACTGCCCTTTGACATAAAAAGGCTTAAAGAGAAAATATCGTACCAATGCGATGGTTACACCCGCCAATATGGCGATCTTGATAATTTCTAGAAAAAACAAGGCAACCTTACTGAGTACCCCACGTTCATGTACTTCGTCATTTGAATTTTCCAAGCTTTCCTTCTCTTGATAGAGATCAGCCATATAAGTATAAATAAACTCTAAATGTAGAGGGTACTATAGCATTTTTTGGGGAAAATGCAAATATACAACATATCATCCATAATAAATATACCCTAAACAAAAATCCGACCAAAGTCGGATAGTGTGTGGGCATGCCTGGAATCGAACCGGGGACCTCGTCATTATCAGTGACGCGCTCTAGCCAACTGAGCTACATGCCCGTGTACAAAAATAGTGTGAAGGAGAGTATAGCAGAAAAAGGTTTTTTTGCAAGGTCCTTTACAACACGTGGGTTTAAGAGTATTCGAACTGTACCATGAACTCGTGAGTCCATGGTCGGACTTCTATCGCAATTACAAAATAGATGTATAAACTCCGTGATCGTTGGTGGATTCGAACCACCGACCTTTATCCCGATATGGTGGACCCAAGAAGAGTCGAACTTCTGACCTCCACAATGTCAATGTGGCGCTCTAACCAACTGAGCTATGAGTCCGCCTTATCGGGATCAATGTGACGCTTCCTACCTGCCGGCAGGCAGGTGACCAACGAGCTATAAACCCCTCTCAAACCAGGAGCAGTATAACGAAAAAATAACCAAAAGTCAATAATAAAAACCCTGCCTTTGATCAAAGACAGGGTTCACATTTTCTAAGACTAAATTCCGAGATCATCGATAGCGCTTGTATCTACATCACCCAATGTTGAGGTTGGCGCTGAAGTCTCTTCAGGACGTGTACTTCGGCGACCACCTTCTGGCTCATTGATTTGCAAATTAACAAGTGCATTATTCTTATCA
>CAZMEW010000008.1:33253-42224 GCA_964565405.1 uncultured Gammaproteobacteria bacterium
TTATTTGTTTTATTTAGATTCCTTTCAAATCTTCAAGCGCATCTTCAACTGATTTAGAAGAGTCACTAGCTGAAGAAGATTGTGTTACTTGTTGAGGTGCGTCAAATCTGCCACCTTCTGGCTCATTGATTTTCAAATTAACAAGTGCATTATTCTTAGCACCCACTACTTTAAGGAGGGTTCGAATTGCACGTACTGTGTTACCGCGTCGACCAATAACATAGCCGATATCAGTAGGTTCAACGTCAAGAGTAATAAGAACTCCACGCTCATCTACAGTTCGGGTCACCTTTACTTTATCTGGGTGATTAACAATCGCTTTAATAACAAATTCAATAAATACTTCATCCTGATGTTCTGCCATATCATGAATAAAATTACAAATAAATTAAATTTTAGATGAACTGTCGACTCCCAAACATGGGCAGTTCTATTAAAAGAATATAACAAAATATGCCAAGCTCGTCAATAAAAAAATATAGGCTATCCACAATAAAAAAACCATCCCAGATTTTATATTGGGATGGTTTTAGATATTAAGAACATTATTTTTACACAGCAGGCGGAGTAGTTTCAGCGTTCTTTGCAGCCGCTTCTGCCTTCTGTGCATCAAGTGCGAGCTGTCTCTTTTTAGTAACACTGACTGCTCGCTTTTTCTTACCTTCTACAATTCCATTTTTAAGGAATAGGTTGAAGATAGTGTCAGATGTCTGTGCTCCTTTTGAAAGCCAAAACTTCGTGCGCTCAGTATCAATATTCAATTTTTTTTCACGATCAAGTGGGTTGTATGATCCCAAAATTTCAAGACTTCGTGCATGAGGATCTCTCCCCTTTTCAGAAACAATCACACGATAACTTGGTCGCTTGTTCTTCCCAATTCTTTGTAGACGAATAGTCAACATAATAATGATAAATAAACTAGTATCTAAATCCTTGTCAAATTAGAGCGTAAGACGGGTTAGATAAAACAAAGTGTACCAAAGAAGAGGATATTTGTCAAGACTGGTAGAGGTAGATCTAGGCAACGGATTTGAGAGGTTTAATAGAACCAAATACTCGTTTATCACCCTTCTTCCCTTCCATTCGTATGGTTAACTGACAAGGTACTTCTTGAGTATCCACTTGTACATCAACCTGAAACACGCGAGATTCAGCAGATGATACAACACATTACCTTTTTCGTCAAAACTTGCTGTAGTAGTACTTTCATCCCCTACAATACCCTCATCAATCGAATATGGATCTAATTCGCTAAGTAAATTTTATGAATAAAAATAGTTAGCTATAATCCAACGCTATTTGTTCTCAACCTTCACACTCACAAGCTTACTCACTCCCCCACCACCCATCGTCACTCCATAGAGCACGTCTGAAGCATGCATGGTCACCCGATTGTGAGTGATGATAATAAACTGCGACTGATATGCAAGTTCAGTAAGAATCTTAGTGAATCGAAGCGTATTTGCTTCATCAAGCGCGGCTTCGACTTCATCAAGCAATACAAATGGCGAAGGATTCGTATGAAGAATAGCGCAAAGAAGCGCAATCGATGTAAGTGTCCGTTCCCCACCTGAAAGTGCAGCAAGATTAGTAATCTTTTTGCCTGGAGGACATGCGATTACCTCAATACCTGCAAGCAAATCTTTTTTCTTCAGACTCTTCTTTTCAATTTCATCTTCAGATTCACTCTCCCTCGTGTGCGGATTAAGAAGAGACTCTTCTTCAGAATTCTCCTCAACCTTACCATACACTTCACTCAATTCTGCCTTACCACCTTCAAAGAGAATTGAAAAATATCGCGAGAATTCTTTTTTAATTTTTTTGAATGATTGTGAATGTTTCTTTTTCATGAGCGTGTCCAACTCTTCAATCATGGTGTAGAGATCTTCAGAAGCTTTTTTGAGATCATGAAGTTGTGTTTTCAATTCTTCATATCGAATATTAGTTTCTTGATATTCAGTAAGAACCTCAGTATCAATTCCACCAATGAGACTCAGGGTATATTTACCCTTTTCAATTTCTATCTTCGTTTCTTCAAGTGTGTGTGCAAGCTTAGGGATTCCTTTTGCAGCAATTGCCGCAAAAGACGTTTTCAATTCTACATATATCTCTTCATCCAGTCCTTCGCGGTGAGTGATGTGACGTGTTCGATCAACCTCGAGTGTATGACGCCGATCAGCCACCTGATTGAGCGATTGTTGTCTTGTCTGCATCTGATCCTGAAGAGCAAACACACGTTTCTGCTTTTCTTCTTCTTCCTGATTAAATTTCTGAATTCTTTTTTGTACCCCTTCGATCGCCTCTGAAATTTTTTCTATTTCTTGAACAATCAAATCTCGATCAGCTGAAAAACTTTTTACCATCTCCCCATATTCACCTTTACTCATACTCTGCACTTTCTGATCTTGTAATAATCGAGAAATATGTGCAGCATTCTCGTGTTCACGCTCTTCGAGAAGACGAAGTGATCGAGCAGCAATCTCTGCCTCTGCACGCAGATTAGCAGCCTCACCCCTGATTCGATCAATCTCAATTTCTAGTCCTGATAATTTGGTTCGCGTCTGCTCTGATTCATGTCCTACATCATCAATTGAAGGTATAGATAACTGGGCAGCCTTCGCAGCAAAGGTGAGTCCATGTTTACGCGCATGACGATATCCACCTTTCATTGATCCGCTTGTCTCCATCACATCTCCCCCCAAAGTCACCATGCGGACTTTCCCGATCCCGATTTGTCTTGCAGTATCGATATCTTCAACAATCAGTGTGGAGCCAAACACATACGAAAAAATATGATCAAAAAGAGAATCATGGGACACAAGTTCCGACGCAAGTCCATACACACCATGTCGATGTGTCAATGATTCAATATCCTGAGGCAGATATCGCGCTTTGATCGTATTAAGTGGCAAAAAAGTGGCAAATCCCAGATGATGATGCTTAAGGAATTTTATACATTCTTCCGCAACCCGGTCATCTTCAACTACAATTGAGGCAAGATGCGCTGATGCAGCCACTTCAAGAGCCACGCGATACGTATCTTCTACCTGTGCAAGTTCAGCCAATATACCATACACGACCCCTCCAAAAGACCCTCTCGGCTCACGAATAATCGCGCTAACAGCACGAAGTCCTTCAGAAGGAAGTGAGTCCCGATCTCGAACCATCTCTCGCATTGAATTCTCGAGGCGTATATATTCTTGTTGCAGACGAATACGTTCACGCTGCAATTCTTCTGCCTCAGAAACTTTCTCTTGGGCAGCCTTTTGTAATATAGCAAGTTTCTTTTCACTTTCACGCTTATCTGAAACAATTAATTCACCTGCCTGTTGTAATTCGAGAATCTTACTCTCAATCCAGGCAAGATTTTGTTTGCCTGCCTTTCCATATTCAGTCTCCAATCGTGCCTGTGCCACGGCACGATCTTTTTCAAGTTGATTTTTTTTCTGCTGAATTTCTCCTAATTCTTTTTGTAATTCATCAAATATTTCATTACGCGATTTTTCCTGCGCAATATGTGCAAGTTCTGTTTGAATTTCTTGCAAGTGCACAAGTTCCGCATGATAGGAAGCTTCAACAGTTTTCAATTCATTTTCTATAGTATCAATGGTGCGTTGTAGAGAAGAGTAGAGGGAACCATAATATCCTTCTTGTAATTCACGCAATGTTTTTTCAATCTCTTGACGTTGTTCCAATTTGCCCACCTGTCGTTTGAGTGATTTGAGACGAGGTTCGATCTCTACCATAACGGCTTCAGCCTGGGTTATATTTTCTTCAGTACGAGCAAGCTTAAGAGATGCATGGTGGCGTTTGATTTGAAATTCTTTAATCCCTACTGCCTCATCGAAAAATTCTTTGCGTTCAGCAGCGGATTGTAATAATAACCGATCAATGGTTCCTTGTCCGATTACTGAATACGATCCTTGCCCGAATTGAGCACGTGCAAGTAAAATTTGCAAATCAACCAGCCTCACTTTGTTTCCGTTCAATACATATTCACTTTCACCAGATCGGTACAGACGACGAGAAATAGATAATTCTTCGTACGGTACATCTGCGCGTTTATCGGAGTTATCAAATACGATCGCAACAGACGCCAGACTCATTTTTCCCTTTCCCTCTCCTCCTGCAAAAATAATATCTTCACTTTTTTTACCGCGAAGGTTTTTCATGCTTTGTTCTCCCAATACCCAGCGGATAGCGTCAGCCACATTGCTCTTTCCACTTCCATTAGGACCCACAATCCCGGTAATTCCTTGTCTTCCATCAGTAGTCGGTTTTGGAAATTCAATAACCGTATGCTCGGCAAACGATTTAAATCCGTTTATTTCAATCCTCGTTACGTACATAGTTATTAATTGAATCTACGATAGTGAACAATCGCCTTCTCGCTATACTCTTCCATATTATGAACTATATAATACCACCCTTGACAATAGAGGGCAATCTGTATATACTCACGAGTTCTTGTAATCAGTATGCCACAAAGAATATCAAAACAAATCCACGAGCTCTTCATGAAGAGCAAGACCATACGACTAATCCCGCACCAGAATCCTGATGGGGATGCCGTAGGAGCAGTAGCTGCACTTGGAACGTACTTAAAACAAAATCACAAAAATGTGGAAATTTTTTGCGTTACCGACGTGCCAAGCCAACTGCAGTTCATAACACTCATGGAAACCGCAACTTCAGATCCGAAAATATGGGATAATCCTTGTGATGTTATTGTTGTATGTGATTCTGGAGATGCGGTATACGCAGGCGTGGATTCCTATCTCAAAAATAACAAAAATACCCCAGTCGTAGTAATTGACCATCACGCACACAACGCGCGGTTTGGTAATATCAATCTGGTAGTCCCCGAAAATTCTTCAACATGTGAAATACTGTATGAATATTTCAACTACAATAAAATATCAATAACCCCAGATATGGCGACTGCGTTATTGTGTGGAATCATGTATGATACAGGCTCATTCACCAACGGAGCAACATCAAAAAAAAGTCTCTCAATTGGAGGAGCTCTCGTAAAAGCTGGTGGCGCCTTAAAAAAGGTGGTTCGATACCTATACAAAGATAAGCATGTAAATACACTCAGATTATGGGGTAGAGCGCTTAGTAATCTGGTGCATGACACAGACCTCGATATTGTATATATGCATATTACCCTAGAAGACATGTTAAGTTGTGGAGTAGATGATGATAGCGCGAACGGTGTAGCAAACTTCATGAGTATATTAAAAGATGGTAGGATACATATAGTATTCCGTGAAAAACCCGATGGTATGGTCAAAGTGAGTATGAGAACCAAAAGAGATGATACAGATGTGGCACAAGTCGCAAAAGAATTTGGAGGTGGTGGACACAAAAAAGCAGCGGGATTTACGATACAGGCACCAATCAAACAAACCTACGAACACATCCTCCCTGTCTTGAATAAATACTTCAAAAAGGTATAATGGGATACACTATCGTGTATCCTTTTTTATTCACAATCTAGTACACACTATGGATATCAAATCACAAATCCTTATTCCAACCGTTATCGAGAAAACCACGTACGGCGAGCGTGCATACGATATTTACTCAAGATTACTCAAAGATCGTATTATATTTATCGGCACGGCAATTGATGACCATGTCGCAAATATTGTAGTTGCCCAGCTTCTGTTCCTTGCAAACCAAGACCCTGAGCAGGATATCAAGCTCTACATCAACTCCCCTGGTGGATCAGTGACTGCCGGTCTTGCGATCTATGACACTATGCAATTTATAGAGCCAAAAGTTTCAACCATTTGTATTGGTATGGCAGCAAGTATGGCATCGGTTCTTCTTGCAGCAGGAGAAAAGGGCAAGCGATTCTGTCTTCCAAACAGTGAAGTCATGATCCATCAGGTCATGGGCGGAGCTCAGGGACAAGCAAGTGATATTCAGATTCATGCCGAGCGTATTGTAAAAATGAAAAAACACTTGAATGAAATACTTGCGAAACATTCAGGACAAAAACTTGAAAAAGTCGAAAAAGATGCTGATCGTGATTATTTCATGGGAGCGCATGAAGCAGTTACCTATGGATTGGTAGATAAAGTAATTGAATAAATGTATATAAATAAAAATCCCCCCGAAGGGGGATTTTTTATAGTTAAGGATTGAACCTTACCCGTACCAAGAAGATATGTGAAAGGAGAAGACGAGCCGAAGCCTGAACTTTCCTTCTACATATCCCCATGCTTGTCGTGGTACAGGTAGTGTGTATCGAATCTTTCAAGACGCACTACCTGCACGCGAATTTGTAACTCTGTTACGCAGCTTTCTAGTACGTAACGACATATAGTACCACAGATAACATATTTTGTCAAGACCTAGACACCGAATAACACAAAAAATGGCTTATTTAAGCCATTTTTAAAGTGTATAACTACGTACTTAGCCCTCCACTGGAATACTCTCTTCAGAAGTGGGAGGTAGAGACACTCCTCCACCATCCTCAGTGCCAAACAAGCCGTCGTCAGGAGAACCACCCTCTACTCCCTCTTCACTCGGAAGTGCTTTTCCAACCAAACATGTTTCAGGTAACGGGCGATAATAACTTGAATATACTATTTCTTTTTTCTCACCATCCGGCATTTCACGGACATATGTAAAATAGGCTTCAGCACCAGGATACGCATGCTGACATTCTTTCTTCCCTGGTGGTAATTCACTTGTTTCAATTGTTTTGGCAGGACCGACCGGAATTTTCCGAACCAGTGTTGGAGGAATATAATACCCCTTGCGCCCATCACTCGTACCCCATAGAGTAAAATATAGATCACCCGTCGTGTTATTTAATTCAGACGTGATAAGGATATGATGCCCCGTGTCATTAATAAACTTAAAATCTGTTCCAGGATCATAAATAGTCGCATCAGTTCCCGGGTTACCATTGGTAAGATCATTGTAATAAGAAATCATGAGCGAATGATTTCGTCTCTGAGTAATTTCTAATCCTGAATTCATTGCGGCTCGAAACATAGTGGTACCGATCTGACAAAGCCCTCCCCCAATCTCAGGAACCAATCGATCCCCCTTAATTGCAAGTTCGGGTAAATATCCGCCAGCAAGGGTGAATGGTTTCAGTGCATTGAGTAATGAAAATTCTTCGCCTGGCTTAATAATAAGTCCATCAAGTTTATCAAATGCAGCATGTCGAATATTTTTATATCGATTTCCAGGGCTACCCTTAAAGACGGATCTCCCCACCCCCAGAACCTCAGTAATACCTAGGTCATTCACATCACCCGTTTTGATTTGAGGCTCGACTTCTTTGGTGACTACAGAAATCGTCTGTGTAGAGGTCGCCGTATCAAATCTTCCACCGAATTTCTGCTGTAATAATTCATAAGTTTTGTCTACGTCAACAGTGACTCCAGGATGAGAGCCTTGGAATTCGGTAACTTTTTTATCATCACCAATAGTAAATTTTGCGTTTTGAGGAGCGATGTCGACTGCGGGGGCAACAGTATTACGAAGATAACTATACGTAGATGAGGGGGCGAGTCTAAATACGAATTGATTTTGAGAATTTTTCTCCACATCTATCATGCGCGACAATAATGCCGAGGTTAATTTCCAGCTATATTGTCGCTTAGTCGACGAATTGAAGTATTCAATCGACAGCGCCCCTTCATCAAATGCATCGGGTAGGGTATCAATAATACCTTCGACATCAGATTCTGTGACTTCAGGATCTGTTTCAGTAGTCTCAAGATAAATATGGGGCTGTTCCAGATGCGACCAACTTTGTTTAACAGTATCAGAAATATAGTCATAATTAAGTGCAGTACCCCGAGTAGAAGAAGTGATAACATATTTCAATGGAGATACTGAACTAATCTTTACCCCAGCATTAATCATAGGAGTAATGTACTCCGCCATACTTTTATCGATCTCAAGAAACAGCTTATCTTCGTAATAGGTAAGATTATCTATCGTAACTTGGGGGTGAGAAATGAGCGAGTGAAGTGCTCTGAAAGAATCAATAAAAATATTCCCAGTCTTTCCCTGTATGACCAAGGCCTCAGCAGCACGAGGAGGATCAATTTCCACAAATTCAGTAACCGTTTCTTCACTCAGTGACTGAGGTGGATACACAATAAAACTCTTAGTGCTTGTGCCCGCCACAAAACTCACAGAGATTCCTTGCGCCAAAAGTTTGCCATGCATATCTCCAATAAAGGCACTCAGTTCACTTTGCGTCATACCTCCAATATCAAATGTCCCAATCCGTGTTCCAGGCAACACTCGGTCTCTAAAAGATTCTCCGTAGGCAATACCAATACCAAAGATGCCGCACAAAAATGCAATCGTAATCGAAGCAATAATTACTACTCTCTTATTTGATCTCGTCTGCGGATCAAGCATATTTGGTTTTGGAACATCTACCACGCTCA
Source organism: uncultured Gammaproteobacteria bacterium (assembly GCA_964565405.1). Taxonomy (GTDB): domain Bacteria; phylum Patescibacteriota; class Patescibacteriia; order Magasanikbacterales; family UBA922; genus UBA922. Next base: position 41,689 of record CAZMEW010000008.1, read on the forward strand.
TATAATTATTCTTCTACAATTTCAACAGAAATTTTACGATCACGGGTTCGTTTGGGCACTGAAATCTCGAGTATACCATTCTTATATCTTGCTCGAGCAAGATCACCATTTACTTCGACCGGAAGCACGATAGTCCGTGAAAAATGACCCCAAAAACATTCGCTATGATAAAAATCAATCTGCGGTTTCATCGCGACAGGATTGATGCGCTCCCCTCTCAAAGTCAAAAGATCATTATGAATATATATCTCAATGCGGTCAGGTGCTGCGCCCGCAACAGTTGAGACTATATACACCATAGTATCATCATGAGATACATCTACGGATAATTTCCCCTCTTCAAAATTAGCGCTCCAGTCAGATTCTTGAGTATTAAAAGAAGCGGGGGTGGCTGCTGCCTCGACCTCACCGCTTGAGACATGCTCAAGAACCATAGCAAAAGAAGGAGAAGTATATTTTCGCTTCATACTAGGGAAAGTATACAAACTATACGCAAATTGCACAATAGGGTAACCGTGGTTGACTTCAATATGTTT
>CAZMEW010000009.1:0-21794 GCA_964565405.1 uncultured Gammaproteobacteria bacterium
GGAGAGACTCGAACTCTCACACCCGAAGGTACGTGCTCCTAAGGCACGCGTGTATACCAATTTCACCACCGCGGCTTATTGTTATCGTTGCAAGAATATCGAATTATGCATAAAAAGTCAAAACCCCGCTCTTTGTGAAAAGCAGGGTTTATTCTAAATGTTATCTATAACTTACGGTCTTCGTGGTCCGCGACTGTTTCCACCACGGAATCCACCGCGATCATTCCCTCCTCGACGAGGACCTCGATCCTCACGAGGTGGCGCTTCCACGTAGCCTTCTGGTTTTGGAGTGAGTGCTTTCATAGAAAGGTTCACTCTACCTAGATTATCTATTTCTTTCACTACCACCTTAACAGTATCACCGAGCTTGAGTACATCGCTTGGCTTGTTAGTTCGCTCCCATGCGATTTCACTCACATGCACGAGTCCATCTTTACCAGGAAGAATTTCAATAAATGCTCCAAAATCTTCAAGTCGAGTTACTTTACCTTCGTATGTTTCTCCCGCAGTAACTTCGTGAGTAAGCTGTTCAATAGTTGCAATCGCTTTCTTCATAGCATCACCGTCGTTTGAGGTAATCATCACGCGACCGTCTTGTTCAATATCGATCTGAACTCCAGTTTCATCAATAATTTTGTTAATGGTTTTTCCACCAGGACCAATCACATCACGAATACGTTCTGGATTGATAGTGACAGTTACAATGCGTGGAGCAAATGGAGACAAGTCAGCTCGAGGAGTTGAAATACGCGCAGCCATTACATCCAAAATCTGCAATCGGGCTTCACGGGCTTGTGCGATCGTAGTATCAACAATATCCCATGACAAACCTTGTGTTTTGGTATCCATCTGAATTGCAGTGATTCCATCGGTGGTCCCCGCAATTTTAAAATCCATTCCACCAGGACCATCTTCTACGTCCTGTAAATCAGTTAATACTTTCCAGTTTTTAGCCTGCCCTGAGCTTGTCGAAGGGTCAGATGCCAAACCCATTGCAATTCCAGCAACAGCTTTCTTGATGGGGACTCCTGCTGCCATAAGAGACAAAGTTGAACCACAAGTTGAAGCCATTGAACTCGATCCATTTGATCCCATAACTTCAGATACTACGCGAATGGTATAGGGAAAATCTTCCTGAGCTGGCAGTACTGGCTCCAGTGCGCGCTCAGCGAGTGCACCATGACCAATCGCTCGTCGTCCAGGTCCACGCATAGGAGAAACTTCGCCATACGTATACGGCGCATCATTGTAGTGGTGCATATATCGCTTGGTACCATCCTCTTCCATACTATCGAGAGTCTGAACATCTCCAGGTGCGCCAAGAGTTACAATTGAGAGAACCTGAGTATCACCGCGCATAAACATAGCAGAACCATGTACTCGGGGGAGCAGATCAACATCAGTTTGTAATTCACGAATCTCAGTAAGAGACCGTCCATCAAGTCGCTGGCCTTTCGTAAGAATTTGTTTGGTAATCTGCTCAGCAACATATGGCTTGAGCTGTGAAAGTGCTTTCTTGACTACGTCTTCTTCAAATCCAGCACCAATAAGTTCCTCCTTTGCCATCTTTTTCAATTCTTCAAGCATAGCATATCGCTCAGGTCGTGCGACTTTTGGAGTGTTAAAAATTTTACTATCAGCTTGTGATGCAATAAATTCTTTAAGAGCTGCTCGTGCTTTATCTGCATCAGTCGCCTCTCCTGCCGCTGGCATATCTTTTTCGCGTCCAACTTCTTTTTGAATTTTTGAAATAAGATCAATAACTGGTTTTAATTCGCTACATCCCCACTTCATGGCTTCAAGCATAGTATTCTCTGGAACTTCACATGCTCCCGCCTCTACCATGACCAATTTTTCTGGAGTTCCAGCAACAACAAGATCAAGACTAGAATTTTCTTTCATCTGAGTTGAGGTAACATTCAAAATAAATTTTCCAGCAGCATCCAAACCAATACGTGCTCCAGCAATCGGACCATTCCATGGGACACTTGAGATTGACAATACAGCACTCGCTGCAACAAGACCCACAATTGCAGCATCATGTTCTCCATCAACTGCAAGCGGAGTGAGTACTACCTGTACATCGGTTCGAGTCGCATCATTAAATAATGGTCGAATCGCTCGGTCAATCAATCGAGCTGAAAGAATCGCATCATCACTTGGTCGCCCTTCTCGTTTGATGAATCGTGACCCCTTAATCTTTCCTGCCGCGTATAACTTTTCTTCGAAATCTACCATGAGTGGAAAATAATCGATTCCATCTCGCGGCTCGCTACTCTTCATGACCGTTGCGAGAATAACAGTATCACCGTACTTAACAGTAGATGAAGCAAGCGCCTGAAGCGCTAATCGTCCGGTTTCAATCGTGAGAGTTCTTCCCCCCCATTCAATTGACCATTGCTTTGGCTGTAACATATGTTCTAATGTTTAGAACAATGATCAGAAGGCGATAGATCGAGAACGTCTACCAGAGAGACGTGACTGACCTAGATGTCTTCCGACCATTATTCGTGAATAATTTTTTAAAAACTTTCCCCCCTTGTAGGGGAGGGTCAGGGAGGGGTTGAAGTTGACACCTCGCCCTACCTTCCCCTACAAGGGGCTAGTAAATTATCTTTTTCTGCGGTGACCACGGTAGTCGTTGATCAGAAAAGTTTCCTGCCCCTCGCTCAAATCCATAAAATCATCTACCGTATCTCGAAGCAATGAAGACGTGGTTTCACCAAACGCTGCAACTTCTACTTGTTTTCCCATGCTTCGCAAATACTCAACAAGCGGTAAATAGTCCCCATCTCCGGAAACAATCACGATTGCATCAAGGCTGGGTGACAAACGAATCGCATCCACAGCCAGACCAACATCCCAATCAGCCTTCTTCATACCGCTATTAAAAATCTGCAGATCCTTTTCTCGAGTTTCAATACCGAGATTGTAGAGAGCTTCAAAAAATGGCTGTTCATCCTGAGTTTCAGTTCGAACTACATATGCAATTGCGCGGATAAGCTTTCGATTGCCTACCGCCTCTTTTACAATCGCTCCGAAATTCACCTTGCGCTGAAACAAATTCTTCGCAGAATAGTACATATTCTGCACATCAATAAACACCCCAACGCGTTGATCGGGGTGTTTCAAAGGATTATAGTTAGGTTGTTTTTTCTGTGGTGTCTTCATGTGTTTCTACTTCCTCTTCCTCTTCCTCATCAACTTTTTCAAGTTCGATGAATTGCTTTGCCTGTTTGAGGTCGAGTTTCTTGACGAGTTCTTCGTATGAAGCCATATTCTCACGCTGCAAATACTTGAGCAATCTGCGACGTTCTCCTACTTTGCGAAGTAAACCTCGCCGGCTTGAGTGGTCTTTTGCATGAGTTTTCAAATGTCCTGACAATTCTTCGATTTCTGCAGTAAGAATTGCAATCTGAACTTCAGTCGAACCAGTATCTCCCTCATGGGTCTGATACTTTTTGATTAAACGCTGCTTTTTCAATTTTGATAGCATAACATGCATTCATTTACCGGGCCGACAGCAGGCATGACTTTTGTGGTCCGTTCCCAATTGATTTGGAATGATTAATATAAAGTAGTCTACCATAAAAAGTGGAATAAGTCAAGGTAAGGATACTCTATAAAAAACGAACACCGACCGAACTCCTGGGGAGTAGCGGTCGGCTTAATCCTCTCAGTTCCCTGCGGTTGCGAAAGCGTAAAACGCCATCGACCCAGAAAATGGAGCGAGAAAATTGTCATCAAGAAGCTCGGCGAAAAGAGTGGTGCCCTTTTCACACAAGCTCTCGAAATACGCACTAACCAGCGTCGCCGCAATAACCGCACCGATAATAGAAAGTTCCGAGTACTGCGGAGGGTACAACGGGAACCACCGATCGAGCACGACCGTGATGAGTCCCGTAATCAATCCGAGGTAGAAATAAAAAATAGCACCGACCCAAGTCTTGGTTCCACCCTCCCACACCAGCTTTTTACCCCAGGCAATACCCGAGAGACGCGCAGCCGGATCTCCGAATGCGAATATCACGACCGCAGGAACCACGGCCCACAGGGGAACACCGATCACGAGAGGAATGATGATCCCCAGAGTGAAGTGGATAGCAGTCGCAGGTTTTCCACGTTCGCTCTTCCTGATAACACCTGTTTTGATGAGGAGCCATTTCTCGAGAAAAAGGAATGTACGTGACAGCCACGGTACACGGAAACGCGGTTGTCCGGTATCCTTCCAATTACGCACGAAGAAGTGATAGAGGGGGATACGGATGCAGATGTCGAAGAACGAGATAACACCACCAAAGACGAGAGCGACAGTAACCTTCTCACCATCACGAAGCGGAAGAACCATGCCAAAGATGATGGCGATGATACCGATCGAGCCGTGGAAGATGGCACGCCCAACCTGAGACATGATCTTATGATCAGTTTCCATAGCACACCTCCAGGACAGAAGAAGCCTCGCCTCTTGTATCATTTCCAAAACAAAAAAGCAAGGTCACCCTTGCTTTTTATTTTTTGATTTTAGGCTCCCATTTGCTCCTGCACTTCAGCAACAAAATCAGTTTGTTTCTTTTCAATTCCTTCCCCCACTTCAAATCGGCAAAAACGTCGAAGACTAATTTTTTCTCCGATTTCTCCAGTTGCAGCAGTAAGAAGTTGTTCAATGGTTTTGTCTTCGTCTTTGATGAATGCTTGTTCGAGCAAACATACTTCAGAATAATATCTGCCCATTTTCCCTACCAAAATTTTTTCAATCATTTCAGCAGGTTTTCCTTCAGCTACAAGCTGATCGCGGTATACTGTAGATTCGCGATCAAGATCAGTCTGTGACACTTCAGCACGAGAAAGATATTTCGGATTCATGGCAGCAACATGCATAGCAATATCATTACCAAGCTGTAAAAACTTTTCGTTCTTTGCGACAAAATCGGTTTCTGAATTAAGCTCAAGCATAACACCGATCTTGCCAGCCCCATGAATATAAGTAAAAATTTTGCCTTCGGCAGCAACTTTGTCCGCTCGTTTTGCTGCTTTTGCTGCCCCCTTCTTACGGAGCCAATCAACTGCTGCATCAAAATTTCCATTTGATTCTTCAAGGGCTTTTTTACAATCAAGAATTCCGGCACCAGTAGTAGCACGGAGTTTTGCAATGTCAGAAGCAGTAATAGACATATAATGTTAAATTAATGTAAAAGGACACGAGAGTAGTATACACTAAAATGTATACCTTCTAAACGAAGAATTTATGCACTTGCGATAACGGGTGCTTTCTCCTGAGCTTCTACTTTTTTAGCAACTGGCTTTGGTTGAGCAGCGATGCGAGCAGCATTTCTCTTTTCGAATTCAATATTTCCTTCTTTCACTGCTTCAGCCACCAAACCGGTCATAAGCTGAATTGATTTCACTGCGTCATCATTTGCAGGGATCACATATGTTGCCTTCATAGGATTTGCGTTGGTATCGCAAACACCAATAATTTCAATCCCCATGTTATTCGCTTCAGTAACTGCAGTCTTTTCGCGCTGCATAGAAGGGATAAAGAGTGCATCTGGCATACGGGTAAGAGAAGCAAGACCAGCAAGGTATCCATCTTTCTTTTCAAGATCCTTGGCAATTTCAAGTTGTTCTTTCTTGGTATAGTGTGAAAGTTCGCCTTTTACTTGCTTGTCCTTCATTTCTACGTAGTGACGAATAAGTTTTTTGATTTCAGAAAAATTAGTAAGCATGCCACCAAGCCAGCGCTCAGTAAGATAAGGCATACCGCAATCGATCGCTGCAGCTTTGACGATTTCTCGTGCCTGAGGCTTGGTTGAGACGAACAAAATCTTCTTGCCGTCAGCAACCATTGCAGTAATCGCAGGCAATACAACTTTGAGCTGTTTTTCGGTCTCTTCAAGATTAATAATATGAACTCGATTACGCTCAGAAAAGATGAAAGGTTTCATCTTTGGGTGCCAGCGTGAATCTTTGTGTCCGAAGTGAACTCCAGACTGAAGCATTTCGAGAATGCTAGGGTATTTCATAAAACATTTTCCTTTAACCTCGCTCAAGACGCCCGATGGAATGGCCACCAGAGGAAAATATGTCTCGGCTGAGGGATTAATAAAAGTGTGTAGAGTGTACTAAATAATTCTAATTTTGTCAATATAAAATCAATGATCCCGCACCAGCCTAAGCTAATACGGGATTTTATCACCCAGCCGAAGTGCTGGGCGAGCTACGGGTTGACCGTGAGAAGCCGGTAATCTCCAGTCCATTCACCGGCATCAAGCCGAAAGAAGAAGTGGACCCACTTGTCGATGTTCCAGAAAATGCAGGCGACGTAAGTCGCCGAGCTTGTAAGCCTCTGCCAGGCAAACAAAACGAAGCTCACCTTGCCACGGAGCACAGCGGGGATATCCTGCTGATGCTGCAGGAGATTCTCTCCATGTCCTTGACCGAGATATGCTCCGATCTTCATGGATTCATAGACCACCCCCTGCCTGACCTCAGGCAGATGGAAGTCGTTGAGTGAATCCAGGATGTTGTATGTACGACCGCCGACCGTCATGGTGGTCGGAATCGCATCATGCGTATTCATTTCTCCATCCTTTTACTAAGGAAAATCCGCCCTACTCATTGCGACGGAACTGAATATACCACCAGGTGAAAGGGAATTTCTCAATACTACACTTACACTATGGAGGCTCTTATCAATCCTTGACAATGTATCCATGTCCTGATATACTACGGCTTACTATTATTTGACTTGAAAAAGGTATGAAACAGAAAACACATCCAGACGTACACCCAGTTGTATTCATCGATAACTCAGCAAATGCTGAATTTGTGACGACTTCAACTCTGAAATCGGAAAAAACCCGAGAAATTAATGGTGTAAAACATTACGAAATCTATATCGAAATTTCATCTGCTTCTCACCCATTCTTTACGGGTAAGCAAGTATTCGTAGACACTGCTCGACGCGTAGAAAAATTCAACGAAAAGAAAGCAAAGACCGAAGCTGCGTCTGCAACACGAAAAGGGAAAAAGGCAAAAATCGCTGCACGAGCTACTGCAAAAAAAGCAAAGGAAGACGCAAAACCAAAAGCAGCCTAGCTACAGAAATTAAAAAAACAGGTCATTTTAGGCCTGTTTTTGTTTGACCCCACCCTTCGCGAAGGGCGGGGTCATCCTGAGCGACCGAGTCTCCGAGGGAGTCGAAGGATCCCTTGCATTGTCACGACTCAACCTTTATGACACAATAAACCCGCTATGCTCCAAAAATACATTGATCTCAAAACCAAGTTTCAAGCACTCGAAGCAGATCTACAAAATCCGGTAGTTCTTGGTGATCAAAAAAAATTGAAAACCGTATCGCAAGAATATAATGAACTCAAAGAAACTGTAGAAGGTATATCGGAATTAGAGAATATTGAAAAAACAATCGCAGAATATGAAGTAGTCATACAAGCACAAGAAGATGCTGATCTGGTGTTACTTGCACAAACTGACTTACCCGAACTTGAAGCAAAAAAGCAAGCTCTAGAAAAAAAACTTGCAGAAATGACTCGCCCCACTGACCCCATGGATAAAAAAAGTGTCATTATCGAAATCCGAGCTGGAGCAGGTGGCGACGAAGCAGCACTTTTTGCAGGAGACCTACTCCGCATGTATATGCGCTATGCAGAAAAAAAAGATTGGAAAACCACACTTATCAGTGAACATCAGATCGGAATCGGCGGATTCAAAGAAGTCGTATTTTCAATCGATGGGTACAGTGTCTATCGCGACATGAAATATGAAATGGGAGTACACCGCGTACAGCGAATACCAGAAACTGAAAAAAGTGGAAGAATCCACACATCGACAGCGAGTGTCGTAGTGCTACCAGAAGTAGAAGAAACTGAAATCGAAATCAATCCCAAAGATCTTCGCATCGATACATTCATGGCCGGCGGAAAAGGTGGACAGAGTGTTAATACCACTTATTCTGCAGTACGTATCGTGCATATTCCGACCGGAATGATGGTACAATGCCAGGATGAGCGATCACAGACACAGAATAAAATCAAAGCAATGAATGTACTCCGTGCACGTCTCTACGAAATGGAGCGAGAGAAAAAACAGGCAGCACTCGATGCTAAACGTAAAAGCCAGATTGGTACGGGTGATCGTAGTGAAAAAATCCGCACCTACAATGTACCGCAAGATCGTATTACTGATCATCGAATTCATCAAAGCTGGAATAATATTGGTAATATCCTCAACGGAGACTTACATCCAGTGATTGAGGCAATTCGCACTGAGGAATACAAACAACTCGATGTCTAAACAAGTCGCACAACTTCTCACATATGCATCAGCACATATAGGCAGGCTCGATGCTGAATTACTCTTAGCTTACACCCTCAAAAAGACACGAGAATTTTTGATTGCACACCCTGAATGGCAGATAGGAAAAATACAAGAATGGACTTTTAAAAAATACATTACAAAACGAACAAAAGGAACTCCGCTAGCACAGCTCACCCGACACAAAGAATTCTTTGGTCTTGATTTTCTAGTAAATAAGCACACACTCATTCCGCGACCAGAGACTGAAGTATTAGTAGAAGAAGCGATAAAAGAAATAAAAGAAAATACCGTACTTATCGATGTAGGAACCGGTTCCGGGTGTATCCCAATTTCAATACTAAAAACAATACACTTCCCAATCCACGCCTACGCAACGGACATCTCAGGAAAAGCTCTCAAAATCGCCAAAAAAAATGCACAAAAACATTTTACAAAAATAAAATTTTTCAGAGGGAACCTACTCGAACCAATGGTTAAAAACTATGGACTATCAATTCCAAACTCTGAGGTAATTATTACCGCCAATCTTCCCTATCTTACGGAAAAACAATTTGATGAAGAAAAATCAATACAACGCGAGCCCCACTCAGCACTTGTTGCAGAAGATAATGGACTTTACTTATACAAAAAACTTCTCGGACAAATTTCTCAATTAAAAAATTCATCAATCATTTGTTTTCTCGAAATTGATCCCTTGCAGACAGAGATACTCTCTCAACATATCAACACCATTTTCTTGTATACGACAATAGAAATAATTAAAGACGGAATGGGAAATAATCGAATCATGAAGGTATTGACAAATACGCGAAAATAGCGTATTATCATCGGTTACATTGTTAAAACCTGGACAACTGTAATGATGGTCACCTAACCCCAAAACTAGGAAGGAAAGAAGATGAAACGCAAGATCACCATCGAAACTACGGAGAACGAGGATACCCTCGTCTACCACCTCACCATGGAGGTGAGTGCGGTCAGGTACCAAAAGCTAGATCGGCCGCTCTCCGAGCGGAGTCAGCCCTTCCTCGAACGGCTGGGCGAGACGGGCAAAAAGCTAGCGATCGAGCTCATGTCGATCGAGGGAGTCGAACAACTAGCCTTCAAGCCCTACTCGATCGAAGTGCGAATCGGAGTCGCGTACGAGGCGGACGACGTCGATCCGCACGTGCTCGCGACCATCACAGGAGCCATGGCCCAGAAATTCGGAATCAAGGTAGACGACATCGACATCGACGACCAGTTCAAGTAATAGTCTAGTACAGACACAAGCTGTCACAAAAAATACAAAGCCGCAGGTTTCCAGGTCTCCTGTGGCTTCCCTTCACAAAAAGCCCTATATCGATTTCGGTATAGGGATTTTTAATTTCTTAATTACGATCAAAGGCATTGACAAGCAATGGGTAGTGTATTAGTATCCTCAATTGTGTAGCACTAGAGCAACACATGAACCAAAGGATACTCATAAGCGAGGCAATGATGTGTGAATCAGCAAGCGGAGGTATCGTCGTGACGAACGAAGTAAACATCGTACAGGAAGTGCACCAAGACCCGAACGCCATCACCTGGCACACCACCGTCAAACTCACGACCGCTGACCAGATCTCGATTGATCGACATCCGGGTGGTAGACACCGTCGAGAGCTCACTGATGCGGGCTTGTCCCTCGTCGATCGACTCCTGCAAATTGGAGGCATCCATTCGCTCGAACTCCGTCACCACAAGATCACGGTCCACAAAGGACCGGCATTCAAGTGGGAGACCGTGAACCCGCCGGTTCACGCGGCTCTGATCGACATGGTTTCGAAGGCCACGGGCGCACCGAAGAGCACGATCAAGATCAAGCATCCCGACCCCTCCTGAGGTCTTAGGGACTCAGAACTACACGTAGGCTGCGACTTTCGTCGTAGCCTCCGTTCAAAAAAACAAAACACCCTTCTACTTTATTGTCGAAGGGTGTCTTTTTTTATTTCTTATTACTTATATTCTACTCCTCCGACTTGATTCACTACTTCTATCCAAATTTTTCCTGAAGTAAAGGGAATTTCAACTCCAGTTTTATCATAAAATCTTGTTTTTGATTCTCGCGAAGATTTTTTCCAGGTCCCCTCCACCATATTTCCTTTGGCAAAGGCCGTCGCGTGCCCTTCTCCTATTGTATCCATTTCAATGCGGAGTTCTGAATCGAGAACCCGCGTCTCGACGCGCTGTACCACGATAGTATCCGCACTAATTTGTGTACCATCCTGATCTACATGTGATTTTTTCAACTGATAACGCATATATTTTTCGGTTGAGGTCACGTACCTCCATTCCGCTTCATATACAGGTGGCAAAAAACTGACAATAATCGAAGTAACACATCCCGCGCTACACGGTACGACCTCAGTATAATTCCACGATTCAATTAAATCAGTATGATATTTTTCCCCAAAGTCTTGCCAGCCCTGAGTCCACTGTTCACTTGAAGTATATGTATTGTGTGGTGCATATCTATCAGTGCTTCGCCAAAAATAGTCGCCTTTATAAAATTCATTAAAATCAAAGTAGACACCATCTTTCATCCCCCAATATAATGATTCTAGTGCATCAGGTGACCCACCCACGTGCATATACATGGGTACCCCAAATTCTCTTAACCAATCAAGAAAATATGGTCTAGCGCTACGTACTGGCCCAACCTTAGAAACAACAGTGTCAATGGGAAATAGCGCCATGAAGCGAGAATAATTCGCTTCAACCGGAGCTTCATACACAACCGATGCTTTCGAAAGTCCAGACTGAGGTCTCGCATCTAGATGATTCTCAATCATAACCGCAACTAGTTTTGGATTCTCTTCCCCAGGAGAGACACACCTACCATCAATCAAACGGGGAGCGCACATGACCCGAGCCTGTTCAGAAACAATCTCACTATCACCTCCAAAATATGAGGACTGATAATGTGCCTGTACAAAAAACCACGATAACAGAATAATTCCGGCAGCCACAAATGCAGCCGAGGCAATATGGATAATGGTGATCTCCTTTTTTCCAATAACAAATGGTATATCTTTTTTCATACTGTTCGATAGTATAGCCTATATATGAAAGGGCGTCGAAAAATCATACACAAACTAAAACCGCCAGTGATACTGGACGGTTTATAAGGTATTCATTATTTCTTTTCAGAAGTCGCTGCATCACCTTCAGGAGCCTCTTCTTTCTTTCCTTTCTTCTCAACCTCAATTTCTTCAAGAGTAGGTGCACTAGCTGTTTCCATTGCTTTAAGTTCATCCTCAGAAAGTGGAGGAGTCACTTTAGCAACGAGTTGCTCTTTATTCCCAATAACAGTGAGTCCAGGGGGTAATTGCAAGTCTCCCACATGAATTGTATCTTCAAATGTTTTCAAGCTAGATAGGTCAACCTGAACCTCACTAACCAAATCTTTAGGAAGACATTTAATTTCAATTGAAGTGTGTGGCTTCATAAGTGTACCACCGAGTTCTTTTACCGCAGGTGCATCTCCCACAAAAACCAAATCAATATACGCGTTCATTTCTTCATTCATATTGATTTCCCGAAGATCAAAATGAATCGGGAAACCTTTGACTGGATCATACTGTACATCCTGAATAAGCGCTTTTACTGCATCTTTTTTACCTTCAAAGGTGATATCAATAAGACTTGATTCGCCTGCTGAAGAATACAATTTTGAAAATTCTGTTGAAGAAACAGAGACAGATACTGGCTCTCGGTGAGGTCCATAGATAACACCTGGCAATTGACCCTCTGAACGAAGTTCAGCGAGTTTCTGCTGTGGTCGAGTTTTGAGTGTAAGAGAATACGCCATACAATGATTTAAGTATTTGAAATTTTTCTAAAAACTAACTAATAAGTAATTGACGAAGTACCGAGGGCTGAAGAAGCGCCTGGTAGCATTCGATAAGCTGGTCATCAGTCAATGATTCTTTGTGCCGGAATCGAAGACTATCGTCATACGTAAGGTCACTCACCATACCGATAAGTCCGATACCGAGCTGTGTACTCCCCACGAGAAAGATAAGAGAATTCGAACAATTGATACACGTTGCATGGAGTACATGCGAACCTTGTTTACTTTCAACGGTCCGTATATGCTCTAGCTCAAAACCAGCAGCACACACCGGGCACTCTCGCATTACCTTAAAATGGGAGCGAAGAGAATCAAGTGAAAATTGTGGGTGTAATGAGCCCATACAAAGCTGAAATACTATAGCAAATTAGTATGACTACGTCAAGAGTGTCCGCCGGTTCGACCGAGCAACACTCTCGGCGATTCCAATAAGTAGTAAATTGGCAATAAGAGAAGAACCTCCATAACTTACCAAAGGTAATGTAACACCGGTTACCGGTAAAAGTCCAATAGCAGCTCCTACATTAATACTTACCTGTAACAAGAAGATAAGAGCAATCCCCAAGGCGACATACGAAGCAAACTCACCGCGAGCCCGATAGGCGATGAGCGCGAGACGAAACAACAATAAGGCATACAGACCAAGAAGGAGAATAGTGCCAACAAAACCTAATTCCTCTCCGATAACAGAAAATATAAAGTCAGTCTGAGCTTCAGGGAGAAAGTGGAGCTGACTTTGCGAACCAAATCCAAGCCCGCTACCAAATATACCCCCAGCACCAATGGCAATAATAGATTGCGTTACGTTATAGCCAGAACCTAGAGGGTCACGTTCTGGACTAATAAACGTAAGAATACGATCCTTCTGATAATCTTGAAATAAAAAAAACCATGAAGCAACAATCGTAATAATCCCAATAAAAAAGAGGCCGAAGGTATAACGCTTGGGAATTCCCGCCATAAGTATCATACCGAACCACACACCCACAAGTACCATGGCTGACCCAAAATCAGGTTGAAGCATAATAAGTCCAGCAAGAAATGCAGTTAGAGTGGTCATAACCAACAGAAATTGCCATGTCTGAAATCGGCGTGCCTGACGATCGATTCTCCATGCAAGAAATATAACCAACGCAATTTTTGCAAATTCAGAGGGTTGAAAAGAAAAATTCGCAATACGGAACCACCCGGTCGTACCACGAATAGTGGTGCCAAAAAACAGGACAAGAATAAGAAGGATAACAGCGGCCACGTAAATCAATTTAGAATGTGTCTCGTAAAATGAGATATGCAATCGAGAAAGCATGACTGTTCCTACAATACCGATTCCCAGCGCGAGCGCTTGTCTCGAAAAAAAAGCAAGTCCTTCTCCTCGAGACAAATCAACACTATAGATTGCAGCAAGTCCAATACAACCGAGAACAATGGCAGTAAAAAATAATACTGCGTCGTATCCTCGAAATGTCTTGATAAGAAAATTAATCATAAAAATCTGTAGTCAGAACAAAATACACGATAACAAAAAACGTTGTCGTGTATTCTCCTGTGTAGTGTGAGTTGTTAAGGCTGCATATACACCTCTGTATCAAACACATTGACAAGAGGAATAATGTCGACCGAATCGACACTCGTAATCGAAGAAACTACTCCCAATGAAACATCTCGTGTTTCACCGCCCTTAAAATTAGAAATAACAAGTGGAGAGACGCCCACGACTTCTTCGCCACGCTTAAACTCTACAATACTCGAAAACTCCCAAAAATCAAAGACCGTATTATTACTGACCGAAAATTGGATAATAGGACTTCCTATCTGTGATGATGGATTATCAATATACTGGAAACCATCAACTGAAATATTAATTCGCTCAGCAATATATTTAACAGGATCTGCGATTTCATGTGGATCCACGCGCTCCCAGGTGGTGGCAAGTACGCGCAATGTTGCGCTACTGGGAGGAGTTTCTGATTCGTGGCCAAACACCACTAGCGGATGATCTTCCTTGGGTAAAATAACTGCTTCATGGGATTCGGTAGACCCGCCCCCACTGTATTCGAACTGATACATAATACGAGCAACCCAGTTAGTATTAGGATTGGACACGTTGGATACCAAATCATACCGATTCGTAATACCAGAAAAAATCTGCGGAGAAGAAAATTCAAGTTGGTCTGGCGCAAAATGACTCTGTATTTCAGGAGAAACGTATGAGTAAGATAGATTCTTGAGATTGACCTGATCAATTGGGTAATCAACAATAAAATACTTTCCAATAAAAAAAACACTACTCCCAAGAGTTGCAACAATCCAAACAATTAAGGTAAGTAATATAATCTTATGCAAAGTTTCGTCGTGTTTTGCATACCACGTAGCGATCTGGAGGCTCTTATTAGGAAACTCTCCTGTCGGATCTTCATACCGACTCAAGAGAGATGGTTTTTTATCATTCATAATGAATAATAGTATAGCACAAATTTTGAATTTTCCCGAAGTTTTTATGCTTGCACTCACAAGAAAACCATGATAAAGTGTGGAACGAATATATACCTTTTTTTATTTATGGCAAAAGATTCAAAAGTAAACTCATCCTACAGCGCAAAAAATATTCAGGTTCTTGAAGGTCTTGCTGCAGTACGCAAACGTCCGGGAATGTATATTGGTTCTACCGGAGCTCCTGGTCTTCACCACTTAATCTGGGAAGTGGTTGATAACTCAATTGATGAAGCAATGGCAGGACATTGTGACCAGATTACGATCAAACTTCTCCCTGATCACTGGATTGAGGTGACCGACAATGGACGCGGTATTCCCGTAGACCCCCACCCAGTAAAAAAGGTAAGCGCACTCGAGTTGGTACTCTCGACTCTTCATGCTGGAGGAAAATTCGGCGAAGAAGATGGCGGTTATAAAGTATCTGGAGGTCTTCATGGTGTAGGTGTATCTGTCGTAAATGCACTCTCAACTGAGCTTATCGCAACAGTTCATCGCGATGGAAAAATATGGGAACAGAAATATAAAATCGGTAATCCCCAAAACAAAGTCAAAGCGGTGGGCACCACCAAAACTACAGGTACCGTCATCGCATTCCGACCAGACGAAAGCATTTTTGAAACTATTGATTTCGAATGGAAATATATTGTCGACCATTTGCGTCAGCAGACCTACCTCAACAAGGGGGTACGTATTATTATCATTGACGAGAGAAGCGAAGAAGAAAAAAAGAAAGACAAGACAGCACTTCCGTTCAAAAAAAATACCTACCAATTCTTTTTTGAAGGTGGAATCGAGAGCTACATCAGACACATCAATAAGAACAAAGAGCCAAAACACGAGACCATTTTCTATACCGAAAAAACAGTAGAGAGTACTGTCGTTGAAATCGCTCTCCAATACACCGGAGACTTCACTGAGTCACTTCATGCATTCACCAATAATATTACCAATCCAGATGGGGGTACGCATGTGTCTGGATTTAGAACTGCGCTTACAAGAACGCTTAATACCTACGCAAGAAACAAAGGAATCCTAAAAGAAAAAGATGGGAACCTGACTGGGGAAGACGTTCGTGAGGGGCTCAGTACTATCATTTCAATAAAAACGCCGAATCCTCAATTCGAAGGACAGACCAAAGCAAAATTGGGAAACCCAGAAGTAAAGCCAGCGGTAGAGTCAGTGTTTAGTGATCAATTCATGATTTTCCTCGAAGAACACCCCAAGGATGCAGAGGCAATCATTGGTCAGTGTATGATTGCTGCAAAAGCACGCGCAGCTGCAAAAATGGCACGTGACACGGTGCTCCGCAAAAGCGCACTCGAAGGATTCACACTTCCTGGAAAACTAGCAGATTGTTCAAGCAGAAAACCAGAAAACTGCGAACTCTACATCGTAGAGGGAGATTCTGCAGGTGGATCAGCAAAGCAGGGTCGAGATCGAAATATTCAAGCAATTTTACCTCTCCGTGGTAAAGTGTTAAATGTCGAACGTGCGCGCCTCGATAAAATTCTTACCAATAATGAATTGAAATCTCTCATTATCGCTATGGGAACAAACATTGGTGAAATGTTTGAAATTGCGCGCCTTCGTTACCACAAAATCATTATCATGACCGATGCAGACGTTGACGGATCACATATCCGTACGCTTCTATTGACTCTCTTCTTCCGCTATTTCCCAGATCTCATCTACCAGGGGCATATCTATGTAGCACAACCTCCCCTATTCAGTATCAAAAAGGGGAAAGAAGTTACCTGGATCTACAATGAAACAGCATTAAACGAATACAAGAAAAAATTTGGTATTAGTGATGAGGACATGCAGGTAGTCGAGGAAGAAACAGATGTCGAAGCAGTCGTAGAAGAAACTCCAAAAGAAGAAAAGGCTGCAAAATCAAAACTCAATATTCAGCGCTATAAAGGTTTGGGAGAAATGAACCCAGAACAACTCTGGGAAACAACCATGAATCCTGAGAACAGAGTATTGAAGCGTGTGACGATCGAAGACGCTGAGAAGGCAAGTGAAACATTCGATATTCTCATGGGTAGTGAAGTCGCTCCTCGCAAAAAATTCATCCAGACTCATGCAAAGAATGTAAAGAACCTAGATATATAAAATAAAACAATCCCGACAAAATCGGGATTGTTTTATCGAAAAAATAACTTTATATGTTTCTCAACATACTCTCCTTACTACTTATCATTAGCGCTTTGGTAATAGATTTTTTTACCGAAAAGAAAAAGATAAAATATATTACCTTATTACTAGGTATATTAGGTTGTACTATAAATATATTTGAAAATTATAGAAATGAAAAAAACTACTCAGAATCAATTCTGCGACAAATTATTTCAGAGGAAGATTTAAAAATTACAAAACTAAAACTTGAGGTTACAAAAAAAGAAGTTGATAAAAACAAAAAATATGAACACATCTCAAAATTAAATCTTAAAGGTTCTGAACAAGATTTTTTCATGGCATCAAGTCCGGATAATCCAATAATTCCAGATGGTCTTCCAAAAATTTTATATGGAGCTTACGCAAGTTACGTTGACGAAAAAGGTCAAAATATAACACAATATTTTTGTGATCCATCTTCATTAGAGAAATATAAAGAAGCTATCGATTTTAATCCAGACTTTCCATTCAGTTATTTTGCATTAGCTGTGTGCGGAAAAAATATTCAAGAAAATCTTAGAAAATCTTTAGAAATATTAAAAATTACTACACAAATAAATGGACGTCATAAAGATCATGACACTGTCTTAAATGATATACAAAAAAGTAATTTAAAATAAAACCGCCTCAAGCGGTTGTTTTTTATTAATGTTATTCGACCGCCCCGTGCCGACCAAACCGTGAAGGATTGGCTGGCACGGGACAGTTGTCCTTGCTGACAGATGCTAGCCGCTCGCGAGTGTGAGCGTCGGACGGTCGACGACCCCCACGATCATGGAGTAGGGTACTGTCGCCAGATACAACCTACTCCCGAAGTGGATGTCACGATACGTGGTGCGCTCTGAACCAGCATGGTCGATCGTACCAATAGAAACGATCTGCGCCCCGCCATCCGAAAGCAAAATCCGCACACGGTGCGAAGGGTTCTGCACACGTCCACGGATTGCGTTGAGTGCCTCGATGAACTGCTCCCGAGTCAAAGGGACACCCTCATTCTGGGGAGCCGAGGCGTACGACATGACGCCAGTAACCATCGCGAACGGCACGTGCATGCGATGGCCCGTCGACATGCTGTGCATATCGACATACTGGAGAAAACCCGGAACCCTCTCATCCTCGACCGACCAGCTCTGAGTGATGTGTCGAGATCCGTCACTGAGAAGAATCATCATCGGGAAATCCCCGATGGCGTCCACCTCTGCCTTGAACTGCGATGAATCCACAGACAAACCCTCCTTTACTCTTTGTAAGAGATGCATTCATGGAACATGAATGGTCCAAAGGACAAGAAAAAATAACACAGTATGCAAAAAATGTCAATATAAAAACGCGAAAACCGCCTCAAGCGGTTGTTTCGTTATAAAAAAGTTAAGTCGGATGCGCAAAACGCGAATCCGACTTCCATATTCAGCAGAGCTTCATCGACACGACAGTTCCAGCAGTGACACCATCGATGTACTGCTCACCGTCCCAGATGCCTGGCATAGCATACGCCGGCCCCGGGCCACACTCGACACCGAGACAGCACAGGTCAGTTCCGTACATGATACAGGCATCCCCAGGCATGAGAGGTACACCGCACCGCACACACTGTCCAAGCTTCGGACGGATCTCCTCGAGCATACACTGAGGACACGTGGGGAACTCATCGAGAAGCTCGTCTCGTGGCTCCAACTTGTGTCCGAAGATAAAGTGGTACCACTTCACCGGACCCTCGTGCCAGCAGGGGTAGAAGCGCATCTCATTGCCAACAGGAACCACCGAACAATCTTTCGTATGTTTCTCTGTCATACACAACCCTCCAAAAGGTTTAATATAAACTAATGGATACAAGCAATACTGTCAACATATTGACATATATAGTATCTTATGATATAGTTTTTTCATCAATCGGCCACGGGCCGTTTTTAAAATAGCGAGGATTTTTATATGAAATTAGTCACCTACGTCAAAGATTCAATTAGTGAACTCAAAAAAGTAAGTTGGCCTACCAAAAAACAGGCTATCAACTACACCATTATTGTCATTGCTATGAGTTTTGGATTGGCAATACTGTTCTCAGTTCTTGACCACTTCTTTAGTATCGGTCTTGAAAAACTTATCTAACTTTTTTTACGTATTTTAAGCCTTTTTTAGCCTCTCAAGTAATTCTCTATGAAGCAACAAAGTAATCTCGGTAAACGCTGGTACGTGATCCACACTTACAGTGGGTACGAAGAAAATGTAAAACATAATCTCGAACAGCGTATCGAATCTTTTGACATGCAAGATAAAATCTTCCAAGTATTAGTACCAAAGGAAAAGAAAATCAAGATCAAAAATGGCAAACGAAATGTAGTGGAAGAAAAAATCTTTCCAGGATATGTACTTGTTGAAATGATTGTTACCGATGATTCATGGTATGTGGTGAGAAATACTCCAAACGTAACTGGATTTATTGGAACCGGCACAACCCCAACACCAATCGATGCGAAAGAAATGCTTTCATTAACGAAACGAATGAACGTGGAAGATCCAACTCACAAAATTGATGTCGAGATCAATGCTCCAGTTCGAATCGTTGATGGTCCGTTCAAAAATTTTGAAGGCAAAGTTAGCGAAGTAGACAGTTCACGAGGAAAAATCAAAGTATTGGTCAACATGTTCGGTCGTGAAACCCCCGTAGAACTCGACGCATTACAAGTGAAAAAAATCTAAATAACCTGCGAGATAAGTGGCTGAAATAAGGGTGGTCCTATAAAGACGCTTCTCACCCTGATACAGTCACTTATCGAAAATAAAAAATATTATGCCAAAAAAAATAACAACCCAGATCAAACTACAGATCGTGGGGGGTGCGGCAAACCCAGCACCTCCAGTAGGTCCAGCACTTGGTCAGCATGGGCTCAATATCCAGGACTTCTGCAGCAAATTCAATGCGGCAACCCAGGATAAAAAAGGTGAGGTCGTTCCAGTCATTATCAACGTTTATGAAGATCGTACATTCGACTTCGTGATGAAAGTAGCTCCTGCAAGCGAACTTATCAAAAAAGCAGCAAAAATCGGCAAAGGAGCAGGTAACCCGCTCAAAGATAAGGTAGGAAAAATTACCAAAGCTCAGCTCCGAGAAATTGCAGAAAAAAAGATGCCCGACCTCAATGCAAATGACGTTGAGGCAGCTATGAAAACTATCGCCGGAACTGCACGACAGATGGGTGTAACAATCGTTGAATAAGTTTACTCTACAAAAAACCGTCTCCTGATTCAGGGGTCGGTTTTTTATTTGAGCTATAAGTCCGAGTAGTATATAATTTAGGTTATTAAGTATATATAATATGAAAAAAATAATGATACTACCTTCGGTATTGTTTGCGATATCAGCATTGATACCACATGTCACTATTGCCGCGACTGACTGCAAACTCAAAACACAAAACGCATATAAATCATCAGTCAGCGAAAACGTCTACTATATTACCAAAAGTTGTACCAAACAGATTTTTCCCAATGAATCAGTATTCTTCGAATATTTTACATCATGGAATAAAGTAATCTTAGTTGATGACCTGACCCTCAGATTTATCCCGAATGACACTGATACCTATGTTCCTGCCAAAAATTCTTCAAGTGGAAACTCGAGTTCGGGAAGTAGTGGATCGTCAAATACCCCAGGAACAGACACAACCGAACGTGCAAAAACACTTACTGTGCGAGATGGATCGATTATCAAAATCGCGGGTAAAGGCGAAGTTTATATTGTCATTAACAATATCAAATTCCACATCGAAAATATGGCAACACTCGAAGAATTAGGAATCTCCACTCGCTGGATCGAAACCGTAAGCGAAAAAACCTTCAACGCAATTCCGACCGGCACTTCTCTCAATGTATACCCCAATTCAAAAATCATGAGTGCTGCAATGCCCAACTACATATTACTTAAAGATAAAGCGAGTCCAGCAGTGTATCGTGTAGAGCCAAGTTCAAGTGATCCCAAATACCAGGTACTCCGCAAAATTTCAAATGAAACAACACTCAGAAAATTCAATTATCGGCTCGACCGGCTGCCGTCAGTTGCGATCAATGAAATCCCTGAATTGAACCTAATTGGTGTAGGAAATAAGACTGTACTACGTCCTGGGTATGACCTCACCTCAAACTCAACTATTACCTATCGAGGAAATTACGAAGAGATCATTGAGGAAAGGCAGCAAGCAAAGAATAATGGCGCTTTCCTACGTGACGAAAAGTATGAAGATATCTCATTTGAATATCCCAAAAAATACAAAGTCGTACGTGGATTTTCTTACGCCAGCGCATTCCGAGATGAATATAGTGTCATACTAATGCCGCCGAAAGACGAAAATTCAAAACTCTATATGATCGTATCTCCGCTTCCCAAAAAAAGCTCATCATACACCACGAATGATCTGGAACAGATAATTAACGATGAGCATAACCGCGACACAGGATTCGAATCAGTACCAAATAATTGGGTTCTACACTCCGACAGCGATACTCGACGACATACCGCATACGGATACACACGAATCACCACCAAAGAACTAAATAACGGACTATACGAAAAAAGGATTAGCTTTATATACAAAAATCAACTCTTCACAGGCTTAATCATTCACACGAATGCTACCGGCTCAGAACTGGAAGACCTACTTTATTACGTAGCAAGTACATTCAAAAAAACCAGCTAGTCGCTGGTTTTTTTATCTACACAAAATATTGTGATATACTATCCGAATTAAAAGTCCTGTCATGAATCACATCATCCGTCTCACAAGCATTGATCCTGAATTTCAATCTCGTATTATACAACAACTACGACCTCATGACGTGGGTATCTCAGACACGTCACTTGAGCATACGCACGTCGATCATGATACCACTATTCTTGGAGTATTTGTGGATTCAAAAG
>CAZMEW010000009.1:21804-41164 GCA_964565405.1 uncultured Gammaproteobacteria bacterium
GATCTCTTCAATGCCTCATCTCTTACATATTACGACATTTTCCACAGGTTTTGATCATATAGACTTATCAGCAGCAAAAAAGAAAAAAATCTCAGTATCAAATGTCCCCTCCTATGGAGAAAACACCGTCGCTGAACATGCATTAGCGCTTATACTCGCACTATCACGAAAATTATATCCTTCCATCAAACGTGTAAAAGAAGGGCTGTACGATTATCACAATCTCCAAGGTTTTGATCTCAAAGGAAAAACAATAGGTATTATTGGTACCGGACATATCGGAATACACACGATCAAAATGCTCAAGGGATTTGAGGTAAACATCCTCGCCTTTGACGCATTCCCAAATCAAACTATCGCAAGAGAATATGGGTTTTCATACGAGTCGCTTGAGCACATTTTTCAAGAATCAGATATTATCTCTCTGCACGTACCTCTCTTACCTTCTACCACTCACCTAATCAATATGAAGGCGGTGAAAAAGATGAAACCAGGAGTGTGTATCATCAATACAGCGCGGGGAGGAATTATCGAGTCCGAAGCATTACTTTTTGGACTACAGAAAGGAATTATTGCAGGGGCAGGACTCGATGTGCTCGAAGAAGAATTAATTTTCAAAACTCCTGAAACGATTTTAACACTCACTGATCCAAAGGCGATACGAAGAAGTCTCATTGAAAACGCAATTATTGACCATCCACACACAATTATCACTCCCCACAACGCCTTCAATAGTACAGAAGCAATACATCGCATTGTTGATACCGCAATCGACAATATCAAAAACTTTATTGCAGGTTCCCCTACCAATCTAGTAAAATCTTAAAACAGTATGGCAAAAAAAGGGAAAAGCCATACATCACTTTCTCACCTATACATACTAGTGTTAGTAGTATCGCTTACGATTGGACTCGGACTGCCACAATACGGAAAAATTTTTTTTCCACTCGTCACTTTTTTCCTTGGATGTATATTCTTTTTTTCGTCCCTCAAACTCCACGTACGTGATGTTCGAGAGAGTACCCATGATTTCAAAACGATTTCACTAGCAATAGCACTCAAACTCATTATTTTTCCAGTCGTAGTCTATTATGTAACACGCCTAATCTCGCCCGATCTTGCTCTGCCTTTCTTACTACTCGGAGCAATGCCCACGGCGATGACGGCGCCACTCTTCACATTCATGGCGCACGGTAAACAAAGTTTTTCCCTCGTACTCTCGATAGTAACATCACTCTTAGCGCCATTCAGTGTTCCCTTCATACTGAAATTTTTAATTGACCAGACGATTTCGATCAACCTCATCGAAATGTCAGTCCGCCTTCTAATCATTATTGTTCTCCCGATCGCGCTCGCTGAAGGAATAAAATATTTTCGACCACAAGCTGCTCGCAAACTTGCCTCAATTTCTCGACCAGGCTCTCTGGGGGCACTCGGTCTACTACTCATTGGAATTATCTCTGTACATGCAGAGACGATAATTGAAGTGATAACAAAAAATCCGGCTGAATATTTAATCCCTCTCATTATCTTCTTTGGAGCAATCCACGCTGTTGGATATCTGTTCTTTTTATGGCTCCCATTCAAAAAAAGGATTGCCGCGACGGTTTCAATCGCATATATGAATTTTACACTCGCCATTTACCTCTCTTCGACATTCTTCCCACAAGAAAAAGTACTTATACCTATCATCATCGCCTCTCTTCCTTGGAGTATCGCTATTATCCCCTTCGCTGAATTCGCCGCGCGTCACGAACATAGTTAAAGCTTAAATTTCAAAACGCAAAACCACAACTTAAATCTTAAAACCTTATCTTCTACGTGCCAAAAATTTAAGTTTTTAATCTTAGTTTCGAGCTGGGTGTATCAATAGATAGAAGTTTTATATTTTGACTTTTCAATCCCTTGACATTTGCCCTAAATAAGAGTACTATCTTTCATATTATTCACGTGGGACCCGACTACATCATATAAGCGGGGTTTGTACCACTAACAAGGTTGACTATGTCAAAACGTATGAATGGCCTTAAGTCTAAGGTCGACGCAAATAAAGTATATGGACTCACCGAAGCCCTTGAACTCGTAAAAGCAACGAGTACGGTAAAATTCGACGCTTCAGTCGAAGTACATGTTCGTCTCGGAATAGATGTAAGTAAAAGTGACCAGCAAATCCGTTCAACCGTGGGTCTTCCTCACGGAACAGGCAAAACCAAAAGTGTGGCCGCATTTGTCGGAGCAAACGACGAAAAAGCAGCAAAAGAAGCTGGTGCAGACTTTATCTATGGAGAAAACGAAATCAAAGGAATCCAGGCTGGAACTACCAAAGTAAACTTTGATATTGCAGTCGCAACTCCAGAAATGATGCCTAAACTTGCGATTGCCGCAAAAGTCTTGGGTCCAAAAGGCCTTATGCCTAACCCAAAGACAGGGACGGTCGACAAAGATGTCGCACGTATGGTAACTGAACTGAAAAAAGGTAAGGTTGCCTTCAAAAATGACGATACTGGAAATGTACACGCGTCAATTGGTAAAGTAAGCTTCGCGACCGAAAAACTCAAAGAAAATTACGATAGTCTTATCGACGCACTCAAAAAAGTAAAGCCAAACTCAGCAAAAGGAACCTATCTCAAATCTATATTCCTGACCAGTAGTATGGGCCCAAGCATCAGAGTAGAAATTGCTCAGTAAAACAAAAAATCATCAGCCAAAAGCTGGTGGTTTTATTTTATTCTCTATAATTGTATAGGTAGCCAAAGAGGATTCGGGATAACCACTGTTCGAGCTAGGAGTGTAGAATAATTAAGACAACTTAATGTGGCGAATTTTGGCACGCCCGAAAGTTTTTGGCACTTTTTGGTTACAAAAAGTACGTAAGGTATGTAAAATTTACTTACTTGCACCTACCATACTCGATTTGCTACACTTGATCTATTATACTTTGATTCTTGAATATGTCAGAACCCACAGCAACCATAGCTCCCGTATATCGAAGACCTACCTGGGATGAATATTTTATGGAAATAGCGCAGACTGTAGCAAAACGGGCCAGTTGTGACCGAGGGCGTTCAGGATGTGTAATTGCAAAAGATAAACAAATTATCGTAACCGGCTATGTAGGTGCTGCAGCAGGACTACCACATTGCGATGAAGTGGGACATCAGATAAAAACAGTAACGCACGAAGATGGACACCAGAGTCAACACTGTATGCGAACAGCTCATGCTGAACAAAATGCGATTGTACAAGCTGCGCGTATCGGGAATGCCATAGATGGGGCAACACTCTATTGTAAAATGACCCCCTGTGCCGCATGCGGTAGAATGATTATTAATGCCGGGATCAAACGGGTGGTGTGTGAAAAAAGATACCACGCAGGAGGTGAGACAGAAGAAATGTTCCGAAAAGTGGGAATTGAGCTTGATTTCTTTAATGAAGAGGTAGAACAATATGCACGACAATAAAATTATCTTGGGATTTGTAGGAGATTTGGCTAGCGGCAAAGGAACAGCAGCAAAATATCTCAATGAAAAATACAGATCAACAACCTATCGTTTCTCAACCATGCTACGAGATATTCTGAAGCGCGTATATGTACCCGAAACCAGAGAAAATCTACAGAATCTCTCGACTTTTTTGCGTGAATCCTATGGGCAGGATGTGATGAGTCGAGTCATTGCAGAAGATGTTGCGCGAGATCAAAATAAACTCGTAGTTGTTGAGGGTATTAGACGTCCGAGCGATATTGAATATTTAAAAAAATTGGAAGGATTCCATCTAATCTATCTTACCGGAGATCCAAAAATTCGCTGGCAAAGACTGGTAGCAAGAAAAGAAAACCCAGGTGATAGTGAGAAAACATTTGAACAATTTTTAAAGGATGAAACTGCTGAGGCTGATAAATTAATCAAAGAGCTGGGGGAGACTGCAGAGAAAAAAATAGAGAATAATCTCGGATACGATGAATTTTATACAGCACTGGAAGAACTCGTCAGACACTATGGAAATTAAGATCAAACGAATTGATACCTCACTTCCCCTTCCAGAGTACAAAACTACAGGCGCCGTTGCTTTTGATTTGTATTCACGACTTGATGAAGTTATTCCAGGTAAAACCCTCAAGCTCGTTCCAGCAAATTTCATTATTGGTACCCCCGAGGGCTATATGCTCATGCTGACTGCACGCTCAAGCCTGGCAAAGAAAAAAGGGCTCATGATGGGAAATGGAGTTGGGACGATTGATCAGGATTATTGCGGAGATACTGATGAATTATTGCTTTCCCTCTACAATTTCACTGATACAGAAGTAAAAATAGAAAAAGGTGAAAGATTAGCGCAGGGCATATTTGTAAAAATAGAAAAAGGCAATTGGAACGAGGTACAAAATATGGAAAATGAAAATCGCGGTGGTTTTGGGACTACCGGACAATTCTAATTTTCTTAACCCTCCCCTCTTAGGGGAGGGAAGGGTGGGGTTGAATACAAAAACAAAAACTACTCTAAACAATCTCAAAAAACTATGAAGTCTTATCTCGACCTTGTTCAAAAAATTCTCAATGAAGGGGTGCTAAAATCAAACCGTACAGGTACTGATGCATTTGCAATCGCAGGTGCAATGTTTGAGCACGACATGTCAACTGGTTTTCCTCTCCTCACTACAAAAAAAGTCCCTTTCCGACTCATTGCAAGTGAACTTGAATTCTTTATCAGTGGGATTACTGATAAAGAATGGATGAAAGAAAGAAATAATCATATTTGGGACGAATGGGCTAGACCAAGTAAAGCTCCTTATGGACATGATGAGGAAAGTAAAAAAAGAATGGCAGAAGAGCGAGATTTGGGTCCGATTTATGGATTTCAATGGAGACATTTCAATGCGCCTTATGAATCATATGATACAGACTATACAGGAAAAGGTGTTGATCAATTAAAATTAGTAGTTGAAAAATTAAAAAGCAATCCGAATGATCGTCGCATGATTGTGATGGCGTGGAACCCAAGTATGCTAGCAGACATGGGCCTACCTCCTTGCCACTACGGTTTTCAAGTAACAGTCATTAAAGACAAACTTAATTTACTCTGGAACCAACGATCCGTAGATGTCATGCTCGGGCTTCCCTTTAATATTGCAAGCTACGCACTACTCCTCCATCTTCTTGCAAAAGAAACCGGATTACAAGAGGGAAAGTTAGTAGGGTTTCTCGCAGATGTCCATATTTATGAAAATCATGTAGAGGGTGCAAAAGAACAACTTACTCGTGATCCCAATAAATACCCTCTCCCCGAGATAAAAACTCCAGAATTTACTTCTATTTTCAATTGGAAATACACCGATTCAATAATTAACGGATACGAAAGCTACCCAACTATTAAATTTCCTATCGCTGTATGATAGCTCTTGTTGCTGCACTCTCAGAAAACAATTGTATTGGAAAAAATGGCACACTCCCGTGGCATATACCAGAGGATATGAAGAAATTCAAAGAAATAACCACTGGACACACGGTTGTAATGGGTAGGAAAACCTGGGAATCAATCCCAGAAAAATTTCGCCCACTCCCAAATCGAAAAAATATAGTAATCACCAGAAATACCGGCTACGCGGTACCAGATTCAGTGTTAGTGTATCATTCGATTGACGACGCAATGGAGCACGAAACTGGTGACATTATGATTATTGGAGGAGCTGAAATCTACAATCAATCAATCAATCACGCAGATACGCTCTATATTACACACGTAAAAACATTTATCGAAGATGGCACTGCATTTTTCCCTACAATTGACAGCAGCTGGAAAGAAGTCGAACGCGAAGATCATGAGCATTTTTCATTCGTCACCTATAAAAAATAATGTATGAAAGGATTATTTATCATGATCGAAGGAACCGATGGATCCGGCAAAAGTGTACAGACCGCGATGCTTAAGGAGCGGTTGGCAAAAGAAGGGAAACAAGTCGAGGATATCAGCTTCCCGCAATATGGCCAGCCAAGTGCAACCATGGTGGAAGAATACCTCAATGGACGCCTCGGCACTGCAGAAGAGATTGGACCTTATCGTGCATCTATTTTTTTCGCAATTGATCGCTACGCTGCGGCTCCAAAAATAAAAAAATGGTTAGAAGAAGGAAAAATTGTTATTGCAAACCGATATATTGGATCAAACATGGGACACCAAGGTGGAAAAATAAAAAATGAAAGCGAACGCAAAAAATTTTTTGATTGGGACTACGAATTGGAGTATACTATCTTTGAAATCCCAAAGCCTGACGTGAACATTATCCTGCACGTAACTCCAGAAATTTCCCAAGAACTTGTTGACAAAAAAGACGCTCGAGGTTATTTGGATGGAAAAAAACGAGATATCCATGAAGATGACCTGAATCACCTGAAAAATGCTGAGGCTGCATATATACAAATCGCACGTGATTATCCAGAGTTTACTTTGATTGAATGCGTAAAAAACGGTGCAATTGAAAAGCCAGAAAAAATCCATGAAGAAATTTATTCTCTAATCCAAAAACGATTAATCTCTTAAACCGACCGCTATGCTCCCAACAATATCAGAACTATTCAACCGCGCATACGCTCCATACCGCAAATTTCCAAGATTTGCATGGATATTTATAATCTTATTTTTTTTACCTATTTTATTTCTTGGTATCACCAAATTTTCAGCTGACCTGGTCAGCCTCGTATACGGCGTGGTCACAACAAATGGACTTTTATTGGTCGTAGGAGCAATTCTTATGTCATTTGTGTCACTGTGGTTCAATCTCGCTTATCTATATGCTCTTGCAGATATAGATGAAGGGATGTCCCCAAATAAAATTTCGAACTATCTCAAAAAAGGAAAAAAGGTAATTTTACCTGCATTCGCCCTATCCCTTCTTGTTGGTATAATCGTGCTCGGAGGACTGATTTTACTTATAATCCCTTGCTTTATTTTCGGTATTTGGTTCGTGTTTACACTTCAGGCCCGAGTACTTGATGAAAAAAAAGGGGTAAGCGCGCTTACGTATAGCAAATCTCTTGTTGAGGGTAATTGGTGGGGCGTATTTGGAAGGATTGTGGTAAGCATGATCGTTGTATACGTAATTCTTAGCGTATTTGGCAAACTCATGAATGGACTATTCCAAATGACGCTTACAACACTCACTTTCCAAAAATTAACCATACTTTCACTCATAGTAACACTCCTCACTTCTGCAGTACAGGCAATACTAACACCATTCGCAACTGCGATCCCAACGATCTTGTATCTCGATCTCAAAAAAGCAAAATCAGTAAAACCCAACCCCCTCGAGCCGCCAATCAGATAAGTAACAAAAAGACCCCATCCTTAGCAAAAATGGGGTCTTTTCTTTTAGAAAAAAGAGTGGTACGCTAAGGTCTACTATTCCCTATTTACTATATGCAAAAACTTATCCCAATTATTGGAATGGAGGTGCACGTAGAGCTCAATACCAAGTCAAAAATGTTTTGCTCTTGTCCTAATAATCCAGATGAGACAAAACCAAATACTAATATATGTGAAATCTGCACTGCACAGCCTGGAACTCTACCCGTTCCGAATAAAGAGGCTATTATTTCTACGGTCAAAATTTCAAAAGCCTTAGGCGCAAGTATTCGAGAACTCTCAAAATTTGACCGTAAACACTATTTTTATCCTGACTTACCCAAAGGTTACCAGATATCTCAATATGATGAACCTATAGGAGAGTATGGAAAGCTCACCTTAGAACTAGAAGGAAGGGAAAATATACGAAATAGTGCAACAATCGGTATTCGTCGTATTCATCTCGAAGAAGATACGGCAAAATTATTTCATGGTACCACAGGTACCCTGGTTGATTTCAACCGTGCAGGAACACCCCTGGTAGAGATTGTCACCGATCCTGATTTTATGTCTGCTCTTGAAGCAAAAAGCTATTGCCAGGAACTCCGCATATTACTCAAAACACTTGGCGTAAGTGATGCTGATATGGAAAAAGGTCATATGCGTTGTGAAGCAAACATTTCCCTCCAGGAAGCTGGATGTTTTGAAATTGTGAATGGTGAAGTACAAGCGCTAAACGGGTATACACTCAACCCCAAAGTTGAACTCAAAAATCTAAACTCATTTAAAGCAGTTGAAAAAGGAATTGAGTTTGAAATTGAAAGACAGTCCCGTGTGATAGAAAAAGGTGAAAACTGGGTGCAACAAACGCGTGGTTGGAATGAAAATGAAGAAATAACCGTCCTTCAAAGAACCAAAGAAAACGCTGCAGATTATCGTTATTTCCCTGAGCCTGACATTCCGCCATTTCACCCAAACACCATTGCGGGTATTATTTCCTTACCTGAACTTCCACAAGCAAAGAGAATACGGTTCCGAGAAGAGTATGGTCTCTCGCTCGCCGACGCTACAATCCTCTCACAGGATAAGAGTTGGGCTCATTTTACTGAGGCAGTCATGAGTGAAGTCACTAATTGGATTGAGGATAGAGATGAAAATAAGGAAAAAATTGCAAGACTGGTGGGCGGCTGGATAACTAGCAAACTCATGGGCGGATTAGGTGAAAAAAACTTGGGAATTGATGATATTAAATTTACCCCAGAAAATTTTGCTGAACTCATCTCGCTTATTTATACAGAAAAAGTCAATTCTACCAACGCACAAAAGATATTAGCGCTCATGATCGATCACGACCAGGACATCGATCCTTCACATATCATGGAAGAACGGGGCTTCGGTCAAATACGAGATACCGAAGCGTTGAGTGCTGTGGTTGATGCAGTAATTAAAAATTATCCCAAACAGGTTCTCGATTTCAAGGCAGGTAAAGAGCCAATTATCAAATTCTTGGTTGGTATGGCAATGAAGGCAACAGAAGGGGGCGCCGATCCCAAAATGCTCGAAGATTTACTGCGAGAAAAAATTACCTCTCTATAGACTATGGAAAACGTCAAACTCTTTGTCGCAACCAAGGCTTTCGTCATTCACAAAGGAAAGGTACTCATCATCCGAGAATCTGGTACATATGCAGATGGATCAAATTCGGGAAAATACGATGTCGTCGGTGGACGCGTAGCCCCCGGAGAGAGATTTGATGAAAGTTTGAAAAGAGAAGTGCGCGAAGAAACGGGACTAGAAATAACCATAGACGGTCCCTGCTATGTAGGAGAATGGAGACCAGTCGTGCGGAGTGAACAATGGCAAATTGTAGGAATATTTTTCATCTGCCACACTGATTCAGCAGACGTAAAATTGAGTTCTGATCATGGTGAATATCAGTGGATTGATCCTAGAGAATACACCAATTATTGTATTATCGAAAATCTAGCATCTGCATTTGCAGCATATCTCGAATATGAAAGAAAAAAATAACAACGAACTCTGCTCCTACTGTTCAAATCCAACACAAATTATCTGGGTACATGGACACGGACAATGTGCTGCCTGTGGAATCAATGTTGATGAATGCTGCAGAGGAGAATCATGTGAAAATAAAACATAAAAAATCATCCACTATTAGGGGAGGCGGGGTGTAGGTCTGGTATGTTCAAAACCCCTTCTCATTCCTGTCCTTATAGGGCAGGAAATTTTTATTTTAGTACCCTGCAGAAGGCAAATCATTGATAAGTTGCTCCATGTCTTTTCGATCTGCTCTCGATTGCACAATGCCAGCCCTGCTATCTTTCCAGAGCTGACGCTTGATTCGAAGCTTAGTGTTATTACTAAATCCACTTCTCCCAGTCCGAAGACTGCCTGCATAACTCCCAATCAGTTGTTTGAAATATTTAAGATCACTTGCGCTCAAATTTTTATATTTTTCAGGATGAGCATATTTCATATGCATGAGACCTTTTAACACTTTCTTTCCGCGAAAAGCTCCGCCAGTCCCAATGGAAACTTCAGCAAGTTCGCTCTCAAGCTCCTCCATAGCTCGCTTTTCCTGCATTTTCCTCTGCGCATATCGATATCTAATACGATCACGTGCTTCCTCGGATTGTGCATCTAGAGTATCTGCAGGTGCGGCCCCTGGATGATACACAGAAGTTGATGCTCCGGTACGAAAACTGCCTACACGACTAATTGACGTCGTAGGCGATCCCCCCAAACTGCCTGCGATGTGTGCGACTGATGAAGAAATGTGAGGATGTGTAGAAAAAATACTACTACGAATCGTAGTATTTGTATGATTTATCGATGAGACAGGACTAGGATTGGACATACGATTACAACTCGAGAAAAGTTTTCACTTTTTTTCGAGCTTCATCAAAAGTATAACACCATTGGATCTCATTGTCTCGTTTAAACCAGGTAAGTTGTCGTTTGGCATACTTTTTAGTATCCCGTTTTAGCTGATGTCGAACATCAGAAAGAGTTGCCGCATGTTCAAAATACGGCTTGAATTGACGATAACCAATTCCACTCATACTGGGAAGATTCCACCCGTATTTATGTTTCGCCAAAAATGCAACCTCAGCTTCAAGTCCGTGCTCAATCATATAATCAATTCTTTTTTCTATGCGATTATAAAGCTCTTCCCGTGGCACACAAATTCCAAGTTTAAGAACATTAAAAAGTTGATCTCCTTTTTTCTTCTGTTTCGAAAACTCCTTTCCTGAGAGAATACACACTTCAAGGGCACGGATAATGCGTCGTTTATTATGCGGGTCAATAGTTGCCGCAGCATCGGGGTCAAATTGTCCGAGCCAAGTGATAAGTTCTTCGGTACTTTTTTCTTCAAATCCCGCCCGTAATTTTTTATTTGGTGGAACACGGGGAATAGAATAATTACTCGTAAGCGCCTCAATATACAATCCCGTACCTCCAACAATAATAGGAATTCTACCCTCTCGGGTGATCGCCTTGATATGCTTCATTGCGCGGTCACGAAATTCAGCAGCGGTAAACGATTTCCCGGGATTTAAAAAATCAATCATATGGTGAGGAATATCGTCAACATGATATACGCGACGAAGTCCGACAAATTTCCACTCTCCACGAGGTTTGGCGGTTCCGATCGTCATATATCGATAAATCTGCCGAGAATCAGCAGAAATGATTTCACCATTGAATTTTTTTGCCAACCTTAAACCCCATTCAGTTTTACCCGAGGTTGTAGGACCGACCAATGCAATAATTTTGGGAAGAGTCGAAGTTTCCTGTCTCATAGAGATAATTAAAATACTCTTCCCCCCTTGTTGTTCTATGATACAAAAGCTATACTTAGTTTCGCTTGAACTGTACGTGAAATACTAAATAAAATCAAGAAATCTATTCTATGATTATTATCATGAACAAGCCTGTAGGATATCACGCCACGCCCACCCCCCCTTCTGTTTTTGAGCTCTTGGACAAAAGACACTGTGTATCAAAAAAAATCATACAAGTACCCCCCACTATCCTGCCTACATACGAGCTTGATTCCGAGTCAGAAGGTCTGCTAATTTTAACCGATGACAAAGAAAAAGAGCGCGTGTCCGAACATGAATACGAGGTAACTATTGATAAATACTTATCACGCCAGGCACACGTAATTCTCAAAAAAGGTATAAACGCAGAGGGAAAAATTATTCCAGGAATTTCAATTATCGAAGAAAAGCATAAGGGGAAAAGATCGGTAGTACAACTAGTCGCAACTAAAGCTACTGATATTCAGATTCGAATACTGTTCGAAACAATTGGGTACCATGTGGTCGGAATACGAAGAATTAGAGTTGGAAATATAAAACTGGGAGTACTCTCCATTGGAAAATGGAAAGTACTATAAGTTTACTGTTTGCATCTCCCTCTCACACCTGCTACCATATATCCATACAATAATTTTTTATGTATGCCGAAAAATTCAACAAGTGCAAGTGTCAGTTTTGATCGAATACGAGCTATTTTCTTTTTTGGAATGCTTGGAATCTTAAGTCTCGGTATGCTATACCTCTTCCGCCCCTTTGCATACCCTATATTCTGGGCAGCGGTAACCGCAGCTGTATTTTACCCAATGTATACGAAAATTCTCAAAAACACCAAAGAACGTGAGGCACTGAGCTCCATAATTGCCGTATTTATAATTATTGTTATTATTTTTATTCCACTCGTTACACTTTCAGCTCTTGTGGTTAATGAGTCAGTGGATTTGTACCAAAAGATTTCTCAATCAGGGGTGTTTGATAGTCCTCAAAACGTCTCTTCGTGGCTTGAAGGAACCGCATTAGCTCCATATCTTGACACAATCAGAACAAATTGGACCGTGTATGCAAGTAAAATCACCCAAACCATCAGTTCACTCCTCTTCAATGGACTGAAAAATGTCACACAAAATTCCGTGACTTTTGTGATAATGGCAGTGATCATGCTCTATACCCTCTATTACTTCTTCAAAGATGGTAAACGGATGTTGAAAAGACTCGGACATATCTCTCCCATTAGTGGAGAATACGAAGATATGTTGTATGACCGGTTCACCTCAACGGTCCGATCAACCCTAAAAAGTACAATCATTATCGGGGGTATCCAGGGAATTCTAGGTGGTATTCTATTCTGGATTACAGGAATCCAGGGTGTGTTGGTCTGGAGTGTAATTATGGTAATTATTGCTATTCTTCCCGCTATGGGAACACCTCTCATTCTTATTCCTGCAGCCATTATCATGTTTGCACTTGGTAATTTCTGGCAAGCAGTAGTTCTCCTGATTGGCACTGGTATTATAAGCGTGGTAGATAATTTCCTTCGCCCTATGCTCGTTGGACGCGATACCCAGATGCATCCACTCGTTATTTTCTTTAGCACACTTGGTGGAATATTTATCTTTGGAGTATCAGGATTTGTCATTGGTCCAGTTATCGCAGCGCTCTACTTATCAGTCTTGACAATCTACGACCATTACTACAATAAACAATTGAATGAAGGATAAAAAAATAATGTAATAATAAAATACCCTCTTCTATAGAGGGTATTTTATTAACGTAAGTATTCACTTAGAAATTAGTGATCCCCTCAGGGGTCGCAATGATAGTGCCAGCTTCGAATCCTCCCGCACCAACCCAGAGATCAGTCATAATACGATAGGTACCTCCTTCTCCATCATACAAATAATATTCATCCGCCTCAGGCCCTTTTGGTACGAAAGCCATATAAGGAGCGGCACAGTCTGTCTTACCAAATCCAGTATCGTTTAAACAGGCATGCTCTGTATCTCCCAGACTAATATTTGTCCCCGCAGGGTATTCGCTATGATCGGTGTAGTATAATTCAAGTGCAGTTTGAATCTGTTTAATATCTGACAATCGCTGAGCATCCTTAGTTTTTCCAATTGATGAGTCAAGTAACGGTGAATAGTCGCCATCTTCAATAAAGTTGATTTCATTCGCTTGTTCAGAAAAATTTCTAAACAAGCTGGTCATTCGGGTAATAAAAGGAATAAACAGAAGGACAAGTAATAATGGTACAATACAAATAACAGTGAACCAGGTTTTTCTTCCACCTGAAACCTCGACTGTAACTTTATCTTTAGTAGCCTTGAGATTTTGATACACTGAAAACACAAATGCTGCGCTCAATGCAGGCAAGAAAATCTGGAGTATAAAATCTAGAATCGACAAAATAATATCAGGAATCGGGAGAAGTCCAATCAGTTCTAAGGCAAGGGTGGCAAGTAAATACACGAGACCTATAAAGATAAAATTCCATAAAACTTTCCACCAATATCCGCGTACATATTCTCTGCTTTTGAACAATGCACGTAAACCTTTTTCGCCCTCATTAATTATAATAAATCCCGCAAGACTAAACCATACAGAGAAGATAATTCCCGGAATTACAAGAAGCAAAAAGCCTCCAGTGGTTATGAGTCCAGCCAGAATAAGAACCCACCAGTAAGAAAGTAATGTGCTCCATGACCGTCGATAAGATTCAACAACTCCAATTTTTTCATGAGCATCCTTGAGCGCATACATGACTGCTGCCTGACTCCATATTGAAAGCAAAGAAAAAATAATAGCGCCAAGGACAGCAAGAATACTCATCGTTACAAGATTACTCAATGCAAATGCTGGTAGCGAGTATAGGGAAATACCTGCAGCAAGACCTATACCCACGCCGATAGCTGCTAAAATTAGTACAAACAGTATTGATACCAATGTAATACCAGCGAGTGTTCCCAAACGCTCACGGAAAAGTTTCCATGCCTGAGAAAAAGTCTTGGTAGCACTCAATAATGAAGAATGAGGAGGTGCGGGAGGCGCTTCAAGAGAAGACATAGTCGCATGACCAAACGATTCTTCAATATCTGCTTCACTCCATTTCTGTTCCAAAAGTGATTTCTTTATTTCCTCCTTGCCCTTTCCCTGTCGAACTTGTTCTCGTATATAGTCTACCAGTTGCTGGCGAAACATAACGGTAAAGTTAAGACTTATAGTACCGCGGGTGGGAGTCGAACCCACACGACCTTGCGATCAAGGGATTTTAAGTCCCTCATGTCTACCATTCCATCACCGCGGCATCTTATTTTTATTTTTCAAAAGTATAAACACAGCAATCATTCCCCAAACTACTTCAAGTGCCAAGGCAGGCCATGCATGCTGAAAAAATACATTTACCCCCACCCCACATGCACCCACCAAATTAATCAACTGATACGTAGAGCTGTCTCCATCTAATTTTTTTGTTGAGACCAGCACATAGGCTAGAATTATGAGGGACATCCCGAACCAGCCAAGAATAGTCGCGAATAATTCCATATTCTAAGTTTGCTAAAATTTATCACGTATAAAGCCAAAAATCAAGCCTTCCCAGGCTTTTTCCATGGTATATCAGTAATTCCCTCTTTCATATTAAGCCATCGCGCCAGGACGAATAAGAGGTCGCTCAGGCGATTGACGTATCTGATCGCAACGGGACTGAGTGCTGAATTTTCACGACCAAGCTCAACTAATCTGCGTTCTGCTCTCCGACATACTGAACGAGCAAAAAAAGACCATGAAGCTACCTCTCCTCCGCCCGGAAGAATAAACTGTTTCAAGGGCGGAAGTTCACCAGTCATAGCATCGATCCATTTTTCGAGTTTTGTAATATCACTGTTCTTCAGTACTGGAATCTTGACGGAGGTAGTCTGAACTGCAGCAACCATGGAACCAAGAGTAAACAAATTGTTTTGGATTGATTGCAATTTATTTCTCACTCGTGTATATTTTTCATCCTCAACTTCCTCAATGAGGACACCGATGCAGCTATTAAGCTCATCAATTTCGCCAATTGCGTCTATTTCTATACAATCTTTATCGACTCGTTTCCCTCCAAGAAGAGAAGTCTTGCCCGCATCTCCAGTTTTTGTATAAATCTTCATAGCTTGCATTAAATAACATTGCCCGATATAGTAATCAAACGATGTAAACAAGTATATCACCCTTTCTATGGAACACAATATCAGGCATGCAGCAATTATTATGGACGGAAATAGGACATGGGCCACAGAGCATGGACTCCCCAAACTCATGGGGCACACAGAAGCAATAAAAGCCGGGAAACGAATGCTGAGAGGTGCAATTGAACGAAAGATACCTTATCTTACTGCATGGATATTATCAACAGAAAACTTAAATCGCTCCGAAGAAGAGTTAGCGCATCTTTTTTCACTCATTGAAAAAGTGCCAGAATTTTTTGATGAATTTATGGAGCATAACATGAGATTCAATACTATTGGGGATCTTTCAAGAATTCCTGAAAAAGCACAAAAAACTCTAAACGATTTTAAAGAAAAAACAAGTAATAATAATGGGTTAGTTTTTTCACTCGCAGTTGCATACGGTGGGAGAGACGAGATTGTCCGAGCAACAAGAAAAATAATCGACCAAGGATTAAAACCTGAAGAAGTGAATGAAGAATCCTTTGAAAAATTTCTAGATACTGCTGGAATTCCGGAAGTTGACCTGATTATTAGAACTGGAGGACATCAACGACTATCCGGATATTTACCCTGGCAATCAACCTACGCTGAAATATACTTTACAAGTGTTAGGTTTCCAGACTTTTCAGAACAAGAACTCGACAAGGCAATTGAATGGTTCAATCAACAGGAGAGAAAGAGGGGTAAGTAACAAAAACACCCGCAATTCGTCATCCCCGTGAAAACGGGGATCTTATAAATTCTGGATTCCCGCTTTCGCGGGAATGACGTACCAAAAAACCGGCGGATAGCCGGTTTAATCAATGGTTACTGACTTGTAGCAATTTTAATGTTAGTAATTGTACTTTCTCTCTCTACATCTCAATTTCTCGACGGTCGTCAGTATCTTTAGATTTAGCGGCCAGCGCGTTGTGATAACGCAGTACCCGCTAGGGCTCGACTCTTTCTTCCATATCTTTTATTTTTCAAAACCTTAGAAGCAATTCTTCCAACCCGTCGACTTGTTTTTCGACTACCTTTCATATTTATGAAACTTTCTACAACCTTTCGATTGTTTAAAAATAAATGAACTTTAGGATTTACG
Organism: uncultured Gammaproteobacteria bacterium; assembly: GCA_964565405.1. Lineage (GTDB taxonomy): Bacteria > Patescibacteriota > Patescibacteriia > Magasanikbacterales > UBA922 > UBA922. Next base: position 38,274 of record CAZMEW010000009.1, read on the forward strand.
ACGTACTCCATGATTCAATAAAGCTACCAAATATTGGTAGCTTTATGATTTATTGAGTTTTAACTACACCCAAGCGAATCTCCACAATTCAGACACTTATAGCACGCTCCATTACGAACCGTGATGTGTCCGCAGGTAGGGCACGCTGGAGCATCCCCCATCATCTCACCCAGCGCTGCATCAGACGCATTTACTGGTCCTGCAGTCTTAATCTCATCCTGCATGAGTTGTGGCTGAACTTCCTTTATAGGCTCTGGAACTACTTGTTCGAGCGGCATTGCTTCTTGAACTGTGTGTGGAGCGATCCGCGCCAAACTCTCGAACTTATTTTTCTGAATTCCCTTTGGTGGAACCTGAACAAAATCTGTTCGTCCGAGATATTCCATACCAAGTACACGGAATACGAAGTCGATAATTGAGGTACAGTTCTTGATATTTGGATGATCAGTGAATCCACTAGGTTCAAATCGAGTGAAGACAAAATTCTCTACATACTTCTCAAGTGGTACTCCATATTGCAATCCCATTGAGACTGAAACAGCGAACATATTGAGCAGACTTCGGACCGCTGCACCTTCCTTGTACATGTCGATAAATATTTCAGCGAGTTTTCCATCTGGATATTCGCCGGTACGGAGCCAGACTTGCTGGTTCCCCACTTTTGCCGCTACGGTGATTCCACTTCTTTTTGCAGGTAGTCTGCGTTTCTCACCATGGAGATATACCCGTCTTTCAGCAACTTCCCCGTCTCTCGTATATGATTCAAGTGGAGTATTAATACCTGCATGGTCACTGAGAATCTGACTTGCCTGTTCAAGCGCAGTGGTCATACGAACTGCTTCTACTTTAAGAGCAGGTGCAGCTACAGCGGGTGCCTTCACTTCTATTTCTTCTTTCTTATCTTCCACTTTCTCTTCTTTCTTTTTTGAGCCAGTAGATAATGGTTGTGAAAGTTTGCACCCATCACGATAGAGGGCTACAGCTTTCAACCCCACTCTCCATGATTCCTCATACGCATGTTTTACTTCGTCAATAGTAACTTCATGTGGCATGTTGATCGTCTTTGAGATCGCTCCAGAAAGGAATGGTTGAACCGCTGCCATCATTTTCACATGTCCCATATAGTGGATAAATCGCTTCCCCTTTTTACCATTTTTATTCGCAGTATCAAATACAGGGTAATGTTCTTTTTGCAATTGTGGAGCACCTTCAATTGTCATGGTTCCACATACATATTCATTAGCCTCTTCAATTTCCTTATCCATGAATCCAAGCGCTTTTAGCATATTGAATTTTGGATCATTGTATTCTTTTTCACCAAATCCTACGCGCTTCATCGCATCTTCTCCAAGTGTCCATACATTACATGCAAACTTGATATCAAATGCTCCCTCGAGCGCTTTATTAATAGCGCGAATATCGGCATCTATAAATCCTTTACTCTTGAGTGTCTCCGCATTGATATGAGGAGCGTGGGTTATATCAGCGGTTCCTCGCATATAATTCAGAATGGCACGAATTTGTTCAGAAGTGTACCCAAGTTGTTCAAGTGCTACAGGCACCGCATCATTTACAATTCGGAAATATCCTCCACCAGCAAGTTTTTTGAATTTCACCAATGCGAAATCTGGTTCGACTCCAGTGGTAGCACAATCCATGAGCAATCCAATAGTCCCAGTGGGAGCAAGAAGTGTGGTTTGGGCATTGCGATATCCATATTTCTCACCCATATCAAGTGCCTCATTCCAGCTTTCTCGCGCAGCTGCAAGCAAATACGCAGGTGCGTGTTCTGGTTTGATACCTACTGGTTTCACGACTAATTTTTCATATTCATGATCAGGTGCATTGAACGCTGCCCGGCGATGATTTCTCATAACACGGAGCATGTGTTCACGGTTGAGTTCGTATTTAGGAAAAGTTCCAAGAAATTTTGCCATCTCAGCTGAAGTCTTATAGCTCTCAGCAGTCATAATAGCAGTTACTGCACCAGCATATCCATATGCTTCTTCTGATTCATAGGGAATTCCTGCAGTCATGAGGACTGACCCAATATTTGCATATCCAAGTCCAAGTGTTCGAAAATCATAACTTCCTTGTGCAATCTCTTTGCTTGGGAACTGTGCCATGAGCACACTGATTTCGAGAACTACAGTCCACACACGCACACCATGTTTGAATCCGGAAACATCAAAAGTCGCAGTCTTAGGATCAAAGAAGTGCATGAGATTGAGGCTCGCAAGATTACATGCCGTATTGTCAAGAAACATGTACTCAGAACAAGGGTTTGATCCGTTGATTCTTCCTGATTGAGGACAGGTATGCCATTCATTAATGGTTCCATCATACTGTACACCTGGATCGGCGCATGCCCATGCAGCAAACGCAATTTTATCCCACAAATCACGAGCTTTGAGCGTCTTACATACGCTTCCATCAGTTCTCCAAGTGAGATTCCATGAAGATCCATTTTTTACTGCATCCATGAATTTATGTGGTACACGCACAGAATTATTTGAATTCTGTCCTGCAACCGTCTGATACGCTTCTCCTTCGTAGTCCGAAGGATATCCTGCAGCAATAAGCGCTGCAACTTTTTGTTCTTCTTTTACTTTCCAGTCAATGAATGTTTCAACATCTGGATGATCGAGATCAACAATTACCATTTTTGCAGCACGTCGTGTTGTTCCTCCTGATTTGATAGCACCCGCAGCTCGGTCACCGATTTTGAGCCAACTCATGAGTCCGCTTGATTTTCCACCACCAGAGAGAGGTTCTCCACTTCCTCGAAGACCAGAAAAATTGGTCCCAGTACCTGATCCATATTTGAATAATCGTGCTTCACGAGTCCAGAGATCCATGATTCCACCTTCTCCCACCAAATCATCTCGTAC
>CAZMEW010000010.1:0-827 GCA_964565405.1 uncultured Gammaproteobacteria bacterium
GCGGACAAAAATGCCTGTGTCTTCGTTGCCGTGAAATCTATCGACAGAAGGATAGTATAGACGAAAATCAAGAACCACAGATATTTGTTGACAGTTACAAAACAATCGGCGGAAGTGAATACTTTATCTCAATGGAAGACAAAACGCGTACAGCGGTTTATGGTTTCCTCAGACTTCGCATCCCGCACCAAGTAGATCATGAAAACACTCGGAGGCTGGAAGAGTTACACGCCCTCATGCCCGAACTCAAGAATAGCGCGTTTATCCGAGAGCTTCATGTCTATGGTCAACTCGTTGAAATAGGTAAAAAAAGTCAACTAGGCACTCAGCACAAAGGACACGGGAAAAAACTAATGATAAAAGCTGAGGAAATTGCAAAAGAAAAAAATATACAAAAACTTGCAGTAATTTCAGGAGTCGGTGTGAGAGAATATTATAAAAAGCTGGGATACTCCAAAGATGGCACCTACATGGTTAAGGAAATAAAATAAGAAGCCTCACAGAGGCTTCTTTTGTTTTGACTAATAATTTTTTGAGGATACCGACGGACCGCAGTGCATTGCGGCCCATCGGTTGAGTCAGAAAAGTGTCAGCCACGCGAGCGACCATGTTTGGGGCGACGATGTCGCTTCCTGGGTCGAAGATGCTTCTGGTCGCGAATCTGCTGTCGATTCTTCTCTTGCGAACTCCTTGCTCCCTGATGGGAGCGGTGACGGTCAGCCCGTCTGGACGGGTGATGTCGCAGATCATAGTATGTGCACCACAGAGCAGTGCGTGACATACCGAAATCGCTCCCGAGAGGAACGAAGAAAGAGAACACCAAAGCT
>CAZMEW010000010.1:837-34080 GCA_964565405.1 uncultured Gammaproteobacteria bacterium
CCCATTGGCATAGGGACCTCTCCTAATCGCGCTCGTACGCCTCTCCATAGAGGATAAGGGCACCAACACAATGAGCAAAAATATACACTAAAATAAGCCAAAAGTCAACTCACTTGAGATATTCCTACTTCTTGGCTACAATACCCATATAATGAAATATATGTATTTACCAAACGAAACAATCATAGCATCAGGACCAGTTATTATTGAAAATAATAAAGTGTTGCTCAATAAAGAAAAAAAGAATAATAATCAAATCACCCCATGGCTCTTCCCTGGCGGAGAAGTGGAATCTTTTGATATTTCACTTGAGGAGGCCTGCACACGTGAGGTAAGGGAAGAAATGGGAATCGAAGTTGAAATTATTCGTCCATTAAAGCCAATGCTCGTATATAGACCCGATCAACCAGACAAGTTAGTAATTTTGATTCACTATCTCGCAACAAGAGTTGGTGAAGTAAAACCAGGTGGGAATATAGTTGAATGGAATTGGTTTGATATCAGTAATCTTCCAGAAGATTGCGCACCCAATGTAAAAGCCGTAATCGAAGAATATAAAAAGAATTAATAAAGTATTTGTATATTTTTCCATGTATTTTGTATGTTATAAGAATTAAACATAGCAATCACTTACTATTCACCGCTTATAACTTACAGTTCGTAATATATGAACAAACAAAAAATTAAAGAGTTTGACCCTTCCCTATTCCAGGCACTCGAACGAGAACGCAATCGACAGGAATCTGGACTTGAAATGATTCCATCAGAAAACTTTGTCTCACTTCCCGTACTTGAGGCACTGGGTTCAATTGCAACCAACAAATATTCTGAAGGTTATCCTGGAAAACGTTATTATGGTGGTTGTGAATTTATTGATGAAATCGAATCACTCGCAATCGATCGCGCAAAACAACTATTTGGAGCGGAACATGTAAATGTACAGCCACTCTCAGGAGCTCCTGCAAATATTGCAGTATATTTCGGCTTACTAAATCCTGGCGACACCATTCTTGGTATGGATCTCTCACATGGTGGACACTTGACCCATGGTCACCCTGTCACACACATGACCAAAGTATTCAATTTTATACGATACAAAACTAATGCAGAAGGAAAAATCGATCTTGATAATCTTCGCGCAATGGCACTAGAACACAAACCAAAATTAATTCTCGTAGGCTACAGTGCATATTCACGAGAAATCGAATATGTAGAAATAAAAAAAATTGCAGATGAAGTTGGAGCATTGACCATGGCAGACATCGCACATATCGCCGGACTTATTGCCGGAGGAGAAATGAATAACCCGGTTCCTCTCTTTGACGTAGTCACGACAACGACACACAAAACTCTTCGTGGCCCACGTGGTGGAATGATTATGTGCAAGAGTGCACATGCAAAAGCGATTGACAAATCAGTCTTCCCTGGTTTTCAGGGCGGACCTCACGAAAATAATATTGCTGCGAAAGCAGTGGCGTTCAAAGAAGCACTCGAGCCTTCGTTCAAAGACTATGCAAAACAAATTAGAAAAAATGCAAAAGTACTTGAAGCAGAATTTAATAAACGAAATTACAAACTCATGTTTGGTGGCACTGATAATCACCTACTCTTAATTGATGCTGTAACGAGTAAAGGAATTAGTGGCTCTGTTGCAGAAAAAGCTCTTGATAAGGCAGGAATCACGGTAAATAAAAACATGATTCCAGATGATGCACGTTCTGCCATGGATCCGAGTGGTATTCGTCTTGGTACCCCAGCACTGACTACGCGAGGATTCAAAGAAGAAGAAATGAAACTCGTAGCAGAATATATTGATCAGGCACTCAGTAATTCAACTAACGAATCAGTACTAAGCGAAATAAAAGCTGAAGTCAAAAAACTTACTGAAAAATTTCCGCTGTACCCGGAGTTAAATAAATAGAGATTATGAATATCTGTATTTTTGGCGATAGTATTGCCTGGGGAATGAACGATTTAGAAAAGGGTGGTTGGGCTGAACGATTAAAAATGTATTATCTGGGCAAAGATGATGACGCACGTATATATAATCTTGGCGTCAGAAGTGATACGACAGCAAATGTTCTTGAAAGATTTGAAAGCGAGGTCAGTTCTCGAAAATCCGATACTCTTATATTTGCAATTGGTATTAACGACACCAAATACACCGATACTACAAATCTTGATGCAAGTCTCAAAAAATTCACAGATAATATTTTACAAATAACACAAAAAGTAAAAAAAATCACAACTCATATTATTATCGTGGGGTTGACGAGAGTAGATGAATCAAAAACTAATCCGACTCCATGGGATGGCACGACTTGCTTCAGTAATGAAGTTATTGAAAAATATGATAGTGAACTGAAAAAACATTGCGATAAAGAAAAAATGCAATATATTGAAATAAAAAATGTGTTATCAAACAATGATTTAGATGATGGTTTGCACCCAAACGCTGAGGGGCATGAAAAAATGTTTCAAAAAATAAAATCATCACTTACCTTCTAAACTTACCTTCTAATATGTCCGCCCACATCTCCCACTCAGCGCATGAGACGAAAAATATTGGCAAGGATCTTGCTCGGACACTTGCTGGTGGAGATATTGTAATTCTCAAAGGACAACTCGGAGCAGGAAAAACGGCGTTTACCAAAGGTATTGCAGAAGGATTAGGAATAGAAAAAGAAGTGACTAGCCCCACTTTTACACTGATGAGTGTATACCCAGTCAAAAATCATGAAACAATCAAGGAACTCGTACACGTCGACACGTATCGAGTAGAGACATACGAGGAGCTACTCGAAATAGGAATTGAAGAATATTTAGGAAAAACTGATTCACTTACTATTATTGAATGGCCAGAAAAAGTAGACAAGATACTGAAAGATAAAAAAATAATTATAGTAACACTCACCGCAGGCACCACAACTGAGAGAACAATCGTAATTGAAAAAAATAATTAAAATGAAAGTATGTACATGAACTTAAAAGTTTTTATTGTATTAATACTTGGAGCTATTATTGGACTCAGTATTTCTTACCATTATCAAAACAAGAAAGGCAATCAAAACACAAACATACAAATTCAACTCTACCCGGAGTAGATACGCTGACTAAATATAAAAGGGCTACTTAGAAAAGTAGTCTCTTTTTTTTAATTCAGGAGGAAAATACTCCTGCTCTATAGGTTCTTCATAATCAGGATTATATTTATAATCCTTTCCATACCCAATATCTTTCATAAGTTTGGTCGGAGCATTACGCAGATGAATCGGAACTCCAAGGTGTGATGTTTTTCGTGCATCTTCCGCAGCTGCGCCGTATGCCCGATACAATGTATTAGATTTTTTTGATTTTGCACAATAGACAACAGCTTGCGCGAGATGCACCGTACACTCGGGCATGCCAATTTTATGACATGCATCATACGCTGCGTTCGCCTGGATCAGTGCCTCGCTATTTGCCATACCAATATCCTCACTCGCAAAACGAAGTACTCGACGAGCAATGTAGAGCGGATCAGCTCCACCCTCAAGCATTCGCGCGAGCCAATACAAAGAAGCATTTGGATCACTCCCCCGCATTGATTTATGTAATGCAGAAATAAGATTGTAAAACTCCTCACCTTTTTTATCAAAAATTACATGTGTGCGTTGCAAAGCCTCTTTGACATCATCTTCAGTAATAAAAATTCCGTTATTTTTATTTTTTGTGCCTGTTTTCGCAATAGAAGCAAGCTCAAGTGCATTGAGCGCAACACGCGCATCCCCTCCTGAAATTTCTGCAATATATTCAAGAACCTCGCCACTAAGTTTAATATTCATTTTTCCCAGTCCTCTCTCCTTATCTCTAAGTGCTCGATCAACAATCGTCATAATATCCTCTTTTTCTAAACGTTCAAGAATATACACACGCGTACGCGAGAGTAATGGAGAAATAATTTCAAATGAAGGATTCTCAGTCGTCGCACCAATAAGAATGACAGTTCCTCGCTCGACATAGGGCAAAAGCGCATCCTGTTGAGCCTTGTTCCAGCGATGGATTTCATCAACAAAAAGGATCGTCTTTTTACCTTCTTGGTGAAACAGCTCTTCTGCTTGCTGCACTGTTTCTGTCAGAGCTTTCTTTCCACTTTCAACTGCGGACAAGGTTACAAATGGTAACTGAGCTACTTCTGCAATAAGAGACGCAAGACTGGTCTTGCCCACTCCTGGAGGACCCCAAAGCATCATCGGAGGTACGTCTCCCCTCTCAACCATAGTCCGAAGAACAGCGCCTTTGCCTGTCAGTTTTTCTTGCCCAACATATTCATCAAAATTTCGAGGTCGCATGCGATATGCAAGTGGCTCACGAATGGATTGTGTACGTGATACGTGCATATAAGATCTACTTTACGCCAAACCAATAAGCATATAATTTACGTGCAATAGTTTCTTTTAGTTTCGTTCGCCAACTCCTCCTCTTCCATCGCTCATGATCCAGCTCATCAGCATCCCCAATCCATTTCTCAAGCACATGTTTGATGCGTGCAACAGTCTTTTTATCTTTAAGCTGTACATTCACCTCCTGGTTATAATCAAAACTCGAATGTTCCAGATTGCTTGTCCCAACAAATGCAAGATCATCATCAACTACCACCCCCTTGCCGTGCATCATATTTCGAGTGAGATGAATATGCACCCCCAATTTTTTCATAACCGAGAACCACGCATAGGCAGCATACGTCGCAATGCGTACGTCAGTACGAAATGGAATGAGTAAATCAATCTTTACTTTCCGCTTACGCGCAACCCAGAGTGCATGAAGAAATTCTTTATCTGGAAAATAATACGGTGAAAATAGAATAATTCGTTCACGTGCCTTATAAATCGCATCGAGATATTTATTCTTGATTTTTGACTGTTTCCGATCAATATCATCATATACAATATCAAAAGTATCGCGTCTCACTCGATATCGATACGCAAGTAAATGACGAACCTGATCCTTTGCCCCACCTGCAATGACATAGGTACGAGCAAATGAGCGAAGCAGTGAACGGACTGCTTTACCATGTAATTCAACTACGAGATCGTCCCAATTCTCCATGTTCTTATCAACATTGACACCACCAACAAATCCTATTTTTTCATCAATAATAAGAATCTTTCGATGGGTGCGTCGCATGATCCAGTCTTTGAACCCAGAAAAAGGATTCTTTTGTGGCTGGAATATGCGGATATCAATACCCAGCAGGCGCAGTTCATCAATCTTTTTACTAGAAAGCCAAAAACTGCCCCAGTAATCAATGATAATTTTAATCTTTACTCTCTCAACAGCCTTTTTTTTGAGTAAATCAAAAAAACGATTCCCCGCATCATCATCAAGCAAAATATACATCTCCCAATAGATGGAATGTTGTGCGCCGGCAATAGAGAGAAGCATGGCTTCCCATGCTTCTCTTGTTGTGTGATAGATATTATATTTTACCTCACTTTCCATATAATCCCACTATAGCACTAGGTTTTAGGGATGTGAAGAGCTGCTTTTACTAACCCTACAAAGAGTGGATGTGGTCGCATAGGTCGAGATTTGAACTCAGGATGGAATTGAACTCCCACAAAATAGGGATGATTTTCGAGCTCCACAATCTCGACCAAATCCGTTTCAGGATTCAGTCCTACGACCTGCAATCCTGCAGCATCCATTTCCTCACGATATGCATTATTAAACTCATAACGATGTCTATGTCGCTCTGAAATCATATCTTGCCCATATGCCTTATAGACTCTGGTGTCCTTTCTAAGAACACAACCATATGCTCCCAATCGCATAGTACCTCCATATTTTTGTTCACGCACGTTCGTAGCTTGCAATGGATTGATATGGATAATCGGATGCTTGGTTTTAGGATTAACCTCAACAGTATGCGCATCTGTTTTTTTCAAAATATGTCGAGCAAATTCAATACACGCAAGCTGCATACCATAGCAAAGTCCTAAATACGGAATATTATTCTTTCGTACATATTCAATTGCTGTAATAATCCCCTCAACTCCTCGAGTTCCAAATCCGCCAGGAACAATGACAGCATCAAACTTGCTCAAATTCTTGACCGACTTAGGGCTCTTTTCAAACTCTTCTGAATCTACCCACTCCAAGACGGGTCGAACAGACTGACTCCATGATGCGTGCTTGATTGCTTCAATTACCGAAATATATGAATCAGCTAGAGTGAAGTTTCCTGTGCCAAAGTATTTTCCAACAACTGCAATCTTTATTTCACGACTACCATTTTTGATATGTTTAACCAGATTCACCCACGGACCCAGTTGAGATTTTTTCTTGGGTAAATCTAAGAGGGATAGCAATTTATTTCCGATATCCTGCTCTTCCATCTTGAGAGGAATTTCATAAATACTCTGTACATCAGGAGCAGAAATACAATATTCTTTTCTGACGCCACAAAATACTGCCAATTTTTCACGACGTGGTGGATCAAGCTCTGACGGTCCCCGAGCAACAATCATATCTGCCTGAAGTCCTACTGCATTCAAGGCTCTTGCTGCATGTTGAGTAGGTTTGGTCTTCATCTCTCCAATATGCGAGGGTACGGGCAAATAACTCACCAAAATAATTGCAACACTGTCTGGATCTGCTAATTTCATCATGCGAGCCGCTTCGAGGAACAATACATTTTGGTATTCCCCCACTGTTCCTCCGACTTCTACAATACTAATCTGTGCATCAGCCGCTTCAGCAGCTTTGGTAATACGCTCAATCACATGTTCGGGAATATGTGGCACCACCTCAACACATTTACCTTTATATTTCATGGCTCTCTCTGCCTCAATCACACTGAGATACACTCGTCCCGTCGTCATATAATTAAGGCTCGAAAGATCACGATCCAGGAACCGTTCATAATTTCCCATATCCTGGTCAGTCTCATCTCGATCATCAGTCACAAACACTTCCCCATGCTCGACTGGATTCATAGTTCCTGCATCCACATTTACATAGGGATCAATTTTCAATGCAGTTACGGAAAAACCCTTTGCCTCCATGATGGCGCCAATTGAAGCAGAAGTAACTCCTTTTCCCACCCCAGAAAGCACACCGCCTACCACAAAAATAAATTTACGTTTGACAGACTTTTTTGCCATATAATATGTTAATACGCTATGGTTAATTACAAAAAATTAAAAGACTCTCCTATTCGGAGAGACGTTCAATCGATGGATTCTACTTTTACATTGAGCTGTGCCTTAAGATTCGAATTACATTTGACCATGACTGTGTAGTCTCCAACTCGTTTGAGCGGCTCATCAATAATGATATCTTTGATATCGACTTCAAGCTTAAACTCCTGCTCAATTCGATCTGCAATTTGTGAAGGAGAAATAGCAGAATATAGAGTAGTCCCCCCCGATACTTTATCCCAGACCACCAGATTTTTTCCATTAAGGGTAGTAAAAACCTTCCGTCCTTCTTTTTCTTCTTGCGCTTTTAATTTTGCAATTCTCTTATCGCGAGCATCAAGCATGGTGAGTGTTTGTGAGGTAGCAATCTCAGCAAATCCTTGTCGGACCAAAAAATTGCGTGCATACCCTTCGGACACTTCTTTGATTTCACCTTTTTTACCAAGTGTTTTTACATCATTCAAAAGAAGCCCTTTCATATAGGTGATATCATACCCCATCCTTGTTTTTTAGGCAATAAGATGATATATTCTCTCTATTAACTAGAAAACCATTATGAAATCAGGCTTTGCGATCCTCATCGGCCGCTCAAATGTAGGAAAATCCACCCTCTTAAATACCCTAGTCGGGACTAAAGTTTCAGCGACTAGTTTTCGAGCTCAGATGACGAGAGACGTTATTCATGGCGTAGTAAATACACCTGAAGGTCAAATCACGTTCGTCGATACCCCAGGTATCTTCAAAGACCGCAAAAGCTCGCTTACCAGCAAGCTTATCCAGAGAGCAAAAGAAGCACTCGAAGGCGTTGATATTATCATTTATGTAGTTGATCCTACCCGTGAGATCGGTGATGAAGAGCGCTATGCATTTGGATTGATCCGACATATAGAGCTTCCCAAGATCCTGGTTATCAATAAAAGCGACATGCCTGAGCGTGACCGCAGATACCAAAAAGATTACGAATTATTAGGCAAAGATTTTAATGCAATATTTTCACTCTCAGCACTTCGTGCAAGTCACATCCAACCACTCAAAGATAAAGTCATGGAACTAATTCCCGAAGGAGAGCCCATGTATACGGATGGACAATTGACCAATGTACATGAATACTTTTTCATAGCAGAACTTATTCGCGAGAAAGTGTTCTCAGTTTTTGACAAAGAAGTCCCATACTCAATGACCGTAGAAGTTGACAATGTTGAAGAAAAGAAAGATATCTTTGTTATTAGCGCGCGAATTCTCACTGACGAGGAGCGATATAAACGATTAATTATTGGAACCGGAGGAAAAAAGATCAAAGAGGTTGGGCAGATGGCTCGCCGCGAACTCGAACAAGCACTCGCAAAAAAAGTGTATCTTGAACTTGAAGTGGAAGTTGATAAACATTGGGTAGAGAGATTATAAGATAATAAGATCCTATATGAAAACAATTGGCCTCATTGGCGGCACCAGCTGGCCATCGACAATGCTCTATTATCAAAAATTAAATGAATTAGTACAAAAAGAAAAAGGTGGACACCACTCGTGTCCGCTCATTTTGTATAGTATTGATTATGATGCGATCAAATCAAATTATCATGACGGGTGGGATAAAATTCCTAACCTACTTAAAAAAGAGATAGAACGGATACTTACCCTCGGAATAGATGGCTTGATTTTGTGTAACAATACACTACATAAAGGTTTTGACATAATCAAATCAGAACTCGATCTAAAAATCCCCTTCTTTCATATTGTCGAGCTAACCAAAGATCACATCTTGAAAAATAAATTCCAAAAAATTTTGTTACTTGGAACAAAATTTACTATGGAAGATAGTTTTTTCAAACAACCACTTGCAGACGCAGGGATTGTGGTAGTAACTCCAAAGGAAAAAGAACGAGACGAGATACAGGAAATCCAAAGCCAGCTTTCCAAAGGAGTACTCAAAAAAGAATTTTCAGATTATTTCCTTACATTATCACATACATATTCAGATTGTGATGCAATTATTCTTGGTTGCACCGAATTACCGCTCGCATTTGCTTCAATTAAAACAAAACAATCAATCATTAATACAATAGAACTCCAATGTGAGAAAGCCGCCGAATTCGTAATGAGTTAACAGGACATCCATCCTACTCTTGACTTTTTAAAAGTAATGTGTTATCATGGCACGTTACTTTTTGTTTTCTGCAGTTCTAGAAAATCTAGAGCCGACTGAAGGCAAAAAGGAGGCCTTTGTACTATGGAACTGATCATTCGATTTGACGAAAACAAAGCCGAGGACATCAAGGCTGCTCGTGAGGTACTCAACCAACTCGAAGGCCAGACTCTCCAGAGGACGTCAGATAAGCAACGTGAGCAGCTCTGGGAGATCCTCGACAGACCCGTACCGCGAGAGATTAGCAGCAGACGATACGCAAAGTTCAGCGCTTCGGGCGTGACGCTGATCGGTGATCTGGTCAGACTGCCCGAGACTGATCAAGTGTTCAAGCACGGGGAAAACCGTGCAGTTACACCGATCAGGTACATCAGCAGGGAGCTGAAAGAAATCGATCCACGCCTACACCTCTTCATGACTGATGAGGAAACACTCGGCTGGATTCGACCGAGCCTGCGAAAGTAGTACTCCAACTAGACGCGTACACCACGAGGCGCGTTAGAGTGCGGGAACCGATTATGGGTTCCCGAGCGCGACACTCGTGGCACCCATAAAGCAGCTTTTATAAAGGCTGTTTTTGTTTTACTTCCCCAACACCTCTCTTACTAGCTCTATATCGCTCTTAATTTTAGCGACCAATTCCTCGAGTGTATCATACCGCTCAATCTCGCTCACCTTTTGCAATACCTCAAGCTCAATATGCTTTCCATACAATTCTTTTCCCATATAATCGAGCAAATGCGCCTCCACCCGATCAAGCGTTTCGGGAATAAAAATACCTGCCATAAATTTCTCCTTTCCAACTAGTGCCCACCCCGCAAAAATTCCAGAACGTACATGAAGTTTCTTTTTTTTGATATCAATATTCGCGGTCGGGAAACCCAACACACGCCCACGCTGTTCTCCCTGGACGACAATTCCTGAAATATGAAGCATAAAAGGAGGACTTATTTCTTCTGCAATATTTCAAGAGCACGTTCGAGACCCTTATCAGTAAAATGATCAGGTGAGCTTCCATCAGTTCCCTCTTTCTGTACGAACATTTTCTCAATTTTCTCGTCAGGTTCAATTCCTAATTTGTTGATATGTCTTTCATGAGGAGTAAGCCATTCAGCGATAGTAAGCTTGAGCGCTGACCCATCAGAAAAATATTCAAAATCTTGTACTGATCCTTTTCCAAATGTTTTGTTACCAACCAATGTGGCGGCACGATAATCCTGAAGCGCTCCAGACACAATTTCAGCACCTGATGCAGTACCCTCATCTACCAACACGACAGTCGGAATACCCACAAATCTATGTTTACCAGAGTCAGCAGTATATTGATCACTCCCCCCATCACTCAACTTCTCATATACGATTACCCCTGAGTTCACCCATTCACTTGCGACCTTGACCGATGTATCCAGGTAACCACCCGGATTGCTTCGAAGATCGAGTATGATACCTTTTGGATTTTTTGCTTCAATTTCTTTTGCCGCTTTATCAAATTCTTTCCAGGTACTATCATTAAAAGCAAAAATTCTAAGATACGCGATATTATTATTTTTCATTTCAAACTTAATACTCGGCACAGTAATCACATCTCGAGTAATCTTCATCTCAACCGGAGTCTCGGACCCCTTTTTAATGATGGTAAGCGTCACGACAGTTCCTTTTTCGCCTCGAATTTGTCCGATCACTTCATCAATGGGTTTGCCCGCAATATCTCCTCCATTGACCAATAAAATCACGTCCCCCACTTTCAATCCTGCCTTTTCTGCCGGAGAATCCGGCAAAGGAGCAATAACCGTCACTTTCCCATCTTTGAGCCCAATCTCTGCACCGATTCCAAAGAATTCTCCAGATAAATCACGCTTAAACTCTTCTGCCTTTACTGGTGGCATGTAGACTGAGTATGGATCGTTTAAGGCTCCCACCATTCCAACCATTGATCCATAAAATAAGTCAGCGTCAGAAACCGGTTTGTGTACATATTTCTCCTGCACTTTCCTCCACACTTGCCAAAATTGATCAAAAGAAATGGAGGTACTTTGTGAAGATGAAAAAAGACTAGTAATCGTACTCGAAGCATATGCGCTATCTCCCCGAAGCAATGCACGCATCCCATACGAAGTCCCAGTCATTACTCCAGAAACAAACACACCGATAATGAGAGCGCCGGTTACGATAAATCGAGAAAATTTATTTTTTTTGTAAGATTCAGATGAATCCATAGAAATAACTCAAAACTTAAAAACCTATTCTGAACGAGTAATATCAACGCCAATTCCACGCAACCGAGTTTCCAGATCTTCATACCCACGTTCAATTACATAGATATCACGTAATTTGGAAGTTCCCTTGGCACCAAGCATTCCAACCAATAGTGCCATGGCGGGTCGTATTCCATCTGGAGCAATAACTTCGCGTGCGACAAGTGGAGTGGGACCTTCTACGAACACTCGATGTGGGTCGAGAAGTGTAACCTTTGCTCCCAATTTCTGAAATTCGAGATAATAGAATGTTCGATTTTCAAAGACCCAATCGTGAATGAGTGTTCGACCTTTTGCAGTCGTTGCAATGGGAATAAACAGTGGTACGTTATCAATGTTAATTCCCGGAAAAGGCATACCGTGAATTTTATCAGGAAGAGCGGTAAGTTTTGAAGGAATGATGAGAATATCAACAATTCTGAACTTACCATTTTTTGAAATTCGCTCATTTGAGATAGTAAATTTCTGCCCCATAACCGACAATTTTTCAAGTTCAAGTTCAAGAAAATCAATGGGACAGTTCTGTACAGTGAGAGCGGATCCTGTAGTTATAGCAGCAGCAATAAATGCCATACCTTCAAGTGGATCAGGCATGACATGATATTCAACTTTTGGCTTAAACTTGGTAATACCTTGTATCGTCAGTGTTTGTGTGCCAATTCCTGTAATTTTCACGCCAGCTTTAACTAAAAAGTAACATAAATCCTGAACCATATAATTCGCTGAGGCGAATTTTATGGTGGTGACTCCTTCAGCACACGCCGCTGCCATAATCGCATTTTCTGTGGGAGTGTCTCCTGCTTCATACATGACCACATATGCAGCCTTCAATTTTTTACTTACCACTTCATAATGATCCTCAGTGGTCGTTATCTGTATACCAAACTTTTCAAGCGCATAGAGATGGGGGCGGACTGTCCGCTCACCCAACTTACAACCTCCTGAGCGATACAATCGATACGATGGCACACGTGACGCGAGAGAGCCAAGCAACAAAAGTGATGAACGAATTTTTGAGGATGCTTGCTTATCAATATTCTCCAAGCGTAATTTTTCTGAACTATTAATAACCAAAGTATGGTCATCTTTCCATTCACAAGAAACATTGATACTTTTGAGAATTTCAATAAAACGATATACTTCCTCAATCCGGGGCATGTCTTTTAGTGTCACATGACCACCAATCATGACTGAAGCAGATAGGAGTCCTAGTGCAGAATTTTTTGCATTTCGAACCGCAATCGCACCTTTCAATTTTTTACCGCCATTAATTACATAATTTGCCATATCCAAAGAAGATTGGTATAAGTGAGGGGGATTAACTAAAACACAATTTTCGTTTATAATAGTACCAAATAATGGCTCCATTAGCAATGTATGGAAAAACATCTCAAAACGCACTATATCGGACACATCCTAACAAAACCAGTGAGACGAATACTCATGATTATGCTATGGATCGCTTTTTTTATTATTTCCCCCTCAATCATTCTATATACAGCTGGTTACCGATATGACTGGAAAAATAGACAAATCCGACAGACAGGTGTACTAAGTGTTGATGTAGAGCCAAATGACGCAACCGTTACTCTGAATAATATCCAGATAGAAAAGGACATTCCAATCAAATTAAGCAATCGAGCGCCAGGGACATATTCACTAAAGATTGAACGTGCAGGATACAAAACTTGGGAGAGAGATATTGTAATTGAAAGTAATAATACGACATATATCAAAGGCGTGACACTCATAAAAGATGTACTCCCGATCAGATTATTAAGCGACACTGAGAATATTATTTCCGCACAAGGATACAATGATTCAGTCGCTATATTAAAAAAAATTGGTGATGTATTCGAACTTCATATTATCAACCTCTCAACCATGGGAGATACGCTGGTCTACCGAATCTCAAGCGAAGAAACACCAGAAGTGAAAGTGTCACCCTATCTTGCACTCGCGTATAGTCGCGTGCCTGGTGACAAACTCGATACGCTTTATATAGTTTCATTAACCAGTCCAGATAATACACATATTAGCTCAATATCAAAATCTGCAACACTTACATGGAATGCAGTAAATACAGCCGAAGGACTCTATAAAGAAGAAGGTGGTCGGATAACCATAGCTTCATTACCTCGAACCGACCGACTGATCGGTACTGTATCTGGCACCATATGGTACAAAGACAGAGAAGGAAAAATCTGGACAGCCAATCGATCGACTATTACCGATCTTGAGATGTTAACCTCATATACACTCCCAGATGAAATTGATTCAATTATAGACATAAATAAGGATCGCATCATTGCAACTCACAAAAACAACACGATGATTGCAAAAATCAATGGTCAAATCGTCGAAAATGTTCAAACTATCAATGGAACTAATGCTTATTACAATCGCCGAACCGGGGAATGGTTTGTATGGTCCGAGTGGGAACTTTCGAGTGTGTACCCGGACGCAGGTGTAAGTCTCCTCAATCGAAGTGGGGATAAAATTAAAGAAGTCACGGTACTTGACCAAAGCGGTGTCTTGCTGTTGGCAACAGAAAAAGAATTAGCGGCTTTTAATCCTGGTTATTATGTTCGTCACACGCTTGCTCAACTGGATGACTACCAGGTAGTCTCAGTAAATACAAACAAACGTACACTCTATTTCTGGGGTACATTCGGTCTACGTAAAGGCCTCTACGCTCTTGAATATTAAAAAACTTAGCTTACAATGCTAAGTTTTTTCAAATCTACACGCGCAAAATATTACAACTCAACAATTGTTTTATCTCCGATAATCATCGATTTTCCAGCTTCAGTATTTTTCTTGAGTATTCTAACATTCTTACCAATAATACTGTGCGTAATATGCATCGGTACATTGATAACAGAATTTTCCAATATAATTGAATCATCGATTTGAGCATCCTTGATTTCACAGCCCGATCCGATGGTCACATAGGGACCAATCGAACAATTTCCCAAAAGTACATTTTCCCCAATAATAACAGGACCTTCAATCTTAACCCCCTGCCCTATCTGTACTCCATTTCCGATATGTACATCACCCGAAATATCTGTATTTTCCGCAACTTCAGGTGTATGGGAAAAATAACTTTTTTCAGTTTTATCAAGCAACAGTTGATTTGCAATTAGCAAATCATCAACCTTCCCCGTATCTTTCCACCAACCCGTAATCTCCTTATATCCAACTTTTTTTCCTTCTTTCAAAAAATATGAATGGATGCTCGAAATTTCATATTCTCCTCGAGGACTTTTTTCGATATGTTTGAAAGCATCAAAAAATACACGTGGGCCGTATAAGTACATACCAGTCACAGCGAAACTATTCTGCGGGTTACGAGGCTTTTCGATCACGTCGATCAATTCTTTGTTTTCATTAAACACCGGAACGCCAAAACGTTCAGGATCAGGTACCGTTGAAAGCGCAAGCATGCAATCATAATTCCCAGAAGCAAATTCATCAAAAAAAGCATTCAAATCGCTAAGAACTACATTGTCCGAAAGATAAAACATGAACGGTTCATCACCAATAAATCGATGCGCTTCATTGACCACATGAGCAATACCCTGAGGACCACCAGTCTGTTCAAAAAAAGTAATCTTGATTCCCCAATGACCACCATCGCCGATCGCTTTCTGTAATTCAGTTTCTCCAGGATTGGTATTAATAAAAATTTCGGTAACACCTGCTTCAACTGCTTTTTCGATAGCATGAAAAATCATCGGCTTATTAGCAAGCGGAAGCAAATGTTTATTGATAGTTGTAGTGATCGGTTGAAGACGTGTAGCGCGTCCCCCACCCGTGAGAATTGCCTTTCTAATTCGCATATACTATGGAGATTTTAGATTCTAGCATACAAGAGAATACTTTTCAAGCTGTGGAGATACATCTACCACCAAATTAACCCTCTAACAATAATATAGTAATATAGCCTCATAATTGGGTTTCCGATATAGACGAGCAAGGGATTTTGCATCTCGGATTCCTGAAAACGAATCTCTGAGACTGAGTGTTTCAACAATTCACGATCAGTTATCACTCGCTCTTGTTGATTTTTTTTACGCTTAGCAAGCCAGAGTTTCCAATGTATAGGTTGCAGCCAATATCGATATACTTCGAGACGCTTATCAGCGTATTTATTTTTGATAGCAAAAATCCATAATCCAATTTCCAAAATCAATGCTATAGGTAAAAGCATGATAAGCGTCGGTATTTTGAAAAACATAATCATAATCGCATGACGATTGCGCTCCATGAAATAAAATTTTTCAATACTTCTGCTAAATTGATATTTATGATAGAAAATTGAATCCCGGACGAGTACAATCCGATAGCCGCGTATACGTAATCGAAACGACCATTCCAAATCCTCATGATACATGAAAAAATCATGATCCCAATCACCATATTTTTTGATCAACTCTGATCGAACGATAAGAGCTGAGCCACTCGCGTAGTCGACTTCTTTGATTGGCTGAAGTGACAAATTCTTTACCAGCGTCCGATTTTCATCACAGTAACCAAATCCTAGATAATGAAACGAATTTCCTGCACTATTTACCAGTTCGGTCTCAGGATGAAGAAGCATGAGTGATTGGGCAGCACCAATTGTACTATCGGATTGAAGTGCCTCAATCAAAGGTTCAAAAGAATTTGAAGCAACGAATCCATCATTATTATGATAAAAAACATAATCACAATCATGCTCAATCGCCCACGTGGTGCCCATATTGTTTCCACCGGCAAATCCTAAATTTCCTTTTTGAGATAACACGGTAACTTGAGGCAGTTCTTTGCCGGACAAGGGAACAACAACGGCATCGATATAATGGATAAAAGATCCATCTTCCGGGTGTTCATTCGCAACAATAATAAGCTCGAGTCGGTCTTTGGGATACGTGATTTTTTTCAATGCTGATACCATATCATCCACATAGGATTCATTATGATAGTAAAGCAGGTAGACAATTCCAATTTTTGGCTTTTGCTCATGCATATTAAATTTTTTCTACATAATATTTACGCGTACCTCGCCATTTCCACATATACTTAAGCCAACTCACCACATGGGTGCGCGTAAGCTTATTTCTAAATACTGATTGAATAATGCCAGAAAATTGTGCCGAACCTCTGCGGTGCGTATGTTGTAATATACTATCATGGACATAATAAATTGCCCATCCGGCTTCCCACATACGCAAACACCAGTCAGTATCTTCGAAGTACATCCAATATCGATCATCAAACCCACCAATACTTTTGAGCGCAACACCCCGAATAAACATTGCGGAACCCATAATAGCATCAACCGTTCGGGTAAAATTATGATCGAAATCTCTCATAAAATAATGATCTGAAATTTTCTTTCCCACACCCCACATACCCAGTCTGGTTCGACTAAACAAAGGCTGCCAAAAAGTAGGAAATCTCCAACAAGAATACTGAAGAGATCCATCTTCATTGACCAATTTGGGACCGAGCATACCCGCATGTGGATGAGACTCCATAAAATCATACAGTCTCCTAAGAGTTGAGTGGGAAGATACAAATTCAGTATCAGGATTGAGTACAAAATAATATTTTGCCTCAATACTCTGCATGCCTATATTTTGTGCTTTCCCGAATCCGTAATTGACGGGAAGCATAATGGATTGCACGGCTGGGAATTTATCCTGTAGAAATACATTGATCCCATCATGAGATACATTATCAACAACAACGACCCCGACATTGAGGCCGGAGCGTGTGATATCGGAAAATAAGGAAGTAAAGCATTTTTCAATATGCTTTTTCATTTTGAAATTCACGACAATAACTGCAATATCCTTCATAGAGTTATAAAAGCCACCATTCTCGAAGTGTTCGATAAGAAATTTTTCTTGAGGCTACTACCAATCTTCGTCGTTCCTTAAGCCTTTTTCTTAGATAAAAAACCTCCAAAATACCTTTGAGCACTCGTCGATCAAAAAACAAAAAATAGCAAAACTTCTTCAATTCATACCACAAAATAAATGGAAAATCAAGGATAAAGTTCTGCCAATATTCATTCTTATAAAGTGCCATCAAATGATTCTTATAACTATGGTATTTAACCCACCCAGACTGTTTCTTTTTATGCTGTGCCGCAATACGATCCCCCATCCGTTCGGGTCCGGGCACTGAACGATCATGGTATGCAACGGAATCAAGGAGTACAAATGAACGAAAGCCTGCAATTCTGAGACGATACGCAAGATCAACATCTTCTTTATACGATTGATAAATCGTGTCAAAAAAAGTATGATCGCTAAAACTTACCGCCTCAAGCGAACTGCGTCGAAACATGGGCAGTGCTCCTGAAACCCCAAACACCTCCATAGCATTATCATGCGTCCGAAATGACAATTCCAATTTTGACTTTTTCTCTTCCCAAACTTTCCCGGCATATTTCTCAATCACCCGACGATTTCGAAATATACGTAATCCCAGAGAATCAATAAAAAAACTCAAGCTCTTCTCGACCCCTTCATTCGCTTCTGAAAAATTCCACCGCATAAGCCTGGGACTCACCGCTGCAGTATCTGGATTATCATGCAAAAAACTAATCATTTTCTCAATACATTCACTGGTAAGATAGACATCCTGGTTTAATAGCAAGATATATGGAGAACTTTTGCTATTATGCTTAAAAATCTGATTATGTCCTCCCGCAAATCCTGCATTCTCTTTATTCTGTACAAACGCATATTCAAACTGAAAATTCTGCAGTTCTTTCTCTATCGCCTGAACAGTTCCATCACTCGAGCCATTGTCGAGAATGTAAACAAAAAAATCGGTTACAGTTTGTTTCCGTAACGAATCAAAAAGATATGGAATATATTTTACTCCATTCCAGGTCACCAATTGTATAGACAACTTCTGCATAGTAAGTATTTTGAATTCATCTTTTGCCTTTCCTGCATGCCGGCAGGCAGGTTACTTTTGCCTTTTTATTTTACTAATTCCCCACTTCCTAAAATAAGTTAACATCGACCGTATATACTGCTTCTGCTTCCACCAGGTATTCCTCTTCTTAAAACTCTGCCCACCATAGTCAATCGCAGATACCACAGGAGTATAGGTAACCTCATATCCCAGTCTACGTGCTTCTCTGCACAAATCAACATCTTCAAACCAGATAAAATATCGAGGATCAAAGGCAAATCCTAGTTTTTCGATTAATTCTCTTCGGACCAACATACACGAACCCTGAACTGAATCAACAAGTTGTTCTCTATTACTATCAAACCCCGTCAGTAGATAATCGTCAAGTAACGAAGGGAATATATGGGGTAATTTGAAAACAATTGCAAGCTGTTCCCATATACGAGGGAATCTTCGTGGTACAGAACTCAAATTGATTACGCCCTTCTTAGTAACCAATTTCGGACCTACAATTCCTACGCTAGAATTTTTCTCCATCCAGTCGACCAAGATATCAAGCGAACCAGCCTCAAGTTCCATGTCAGGATTGAGAAACAAAAGATAATCCCCCTTCGAAATATTCACCGCTTGATTATTTGCTCGGCCAAATCCTTTGTTTTCTGAGTTTACAATTACGGTAATTTCTGGAAAATTCTTTTGTATCAATTCAGCCGTTCCATCTTCTGACTGATTATCAACAATAATCTGCTCTACCTGAATATGTGCTGCGGCATTTTTTACAGACTGTATTTGCTGAAGAATAAAATCTTTACTGTTCCAGGTGACTGTAATTACCGACACTTTCATAAACAATACTATTTATCCCCCAGTTCTCTCTTGAAAAAATCAACAAACGGAATTGCAGTCGGATCAATTTTTTTAAGTACTCCTGAATAATAGCTCACGTAGCTAAAGAATACCAAACATTCACATACTTGAAGCAATGGATCACTTTCTTGCGTAAAATACGACTCATGTATAATTCCATTCTTACCTAAAACCTTTTTTGTTACCTCATATCTTTTTTGTACACGAGCATAGTATAGCGAAGATTCAAGAAGTACGAACAATAGTGATTTTTTATTATGTAGAGGGTACATCATACCCTCCATGAGATGATGATTAAGTTCAGGAATCGCAAAAAAACCGCTCATACGTTTACCATTCTCATTCATTTGATTTGCTGCAATATGTGCGCTTCCAAGTAAGTGTTCACTTCCTACATACCAGATACTCCGATCTATGGTTTTCTTTGCAAGTTGTTTGGCCATATTTTCTTTTTCTGGAGTAAGAACACCGTACAGCGTATCATAGTGAGCCAGTGTCTTTATAACTTCAGCTATTTGTTTTGCTGAAATTTTGAGTACACCTAATTTTGAAAAAAGAATAAGCTGTCCCACAATAGAATACCCGAGTCCCATACGAGGTGATCCGCACGGGTTATTATTGGTAGAAAAAACAAGCGCAGGATATTTATTTTTCTTAGCGAATTCTGCCAGCGCTCCCCCCGCAGTAATAACCGCTATTTTTGCCTTTCGTACTCGAGCCAGTTCACCAGTAAACAACACCTCTTCAGTGGTGCCTGAATAACTAGATAAAATTACCAGAGTCTTGGAATTCACGTACCCTGGTACTTCGTAACTATTCACGATTTCGATCGGATACTTAAGCTCTTTTCGATAGAGAGATTGAATTACCTGACTCCCAAGTGCTGATCCACCCATTCCAAACACCACAATACGTTCAATATGTTTGTAAGATGAAGGTACTACAACACTCTTCGCGTTTAGAGAAACCTCTTCTACCTGGAGATGCAACATCTGCAAGCTTCCAAGCATATTCTCAGTATCTATTTTTTTGATCTGGGTAAGCGAATCTAACATACAAATAAGTTACAAAATATAACACATCACTAATGCAATCCTATCAAATTATCTATTTTTTGTAAAACAAAAAAGCCCTTTAAATAAAGGCTTTTTTGAAGTTACCCCATCTGAATCACTGAAACAGATGGGGTGTCGACGGGCCAGTCACTAGAGGACATTACCGCGTTCGACGAGCATTGCGACGAGTCGGCCGATCGCTGCGACAGCGATCTGATCAGCCGTCGCTTGGATCGCTTGGATCCACGGCAGGAAGACGACGTTCGCCGCCTTGCCGAGGCGTGCACGCAGAGTCACCGGAAGCTCCGTCATGTGGTAACGATAGCCGTCACGACTGAGGAGCCAGGCGAAGGGTATCTGCATCGCCCAGGCACGACCTCCCTCATCGCGGTACGGATCTGCGACAAAAAAGAGTCGATTACCATTGAGCGGAAGTCCAGGGATTTCTTCAGACAGTAGACCGTCGAGTCCGACTTCTTCACCGGCTTCATGATCTTGTGCCTGGTTGTGCGTCTCGCCAGGATCAACGAACCCCCCGACGATACAGAGGAGGGTCGTACCCTCCTCGCCCATGTTGGGACGCTCTTCAGGTAGAAGTCCGACGAGCAAACGACCGGCGGAGTCAAAGGTGAAGGGAAGCGTAAACGCTCCACCACCACCGATTTCCCGCCAGGCCCAGCCATCGAAACCGTCGGACCGAAGCCCGTAGCTCAGAGTACCATACTGGCTAGTGAGCTTGATGTGAGAGACGGTTTTCTCATCCCCATCAATCTCCACTTTCCACCCACGCTTCATGCCGGGCGGAATCGTTTTCACCTCGAATTTCATTATTTCCTCCGCCCTTTTAAGGGCTATATTCTTTTGGCGTATGCCAGGTAGAATAAAATTGTACCTATACCCTCGAACACTCGAGGAAACGTGAAAGTATAGCATATTTAAGCCATTTTGTCAAGATAAATAACAAAAAAGCCCTTATTTTAAAGGCTTTTGATAATCTTAGTGTACCAAACTAATTTTTCTTTTTACTCGCGTACTTCTGCATGGTATCAAGCATAGCTTCATGAATATCACGCATGTGAATTCCAAGAGCTTCCAATCGTTCACTCTTCATGATGTTATTGGAACGTTTTCTTTTTGCCAATCCAGACGACACCAATTCTTCTTCAGTAATCCATTCACAATGATGATTAGAATCTACCAATTTTTGATAGAGCTCAATAATTTCACGATGTCTAATAGAACCTGGGTTTACCGTATGAAAAATGCCTTCTCCTCTTTTCTCAATCAATTGACGAAGTGCTAATACCAAATCATCAACAACAGTAATGCTATTCTCCACATCCACCACTCGTGGAAAATGTGTGATTTTATCAATCAAGTTTACCGGATGCGGAGTATGATCAGTCGGCATTCGAAGACGTGCAATACCCACATTCTTCATTGTTGAAAGTGCCAAGTCAGCTGCGTATTTACTCCGTGTGTACACTGCCACTGGATTTGCAAAATCATCTTCACGCCACATCTTATCAGGATGAGTTGATGCACCATAAAATATACAGCCCGTGCCCAAATGCAATAAATAAATTCCTTTTTCTTGTGCTGCTTCAGCAATCTGGAGCGGAAGTACCGTATTGCCATATATAGTCTCTACCTGATGATCTTCACACCAGTCGACATTGGGTTTTCCCACCTTTCCTGCAGCATTAAGAATTGCATCAGGTGCATGTTCATCGATAAGCGCTCGCACATCATCTACTGACTGTATTCTTTTGTTGCTCAAAATCGCTTCATCCCCCCACGTTTCTTTGCATCGGGTACCAATATCCCCATTTCCTACAATAAGTATCTTCATATGATTATCGTTCGGTATATTGTTTAGTATAGTATTCTTGATATGCTCCGCTTCGACATCTTTCGACCCATTCCTGATTCGCCAAGTACCAGTCTACCATCTTTTTCAATCCTTCCTCAAATGAGATACGTGGCTCCCAATCTAATTCCTTTGTTGCTTTGGTAAAATCAATTGAATATCTGCGGTCATGGCCAGGCCTATCTTTCACATATTCAATATACGACTCATCTTTGTTCATATATTTCAAAAGCAAACAAACTACCTCAAGATTAGTCTTTTCAGAATTTCCACCAAGACAATATGTTTCCCCTATCTTTCCTTTAGCTAATATATGATCAATTCCACGAGAATGATCATCGACATGGATCCAATCACGAATGTATAGACCGTCTCCATACACGGGAACTTTCTTATCCTCCATCAAGTTTGAAATAAATAATGGAATAAATTTCTCAGGAAACATGTATGGTCCATAATTATTCGAACAATTGGAGATAGTCATTTGAATTCCGTAGGTATGGTAATACGCGCGTACCATATGATCTGCAGCAGCTTTTGAAGCTGAATAGGGACTTCGAGGATCATACGGAGTACGCTCATTAAATGATGGATCACCTGTTTTAAGCGCGCCAAACACCTCATCAGTCGAGATATGATGAAAACGCTTGTTGTATTCTTTTACAGCATCTAATAAATTCTGCGTTCCAATAATATTGGTTTTTATAAAAATAGTAGGATCCATGATAGAGCGATCCACGTGAGTCTCTGCAGCAAAATGTACCACAATGTCTGCATTTTTAACTGCGTCAAATACAGCTTTTCGATCGCAAATATCAGCTTTCACAAATGAATACCGAGGATCAGTCGCTATGTCAGAAAGATTTTCCAAATTTCCCGCATACGTCAAAACATCAAGATTCACAATCTCGTCAGTAACATGCGTATTCATCCAGTAACGGATAAAATTGGATCCGATAAATCCTGCTCCGCCAGTAACTAATAACTTCATATAAAATAGTATTTTCTTTTAACTTTTGCCTTTCTATACATAATATCGTGCCAAAGCCCATGTCGCAAGAGTCTGCCCATCCCAAATTTCGTTATTTCGAATCAATTGATCGATCTCATCAGGACGTCTCAAAAGAATTTCAATGAATTCAGTTTCATCTCCTCGTAATCCCTGAGTATCCACTTGCTTCACTCCTCGAGCGATAAAGACATGTGTGGTATCAAGAAACAAGCCATTATGTGGTTCGAAATTTGAAATATTGATAAACTCAGCTGCTCCATATCCAGTTTCTTCTACCAACTCACGCTTTGCAACATCAGTAGGGGCCTCTGCTTTGTGAATTCCGCCGCCAGGAAACTCAATACTATATTTATCTGAAAGATATCGATATTGTTTCACTAAAACCATTCTTCCATCAGGAAGTACTGGAACTACAATCGACATTCCATAGGTCTCACCATAATAATAATCTCCAGTCTTTCCATCTGGAAAAGCAAAAACGTCATGCTTATATCTCCACCAGGGATTCTCGTGAAGAATTTCTTCTGAAACTTTTTTAAGAGGTGACGGCATAGACTATATCAAAAAAAGCTCTGCAATTTCTTTTACTGTCCGCATATCCTTCTGATTCAAAATCGAATGCATACTTCCCCCACCGTCAGTATTCCATCGTGGAATAACATGTACATGCAAATGAGGAATCGCTTGTCCACCCGCCCGACCATGATTCCACCCAATCGAAAAACCGTCAGGTGAAATGACATGCTGCATTCGTTTTGTCGCGAATTCAATACCAATCATCAAGTTTCCCAGGTCTTCAGTACTAAAATCAAAAATAGTTTCACCATGTTTTTTAGGTATAATAACTGTATGACCTTCGGCACAAGGGTGAATATCAAGAAACCCTAACACATTACCATCTTCATAGACCGTATGATTAGGAATTTCTTTTTTTGCAATTTTACAAAATATACAGTCCATAAATACATATCAAAAGTAAAAGTATGTCCAATCTTCAGCCTACCCTATTTTTAATTACTTTTCAACTACTGGACGAAGTTCAAGATCACCCCAGGAATCGACTACTCCCCCCAATAAAAGACCCTGTGCGCCGAGTAGTTCACCCACCTTCTCCTCTTCCTCAGAAGAAAGCTTGAGATCGTGCCACCAGATCGGCAAACTAAGTTGAGATAATTTTTTGACAGCTTCGGTCCACACCATATCATCAAGATCGCGAATAACAACCTTTCTTCCAGGAAAAATATATTTATCACCATACCGAGTAATCACAATAGCACTCTCTGGGAGGTACGAATAAATTCTTTTTTGCCACTCTGTATAGCTATTAAGAGTTTGTCGTACACGAGCCAATCCTTCGGGGTAAGAAGTGTAGACCGCATGATATGAAGAAACACTGAATAATAACCCAAGAACTATTATGGCGAATATTTTTTTTCTTCGAGGAAGAAGCTGGAGTATCTGATCAGCAAAATACGCAACCAAAGGAATCATTCCCACATAAATGGGCATAAAATATCTGATCTGCGAACTTCCGATCGACGGAATCCCAAGCAGATTATCTGAAAAATTCCATGAACCATACCATATTACAAGATACAGGCTAATAAGTGCCCAAACCAGAAAATACTTTCGAATCACACGATCTCCTCGAAATATGATGAAAAGACAAGAAACAAACGTCCATAATGTCCATGGATTAAAAAGTAGGAAAAAATATCGGTACGCAGTAACGAACGCGGTAGTGATATGAATTCCAAATGGAAAGAAGAAAGCACGTAGAAATGATACTCCCTGCCCTCCCATAAGTGCATTTCCTGCCTCTCCGCTCGACAAAGGCTTCACATATCCGCTCCCAAAAGGGGCACCATAAAAAGCATCTTGCACTACAAAAAACAAAAGCATCATACATGCGACTGCGACAACCCACGCTCCGAACAACCGCTTCGTCCACTGTGTACGCGTGAGGTAGAGACTATATGTGTATACTCCGAAGACCCACACCAATTCATTGGGTCGAAGTGCCAGAGCGCTTGCAAGTCCGAGAGCACTCAAAACTACAAAACAAAGCTTTGATCTCTCAGAGGTTGTATCAGAAATACGGATAATGCTATACAGGGATAGAATAATAAAAAAGACAAATGGTATGGAATATTGGAATGGATGAGTGGACCAATACCACCACGGTGGTAATAAAAACAATAATAATGAGACAATGAAAGCCATTCGTTCATTCCATAATTTTCTTACAATTTCATATAGCAAAAAATTCGAGCATACAGCAAGTAGCGGAACCAATGTAATAACAGCAAGATTAAAAAAACTAACACCGAAAATAATTTTTGGAATCAAAGAAAAAATTGAAACCAGTAAAATAAAGAAAGGAAAACCAATAGGTTGCAGTCTCTGCCCAACCACCGTCATGCTCCGTGGATGTATCTGATTATCCGCAGCGCCATTCAAAAGTTCAACCGCACCAAAGGATTGATTAACGACTAATTCTTTGATAAAAAAATAATGGGCTATTTCATCTGGCTGGTTTGAAATAACATGTGTCATCGTATGAGTTTTGATATCATGTAGAGCCTGTGTGCCGTGAAGAAAAAAATATGAAAAAAAGAATACAGCTGAAATAATCGCTAGTGCCCAATATTTCCAATGGGTTATGCGTGATAACTGCATACCTTACAGTCCGTGCTTAAATAAGCTTACAATAGCGAAACCAATCGCGAGTCCCAAAATTCCAGTAGCAAATGCAAAAAAAATCGGAACATCAAGTACAAGCCCGAACATAATAGCACACATTGCCAAAACCTGAAGAAACATTTTAATCTTTCCCCATCGATTTGCCATCCTAACGGTCTTGAATTTGATACGCGCAACCAATGCAGTGACGATGAAGAGCATTTCAATTCCAAGAACCGCTATTCCAAGCCAGGGATTTAGATATCGAAATACAAGAAGAAGGATAATCGAACCAACAAGAAATTTATCCGCCAAAGGATCGATAAGCATACCGAATTTGGTTACGCGATTTTGAGTACGCGCCAGTGATCCATCGAGTGCGTCAGTAAAGGCAACAAGCAAAAAGGCAATAATCCCTGATCGGTAAAATCCATTTAATATCAAATAAAAAACAATAGGTGTTGCGAGAATTCGAAATGTGCTTATTCGGTTTGGTGTAACGCTTTCTGGAAACCATTTGAGTATGGTCTTTGCCAAAAAATGATCATGCGGATGTACCTCTTCTGCTGAAAGATATACAAATAAGTCGCCATTGCGCTGTTTAAAACGTTTGATAAATCCCATAAAATCGTATAGACTGTTAGGTATATGATAGCTAAAATAAGCAAAAAAATCAACCTGCGAGTATTCATAATAGGTATTGCACTTTTTCTACTCATCCTCGAGGTATACTTTTATCGTATTCCCGTATTGTCAGGTGCAGCTGTAGCTCTATACATAGCACTTGTTGGAAAGTCGATCGGCGAGAGATTGACAGCTGACAAAGAAATACAATGGTGGGGTGGAATTGCGGCACTACTCTCGCTTGTATCACTCACGAATGTAATTTTTTATTATATATACAAAATAACTCCAGAAATTTCTCTCTTCTCGATTATTCTTCCTCTATCTTTACTCGGCATACAAAAAAAAGAAGGATCCACAATTATTTCCCACACAGAACATTCCGAGGTGCGTTTGCCCATCTACGTATTTTTTATTTTGGAATCAGTTCTCATGGGACTTATTATTCATGCGCGAAATGGCGAACTCATGCCATCGCCATGGTTAGCATTTTCACCACCATTCTTTATTCTCTTTGCCATGACCAGCGCACTTCTGTTCTACCTCTTAACAAATAAAACTTCGAGTAAAGTCATGCTGATGGGGGCGGTAGTTCATTTTTTTATTTTTTATTGCATTGCCGCTATTGTATACAGACTTGGATTTGGATTTGATGGATTTATACATCGTGCAACCGAGTCATGGATTTTGGGAAATGGGTTTATCAATCCCAAAGAACCATTCTATATCGGACAATACGGACTCGTAGTAACACTTTCAAGAATCACAGGGATTACAATCAAATATATAGATATCTTTCTGGTTCCACTCCTAGCTTCGATTTCACTCCCATCATTACTATATATCACTCTTCCAAAAATCTGGAATATTACCAAGCACTATAGCATCGCACTCTCATTCGTTATTCCATGTGCTTTTTTCCTATCGTTTAATTTGACAACACCTCACAATCTCGTGGTTCTGTTGTTAGTAATAATAAGTATAGGATTAGTTGCGTACCACCACAGTATTCTACCCTATTCAGTTATTGCAGTACTATCGTTATGGGCGCTTGCCACCCATCCCCTACTTGGAGGTCCCATACTCTGTATAGTTCTTGCCTCATTTATTTTAAAAAAATACCAGACAAAAAAAATAACTCCTGTACTCTGCGGCATGGTTGCCTTATTACTCATAGTTATTCCAATGACGATGTTTTCTCTGCAACAATGGCTTGCTGGCTATGGTTTACCTTCCCTCACAAACCCAATATCCAATGCCGGATTATTAAAAGAATATTTTGTTAGGCCATTCTGGTACAAAACAGATGCAGTATGGTATCTGGAGATACTTTATATTTGGCAATATGCAATTACACCCACTATTATTCTCTTATCTCTTATAGGGATATGGTATGCGAGAAAATTAAAACTTACCTGGCTTCTCTTATCCTCAAGTCTGGGATTATGCATTGGAGCATTTGTATTACGTACACTGATTACGTTTCCCAATGTTTCCTCACATGAGCAAGGAAATTACCCCTTACGATTATTAATTGGTTCGGTCGCACTTCTCCTACCACTGTGTATATACGGGATATATATGTTGGTAGAAAAAAAACTCACATTGTTGCAAAAAAAAATAAAACTCAGAAATACGACACTGTATACACTCGGTGCAATAAAAATCGCTCTCATCCTCATGCTCTCTCTCTATTTTGCATACCCCCAATACAACAGCAAAGTTTATTTTCCAGGTTTCAATGTAACTGAGTATGATAAAAAAGTAGTGAATCGAATACACAATGAAAATACCAATAATAATTATGTTGTACTTTCAACTATTTTAACAGCAGTCACCTCACTTACCGAATATCCGTTTGCGCATTATATTGACACAAAAGAAGGGTCTCAATTTTATTATTCGATTCCAGCCGGAGGTCCGCTATACACACTCTATGAGGAAATGCTCTATCAGGGACAAAAGTTACAAACAATACAAAAAGTATTTGAACTGACCAACGTCAATAAAGTGTATTTTGTCGTACCCTGGTATTGGAAAAATTCAGATCAGATTGTTGCGGGGGCAAAAAAAAATGCTGATTCATGGCACTCAATCAATGAAAAAATGTGGATATTCGAATATCTCAGACCTGATAACTAGCTTCAAGTGCCCTAATATACTCTTCATTATTAGTCTTAGGCATACGTATATGAGATCGCATGTGATCGAGTTGAGCTCGATGAGTGACACACCATTGAATTTTCTCTGAAAGTTCTACCACATTTCCTGCTCGAAAAGTAATACCATTTTCACCTTCTTCAATAAGCTCGGCAATACCCTCGATTCTACTTGCGAGCACGGGAACATGGAATGAAAAACTCTCGAAGATAACCGTAGGAGAATTCTCATAGCATAATGAGGGAACAATTGTGATGTCCGCCATAGTATATAATTCACGCAATTTCTCCTTCTCTACTCGACCATGTATCTGTACTTGAGACAGTGTTCGCGTGCGTCTTTTAATTTCATCAAGCAACGAACCACTGCCGGCGATATGCAACTCAAGGTCAATCGAGGTTAATTTTCCAAGCGCATCAATAAGAATAGAAATCCCCTTATGATACTCGATTTGCCCCACATACAGGAGTGTGAGTTTGGGATTAGTCCTCTTCTCATGTACGGGCTCTCCTGAAAATGTAAGCGGATTTCGAATTACGGCGCAGAGAGAGTTACCAAAAAAACCGCGCGCTTGATAAAAATCAAGCAAAAATTTTGAAGGTGAGATAACCACGTCTGGAGACCCGAATAATTTCCGGGTAATCCAACTATAGATAAATGTATGCGGACCATGATACCGAAAACTATGTTCTTTGGTTTTGAGAATCATTCCACTTGGCTCAACGAGTTGTACATCATGGATCGTATGTACATGACGAATATGTCTGGCACGAATTTTTTTAGGAATTAAAAAAGAAAGTCCCATGAGATTGTGCGTATGGACCACATCTGGCCTCTCTTCTTCAATAATCTTGTCGACGGCTTCGGCAACTCCCCTATTCCAAATATTCTCACAATGCCATTTCATCCGCGAAAAAATACCTTGTCGATGTGCATCAGTATAAAAATATGACATCCTCGGATTAATTCGACATACTTTTACTCCGTCCTGTTCCACCGTTTCATCTGCTCCAGGTGTTGAGGTGATAACTACAATCGAATGCCCCTGTTCACGAAGCCCTCGTACTGTCTGTACCACTACCTGTTCTGCCCCACCTCGGTGATATGGAGGATAGATGTTGTTAATAATGCAAATTTTCATATTACAATGAGTCTTGACTAATTCAGTAAAAAATGATAGAGATAAGCTCGAGAGAAGCTTCAAGGCTTTACGAAGTATCTTCGCCAAGTCTTTGCTGGACGCCAGTACTATATACATTCTCTCTGAGGAAACTCAAAACGTCCTCGACGTTTCCACGGTGGGGCTCAGTCCTAGGAGCTCTGTGCCTCACCCACCCATATTATTTTACACTCCCTCAATGGGAGTTTTTTATTAAAAACTAAGCTAACTCTAGCATAGTTTCCTATTTTTTTCCAGTTACTCACACTTTCCACACATGTTGTTCAGGGTAGACATTTGAAAGAGTTTTCTGCCTGCGATATCATACAGGGACTATGGTTGATATTACTCAATTGGAAAAAATACCACCTCAAAATCTTGAAGCAGAAAAATCCCTGCTCGGTTCTGTTCTGATTGACAAAGATTCGATGATCAAAATTGCTGATCTGGTTGATATTGAGGATTTCTATAAAACCGGACATTCGATGATTTTTGAAGTCATGCTTGAGCTCTACAGCAAGTCCGAACCAATCGATGTATTAACTGTTTCGAACCGCTTGGCAGAAAAAAGCCAACTCGAACAAATTGGTGGACGGAGTTATCTGGTAGAATTATCCAATAGTGTTCCCACAGCGTCACATATCCAACAATACGCAAAAATTGTCCGTAGAAAATCAACACTGCGAAGACTTCTACAGTCAGCACACGAAATTTCAAAGCTGGGATACAAAGAAGACGAAGAGGACGTAGACGTATTATTAGATGAAGCACAGCAGCAATTATTTTCTATATCTCAGAAGCATCTACGCCAAACATTCACCCCGATCAGAGGAATTCTCAATGAAGCATTCGACCGCATTGATGAGTTGCATCGTGAAAAAGGTAAATTACGCGGAGTCGCAAGCGGATTTACTCAACTTGACCAATTACTCGCGGGATTCCAGAAATCAGATCTGATTATTCTTGCTGCACGACCATCGGTCGGAAAAACATCCTTTGCGCTTGATGTAGCGCGGCATGCCGCAGTTCGAATGAAAGTACCAGTAGGAATATTCTCGCTTGAAATGAGTAAAGAACAACTGGTCGATCGTCTCCTATGTGCTGAGGCGGGAATTGATCTCTGGAAAATGCGTACTGGCAATCTTTCAGACCGACCTGATAGTGATGATTTTCCTCGTATTGGACATGCCATGGGTCTACTTGCTGAGGCACCAATCTATATTGATGACACGCCTGGGAACAATGTTATGCACATAAGAACAAAAGCTAGACAATTACAGGCAGAGCACGGGCTTGGTATGATTATCATCGACTACTTGCAGCTCATGGAATCACATACCACCAAATTTAGCGACAATCGTGTGCAAGAAGTCTCACAAATCAGTAGAAATCTCAAAGGTATCGCCCGTGAGCTCAATGTTCCAGTTATCGCTCTCTCCCAGCTCTCTCGTGCAGTAGAACAAAGTAAACCTGCAATACCAAAGCTTGCGCACCTGCGTGAATCTGGTAGTATTGAGCAAGATGCTGATGTGGTTATGTTTATTTACCGCAAATCAGCAGATCGAAACTACCGCATGGAAGATATCCCACCAGATGAGCGCTACATTGGAGAAATTCATATTGCAAAACATAGAAACGGTCCTACGGGGGTCGTAAAGGTATACTTCGATGAAGCTCGAGCGAGTTACAAAAATTTGGATCTGCAACACGGTGGCGGAGTGACGCAAATCTAAACTCTAAAAATATAAAACTGAAACACAAAACTCAAATCTTTTAGTCTAAATTTTGAGTTTTGAACTTTAAGTTTTAAATTTGAAATATGTTCAACAAACTCAAACAATTCAAAGATTTACGTGATAAAGCAAAAGAATTGCAAGATACTCTCGGTAAGGAATCACTGACCGCAACTGCAGCAGGCGGGTCAATCTCTCTAACTATGAATGGAAATCTGGAGCTTACCTCAGTCTCAATAGATCCTTCCCTACTTTCTGCAGACAAAAAAACAAAACTCGAAGAAGGATTGAAGGAGGCTCACAAAGATGCGCTCAAAAAAATGCAACGTACTATGGCAATGAAGATGAAGGAAATGGGTGGTTTACCAGAAATTCCGGGTCTTTCTTAGAAAGCTTACAATACCCCCTCCCCTCATAAGGGGAGGAATTGTTTATATGGCGTATAGTAAAAGTATCCAAAATCTCATTCAAGCATTCGCTCGATTACCAAGCGTTGGCCCACGTACCGCTGAACGTTTTGTTTTTTATTTACTCAAATCCGGCAAAAAAGATGCAGGAGAGCTGACCCTCGCATTAAAAGAATTAATAGAAAGTGTAAAAAGTTGTGAAATTTGCTGGACATTTTCCGATACCAATCCATGTACTATTTGTAATTCACCACAACGGGATCCAAAAACAGTATGCGTCGTGGCTGAGCCTCAAGATCGTGAAGTAATAGAAAAAACAGGATTCTATAAAGGTGGCTATCACATATTGCGCGGATTAATAAAAGGTCATGATGAAAATTCTCTCAAAGGTCTGAAAATTCCTGAGCTTCTTGCACGTATTCGTAAAAATCAAATTGATGAAATAATATTAGCTCTTAACCCTGACCTGTACGGAGAAACGACCATGATGTATCTGGAGAAAAAAATAAAAGAAATCACTCCGCAAATCAAAATTTCCAGACTAGCTCGTGGACTCCCGATGGGAAGCGACCTCCAATATGCAGATGATATTACACTGTCGAGTGCGCTAAAAAACAGAACTTCAAACTAAAACATCCCGAATTGGTCGAGATGTTTTAGTTTATAAATAGATAGAGACACGCGCCCACAGTCAGAGAGACCACAGGCGCATGACTTCACGGTACCAGAACTGCTTCCCACAGATCTGCAAGGTTGAGGATCGATCCCTTGTGCATGCAAAGCAGAGTGGGCTTCGATTTAGCTTCAGGCCTCACGTATGACCTACGGAAAGTCGCGAAGAAACCCATCGGCTCCGACACGACGAAGCGGAACGGAATCTCTCCACCCTTCTGCCACGGACATGCCTCACGAAAAGTAGAAAACTCCCCCTTCTCGTAGATGAACTGGCCAGAAGCACGGTACACGTACGTACCCGGCTTTGCCTTGGGATTCTTGATCCGGAGCAGCACATCCACGAAGACAGGAACCGCCATAGGCGAGTTCTCGTCCATGCCCGTAGGCTTGTCCCACCGAGTTACATCAAGAATCTCAAAAGATCCATGCACGATCTTCTCACGACGCTCAAACCATTTCATATCCCCTCCTGAGCAATGAAGTTAAGTATATATAATCA
>CAZMEW010000011.1:0-26685 GCA_964565405.1 uncultured Gammaproteobacteria bacterium
CAAAACCTTCGGATCGGTTTTCCAATATTACAGACTGGTATACTCAAGAAAAGAAAATATGGAGTAGGAACCCTGCTTCATAAGACGGGAGATTGTAGACGCCGATGTGGTGAAATTGGTAGACACGTGCGCTTCAGGTGCGCATGCTTCACGGCTTGTGGGTTCGAGTCCCACCATCGGCACGAATTGATAAACTCAAGACTTAAAGTTCAAAATCTAATATTTGGACTCAGGTGATAAATTTGAGTTTTACGTTTTGAGTTTATTATCTCGTATCTATGACGCATATTAGTGTCAGTACGTATTACTTCATGTAATGTGATTTAAGTAATTGTTTATTTGTATGATGAATGCACAGAATACACAAGAAAGACCTCGAGGACGACAAAGCGGCGGGTACGGCTCACGCGCTCCACGAGGGACCGGTTCTCGTCCGCATGGACGTTCTTCTGGTCGAGGAGTTCGAACCTCTAATTCAGGTAAGTTTAATTCTTTTAGAAGAGAAGAGGGTGGGTATGAGAAAAATCCACATGCGCTTCGGATTATTCCAATTGGAGGATGTGAGGAGGTTGGTCGTAATATGACTATTTTTGAGTATGGCAATGATATTGTTATTCTCGACATGGGAATTCAATTTCCTGAAGAAGATATGCCTGGTATTGATTATATTGTTCCAAATACCAAATATCTGCAAGATAAAAAGAAAAATATCCGGGCAGTTATATTCAGTCATGGGCACCTTGATCATATTGGTGCTGCGCCCATTTTATTGGAACAATTGGGTAACCCATTGATTGTTGGTCGTGATTTGACACTTGCCCTTATCAAACATAAGCAAGAAGATTATCAAAAGGGGACCGCGGCAAAACTCAAAACGATTCGTATCAAAGGGATTGATGATGTACTTAAATTTGGATCCTTTACTATCAAGTTTTTTCAGGTTGAACACTCGATTATGGATGCAGTTGGTGTGATTGTGGAGACGCCTGCAGGATCAGCAATACATCCAGGGGACTGGACACTTGACCGGGATAAAGAAGGTAAGCCAACACTCGACTATACTCCTCTGCGAAAACTTACCAAGCCAACGGTACTTATGCTTGAGAGCTTGGGTGTGGTGCATGAACATCGGGGTAAGAGTTATGAAGAGATGTATAACAATCTTCAAAACATCATGTCTTCTGCGCCTGGTCGTATTATCATCGGTACTTTTTCTTCCCAGCTTGAGCGTATTAGATGGGTGCTTGATGCTGCAGAAAAATTGGGCAAGAAGGTAGCACTCGATGGATATAGTATGAAGATGAATGTAGAGATGGCTAAGAAATTGGGTTATATTAAGGTGCGTGCTGATGTACTTATTGATGTAAAGAAAATTGATGATTATCCAGATAATCGGGTGGTGGTTATATGTACCGGAGCGCAAGGTGAAGAGAATGCTGTTCTCATGCGTATTGTCAATCGTCAACACAAATCAATTACACTCAAGCAAACAGATACTGTTGTGTTCTCATCTTCGATTATTCCGGGCAATGAGAGATCAATCCAGCGACTTAAGGATAATATGTATCGCCAATGTGACAATGTAATTCATGGTCAGCTTATGGATGTACATGTGTCTGGACATGCGACACGTCAGGATATTCGTGATGTATTGACGCAGGTGCAGCCCACGTATTTTATCCCAGTCTATGCAAATCACTACTTCCTCAAAGAAGCTCGTAAGCTTGCAATATCACATGGATTTGATGATAAA
Organism: uncultured Gammaproteobacteria bacterium; assembly: GCA_964565405.1. GTDB lineage: Bacteria > Patescibacteriota > Patescibacteriia > Magasanikbacterales > UBA922 > UBA922. The sequence goes on from CAZMEW010000011.1 coordinate 1,754, forward strand.
AAGATTTTTGTTCCAGATAATGGTTCGGTCATTGAAGTCACTCCACAAGGAGCTAAAATGCTTGCTAAGAAAGTTCCAAGTGATTATGTCTTTGTTGATGGTCTTGGTATCAGCGATAGTCAATCCATTGTGCTTCGCGATCGTCAAGTATTGGCAGAAGATGGAATGCTTGTCGTTATTGCGACGGTCAACGCAAAATCAGGCGCATTGATTCAAAATCCGGATATTATTTCACGAGGATTTGTATTCCTCAAAGATAATCGAGATCTTATTGAAGAAATTCGAAATCGGGTCAAGAAAATGGTTAGCGAGTCAGATCCTAAGAGCTGGGCCGACACTAATCAGATCAAGAATGATATTCGAGATAAGATCGGCCAATATGTGCTTGCAAAAACTGAGAAACGTCCAATGATCTTGCCAGTAGTTATCGAAGTGTAATACACTAAAAGCCCTCGTATCGAGGGCTTTTTGATAGCTCACACATATGTCATTTATTATTCCAGAATCACCGACAATTAGGATAAATACTCTGGTACACAAGCTTAAAAGCCAAGGTAAAACTATCTATAACCTGAGCGTTGGGGAACCAGTTATTATAACTCCTCAGATTATCAGAGATGCGGCAAAGCAAGCGATTGATGAAGATAAGACGTCATATCCTCCAGCCGCAGGTATTCCTGAATTACGAACGGCAGTTGCATCATGGTTGTCTGAATCATATGCGTGTTCATATGTTTCTGAACAGATTGTGATTACTCCAGGCGGGAAAAGCGCATTATATTTTTTGTTACAAACCATTCTTGAGAAGAATGATGAAGTATTAGTGATCTCACCCTACTGGGTATCGTACCCTGCAATTATTAGTATTTTCGGGGGTATTCCAAAATTTATAGAAACACAGCCTGAGTCTTATTGGAAAGTTACGGTAGATGCACTTGAAGCTGTGTATTCACCTGAGACTAAGATTCTAATATTAAATAATGCTTCAAATCCTACAGGAATTTTGTATACTCGAGCTGAGCTTTATTCAATACTCACATGGGCAAAACAAAAAGGGATTATTGTTGTTTCAGATGAAGTATATAGTGGTTTGGTATATGAAGGTGAATTTGTTTCATGCGGTTCTTTTACAGAATTCGAGAATGGGGTTTATGTCATACAGAGCGCATCAAAGAATTTTGGCATGACTGGTTGGCGGATTGGAATTCTTGCAGGCAATTCAGAAATACTCAAAAAAGTTACTGCAGTATTGAGCCAGAGTGTGAGTGGGGTCTCGACTATTAGTCAGTGGGCATTGTTAGAAGGCATCAGACATCGGACAGAAATTATTCCAGTAATTAATCAGGAATTTAGGTCTCGGAGAGATGCATGTGTGAATTTAATTCAAGAATTATTTCATGCACAAATTGATGTACCAGCGTCAGGATTATATATGTTTGTCCCTTTGATCATATTTGGTTCATCTAATGAAACTTCGGTTGAATGGTCAGAGAGAATTTTGATTGACGCTGGGGTTGCAACAGTCCCTGGAAATTCGTTTGGCAAGGAAGGATATGTGCGGTTGTCGTTCGGAGGAAATACGGAAGAGACGGAGGGTGGAATTCGTACACTTGCTCGTTTTTTCCACAAGCAGATTTGACGAAGTCGTTTTTGTTTAGTATCGTTTTTGTATTATGAAATTTCAACGAGTGCACACTAACACCTTTTATTTTTGGACCTTGCCCTTGCATAGTCCAGATGTTTAGTTTGTAATACTTCTACGATTCAAACTCCTCTCGACTATGCTCGGGAGGAGTTTTGTTTTGGGATGTGTATACGACCTATCGCGTACATATCCCAGCGCAATTCTAAGGGGGATTCGCTGAATCGTTCTTTCATGGGGAGGGATGTATGAGTTATCGTGTCGAATTTCATGTGACGGAGGTTCTCGCTTCGCACATTCTACTGAGCATGATGGGGTTTCCCCATGTTCTCACGCTGAATGCTTCGGTTGACGTGAACTTTACGTCTGAAGCACTGAACGAAGAAGTCGAGCAGACGCTCACGACTGCTCTCCAGGCATTCGAGCGTGAGGGCATGTCTGCTCACATACGGATTATCGTTCCGCCTGAAGGCGGGAAGAGGATCAGCTTTTCGAGGGTGGGCGCACGCTAACTCTCGGTGCGATGGGTTGGGGGGAATATTTTCTCCAACTCATCGTGCTATTTCAACTATCATTGAAAACAAAACACGACTATAGTACACTTCATTCATATTAACTAGAATTTAGTATGGTAAAAAAGCAGGTTATTGTATCTGGTATCCAGCCCACTGGAAATCTTCATATTGGAAATTATCTTGGAGCGTTGAAAAATTGGGTAGATTTACAGAATTCCGGAAAATATGAATGTTACTTTTTTATTGCTGATCTGCATTCACTCACGGGGAGTCGCACTTCAGATGAACGGCGAGCTCAGATTCTTCGAACTGCGTCAGAATTACTTGCTGCAGGAATAGATCCACAGAAATCTACCTTTTTTGTACAGTCCCATGTACCGGGACATACTGAATTGGGATGGGTTTTTAATTGCGTGACCCCGATTGCTGAGCTTGAGCGAATGACTCAATTTAAAGATAAGTCTCAGAGTCAGGCAAAAAATATTAATGTTGGACTTTTTACGTATCCTACACTCATGGCTGCGGATATTTTACTCTATCGTGCGAATGCGGTACCTGTAGGGCAAGATCAGACTCAGCATGCAGAACTTACGAATGATATTGCACGTTGGTTTAATAAAAATTACAGTACGTATTTTTCTCCCGTAAAGCCATTATTCACTGAGACTCCCAAAATTATGAGTTTACTTGAGCCCACCAAGAAGATGAGTAAGTCTCTGGGTGAAGGACATGTGATCGAACTTGCGGATGAACCCAGTGTAATCGAAAAGAAACTCAAAAAAGCAGTGACTGCGACCGAAGGTGGTGCAGGGTCACCTGGTGCTACTAACCTATTAGGGTTACTTAAAATTTTTGGTGATAAAAAATTGTACGCTCAATATAGTAAAGCAGAAAAAGATGGATCAATTCGCTATGGCGATCTCAAATCTACACTTGCAGAAGTGGTGGGTAATTATTTTCTTGATTTTCGAACCAGACGAGCCGAACTTATGGATGGACATGATGAGGTCGCGGAAATATTGACACAGGGGATGGAGCGTGCGAAAATAGTAGCAGAATCCACTATGTCTCATGTGCGAACCATGGTCGGTATCAGATAGTATTATCATTCGATTTTCCTCTTTTGGGGGATATCGGCAGAGATTAAGAAGTGCATATCTTGACCACTACCAACTCTCCCAAGCAAGGGAGAGTTGTTTGTAGATCAACTATATGAAAAAACAACACAAAATCACATTTTTTGTCCTACGTATCACGATGGGGTGGTACATGTTTTACGCGGGTATTACCAAAGTTCTTGATCCTTCATGGTCTGCTGAAGGATATATCAGAGGGGCGAATCATTTTGTGTGGTTTTATCAATGGTTGCTTCATCCGAATATTTTGCCGGTAATTAATTTTTTGAATGCGTGGGGACTTACGTTATTAGGAATCTCTTTGATACTTGGGATTTTTGTACGGCTGAGTTCTATCTTTGGCGCCTTACTCATGTTTCTCTATTATCTTGCCGCACTTAATTTTCCGTATCCGAACGAGCATGCATATCTGGTGGATGAACATATAATCTATATCATTGTATTGTTACTTTTTTACAGCTTTCACGTAGGGAAGGTGTGGGGGATTGATCATTTCATATATCGCAATAGATAATTTATTTAATCTGAATCATATGTCAGAAAATATGGATTTTGCTCGAGGAGGTAAGACAATCGCGGTTGGGATGGTTATTGCATCACTTGTTTTTTCGATCTTTTTCTATGCATCCCGCGTTGCTAATCCAGGAGAATTATCGGTTACGGGCTCAGCTCGTATGCGGGTCACTTCTGATACTGTAAAATGGACTGTCCAACTTTCTAAAATTGCTGATGTATCTGGCCTTCAGCGGGCCTACGCTGACCTCGAGTCAGATCGGAAGAAAGTACAGTCTGTATTGATTGATCATAGCATTCCTTCAAATATTATTGAGTTTTCCCAGGTATTTACTGAACAAGATTACAGCTATGATGCCAATGCACCTCGCAGATATGTAGTACGCCAGAATGTGACCGTACAATCAGGAGATATTTCCAATGTTACTGAGGTTGCTAAAAATATCCAGACACTGGTGTCTACTGGATCTGTAGTTTCGACTTATTCACTTGAATATTTTTATTCCAAGTTACCTGAACTTCGAGTAGATTTACTTTCTGATGCAGTGAAAGATGCTAAGACTCGAGCAGAAAAAATTGCAGAGAGTAGTGGTTCGCGTGTGGGGGCGCTGCATGCAGCGAGTCAGGGCGTAGTACAGGTTATGGCACCAAATTCCGTAGAGGTTGCTGATTACGGTGCGTACGACACATCAAGTATTGAAAAGGAAGTGATGGCAACGGTACGAGCATCGTTTGGAGTGAAATAAGTATCCAGACTTAGAGGGTTCCTCCACCTTCACAAGGGGGAGTTCAGGAGGGGGTTATGGATTACATTCAATTCCACAATAGGAGGGAATTCAAAAGACGTAGACAACATCTGCGTTCTTTTGCTACTAAGGCAGAATATGTGTTGTGGCAAGAATTACGGAAAGAAAAATTGAAATATCGATTTAGGAGGCAGTTTGGTATTGGACCGTTTATTATAGATTTTTATTGTCCTTGTTTAGAACTTATTATTGAGGTTGATGGTCCTATATATAAGGAACAAAAAGAGTATGATGTAATGCGAGAAGAATTTTTGAAATCACGTGGGTATGCTATTGTGAGATTTACCAATGATGACGTGTTATTTGAAAGAGAAAAAGTGATTGAGCAGATTGTGAGCATATGTGCGAGTTTGGATTCTTAGAATACCCCTCTCTGTCTCTCCCCTTGGAAAGGGGAGAGAACGTTTTAAGTCAGTATACCTTCAATAAGTTGACACATTATTGAACTGCATGGTATAACGTATAGGCTATCAAAATCTACATGAATAACAATAATAATCGCAATAATTACTCACTCCTCGGGTAAGGTTTCATGTTATCAAAAAAAATGAACACCTCCCGACTTGTCGGGAGGATTTTTATTCCCAGATAGTTCAGCGGTAGAACACCTCGCTGTTAACGAGGGGGTCCCTGGTTCGAATCCAGGTCTGGGAACCAAGCAAGACGGAGCGTATTCAACGCTTCGTTTTTTGTATAATCATAGCCGAATTTTTCCGGTTCTAACCGAGCTAAATTTGCGTTGAACAAATCTACATTGTCATACAAAGGTTTTATCCATTTATACAATGATATTAGCACTTTTTTATCATATATATGTCGGTTCGAACCAAGTTCGGTTAGCGTTCCTCTTTTGCCATTTTTATCACTTTGAAGATAATCTCTAAACGCATAAGCAGAGAAAGTGAAAGTCTTTTTTGATAACTCAATTTTTTCTTTTTCGCCCATTTCATTTTTATTATCTTTTGATAAATCAACAATCTGCTTTTTTATCTCGGATTGATCTTTCAGAAAATCCTCGTCAGTTATCAAATCTTTCGCTCGCATACTTCGCAAACCAGTCAACTCTTTTTCCAATCCTTTTATTTTACTTTCTTGATTTTGTTTTATTTCATTATCCGTTATTTTCTTTTCGTCTTTGTGATTATCCAAACGCTCCAAAGCCCACTCCAAAAACTTTGGGTGCATTTCTAGTTTTTTCAGTGTTCCTTTAATTTCTTTGTGTATATCATTTTCTTCAACCGAGCCTTGTTTGCAAGCAATAGTTTTACTATGGTGTGTACAATGATAATAATTATAACCTCTAACCTCATTCGTGCCTTTGATGTATTTGCTCTTATGTTCAGCTGTAACAGCCGACCCACACTCTTTACATAAAAACATACCAGTAAAAGTGAAGTTGCCTTTCTGTGGCCGTTTATGGTTGCCATTTTGGCCTAATAATTCTTGCACTCGGTTATATTCGTCAATCGTGATAAGCGGTTTGTGTTGGCCTTTGCTTTCTTTGCCACTATAACGCACTACACCAGCGTAAAAGGGATTATTTAGTATTTGATACCAACTAGAGCGAGCCAGCGGGCTACCGCCCATTTTCTTTTTCTTTCGGGCAATATATCCCCATTCGTTATTTAACTTGTTCAATACTTCCGGTGCGGTATATCTGCCAGTCAAAAACAAATCAAAAGCCCGTCTAAGAAGCATAAAGCGTTGCTTGTCTACAAATATCACTCTTTGGCCTTTCTCGGCGTGGGAATCGTTTAAATAGCCCTCAGGAGCCACGCCCGGAAGCCAACCCATAGACGCTTTTTTCTCTAAACCACGTTTTACATCTTTGGCCAATTTGGAAGAAAAGTATTGAGATTGAGAAAGTGCTAATTGCAACATCATTATTCCCTCGGGGCTGTTATCAAAATTATATGAGCCAAATTTTAGATCATGGATAACGCCGGTACGGACTAAATAAGTTATCGTTGAAGCGTCAATTTCGTTTCTTGAAAGTCGGTCAGGGTGCCATGCGATAATACCAGTGGCTTCGCCTAATCGTATTCGTCTAATCATATCCTCAAACACTGGGCGATTATATGGCTTAAAAGCCGAGTGCTTTTCTTCCAATATATCCACAATTTCTAAATTCGGGTGAATTTCTTTCACCTTATCTTTTTGGCTTTCAATCGATAACGCTTGTCGTTCTTCGCCCTCAGTGCTTTTTCGCACATAGGCAAAGTATTTTATTTTTTCATTCATAAGATTTTTGTTAAGAACCGTAGCGGGCTTACTCGATATTTGGGTATCGGTAAGCCCGCCTATTCTAATCATTTTCTCGCATCTTTGCAATAACAGTTTTCATTTCCTCTCTGGTCATTGGGCGATAAACCCTCTCGACAAGCGACACCAAAGCCGTTGCCTGCTTTAATGCTTCCGCTTGGTCAATCGTTTCGCCAAACTCATTTTTATACAATTCCATAAAGCTATGAAGTTCTAATTCGGTAAACATCATAGCGGTCGGATTAACTGTAATTTATCCAACACGCCATTTTTGAGTGGGCAATATTCCAAAGAAAACGATCTGTAATTTACTTCACCAGTCCAGTCAGATTGAAAAGTTTTTTCAAACACCGGCGTTGAGGTGGTAAGATATTTTTTCTCAAACAAAGTTCCGAGATAACCAAATATCTCAACCGGTGCTTTTAATGTTTGCGAACGAAAAAACTTTTTCTTGCCAAATGTCCGCTCATCAAACATATCTTTTGACAAGTATTTGCAGACATAGGCTCCAATGTTGTATGCGTTGTTTATCCGGTTTATCTTTACAAAACCTTGACCCCATAAATCACTTAGGGCTTTGGGTTCAATGAAAGATAAACTACATAGGACATGATAATGCACAGCTCCACGCTGTTGGAATTCTGGCACAGCCAGATATTCAAAGTTAGAGTATCGGTAAGAGATACGCTTAACAAACTGATTGAAGACGTAGTTAGCGTCTTTCAGGTCAGTGATGTTCTCGGCAAAAGTCAAAGTCAAAAACTTTGTGAGCTGGGGGTTGCTGTTTACCAACCGACGGATTTCAGTCCTAGTGCGGTTGATTGAGAATAATGTTTTCTGTTGTTTTAATTTTAACTGCTCATCGGCAGTCGGTTGTTGTAATGGTTCATCATATTGGATATTTTTATCAGTTTTTAATACGCTTGGAAGCGTTCTTTCAAAATCCCGCCAGATATTTTTCTTATATTTGTAAACTTCAACTTGCTTGCCCGACACCACAACCTTGAGGTTGTAGGGGTAAGCCATACAAATATTACATTTGTTTTAAGTTAGCCATTTAACCAAACACTTTTCGTTAGATGTGTTGGTATAATCAAGTTAAGATACTACTTGTTAAAACTAATTAACCAATTTGCTTTACCGCCTTGCCGGCAAGCAACCTTTTTTTGCCGTCGGGGCAACCGACGGACGAAAAAAAGGTTTCTGCTTGCCGGATCAAGGAAATGTAAAAGCAAAAAATATGTTCAAATTGTAGCTGTTCACTGTTTTGAAGCAAGGGCAATTCCTTCAAAACAGGGTTAAACCACACTATTAAACAAAAACACCTCCCTTAGTAGGGGGTGCAATCCTTCCCGAGCACAAATACAGTGTTCAGATCCGAAGATATATATACGGTTTGGCATCGGATATGAGTATTATACCTGAGTTTTTTGGTGTTGTCAATTTTCAAATTTATGCCTTATTTTTGATAGTATTTAATTGACTTTTCCTAAATTTAGAGATATTATGTAATCAGTCAAATTCAGTTAAATTTCAAATTTTATGTATATACCACTATGGTTTTTAGTAGTAGCTCTCATCGTAGGTGTTTACTATTATTCCAAATCAAAAAAGACAAACGTAGGCACAAATCTGTTTAAGCAAAATTTTTCTTATAAACTTGAAATCACGCTTGAACCAAATTGGAACTCATTGTATAAAAAACTCGTTAATCCTAAATCAGAGGAAGAATGGAAAAAACTTCTTGATAAAAAAATTAGTAAAATTGATAATTCTGACGATTCTGGTTTGTGGGGACGACGTTATCATTTTACCGAATATTACGATTCTGCTTCTGGTCTAACTAACAGATTTCAAACAACTTTTACAAGAAATAAAAATTTATTCTCCACAGTAGATGAATTTGGTGATTTTGGACTTATATTTGAATCGGATAGAGATTTGAGCCAAAACAGTGAAGACCGTGGAAAATTGGGCGTAGAAATAAATGAATCTTCTATTAGAAACAATATTTATGATAAGTATGTGGGAGGAAGATCAATTCCAGAAAAGGAAGATTATTTATATAATTTCCCACTTCATGACGTTTTTAGTTTTTTGTTTACTTTAGGGCAGCGTTTTCATGAAGCAGAAGAAAATCCTATTATAAAATGGCCGGATCATATTGAAGAAAAATTTAAACAATTAGGAATAAAATACGAAACCTATTTTGACTATGAACCAACTATTTTTGATATTGAAAAGGAAGATAAAGAATTTTTTGACAAAATTGGCAAACCAAAGGTTGCTCTTTTTGGTGATGAAAAAGGATATTTAACTTCAGATATAGCTCACTACTGGATAAAACTAAAAATTTTCCGCCCCAACGAAAATGACAGAATACCGACTGTTTTAGATTCGAAAATGCGTACTTAAATTATGGAAGATAAAGAACAAATTTTACAAAAACTCAATTCAGAAATAAAAAATAGTTTAGATGAATTCCGTGGATTGCCTGATAGTGTGAGTGTGTTAAGTTCAACTTTAGACCAGAGAATGTCATCTACTGTTGAATTGTTTTTAAAAGAGATTAAAGATATTTCGCTAATATCTGTAACTGCCGCCCCATTTTCCTTGACGATATTGTTATCCGGTTTAAACATTAACACTGGATTACTGGGTATTTCTTTTGTCATTTTCATGCTCAATGTTCTGTTTTTAAATATTGGTGTATGGTATGTCAACAATGAATTCTTGAGGTCAACATCATCTCAGAAATTAGAAAATCTAAGCATGGATATGTTCGCGAGCGATGTAACAAATAATTCATTAGAAAATGATAAAAGAGTAAATGCACTTTTCGACTTTTTTAAAAGCGAAAGAAGCTTGGATACTAAGAAAAAATTAGAACCCTACAAACAAATTAAAACAGTCGACACTATAAGATTCATAGGGATTGTGCTATTGAGTTTGGCTATAATCGCCCTTATAACATCGATACTTTTACCAATACTACTTTAAAAACTAGTTCTAACATCGTCTACGACTCGGAGCGACTTTAATAATGCCCATTTTAAACGATTATTTGTTGATCTGATAAAGTCTCAACCATTGACTTGATACCTGTTTAGGTATATATTTTGCCTATCTTTGCGCAATATCGCGTAGAGTGAAATCAAAGAGGGTCACTTCATGCGTACGTCCTTTTCCCTTTACATGGGAATGCTTTTTCTCTTCATCGTCGGCTGCGACGGGCAGTACACCCATGAGCAGAAGCTCGCAGGCGTCTGCAAGTTCGAGCAGACGCAGAACCTCAACTCCGGTCTCACCATCTACAAGGCTTCCGGAGGTGAGCTCTGCGGAAGCTACCGATCGGGCAACGACTCCGTTCACTTCCAGGCCGTTCGTGGTGAGGATCTCGCCTTCGGGGTCAACACGATCGATCCGGATGCTCCGGACTACACGGTCTCTGTGCGGATCCTCGATCAGGATGGCAACCCCATCGCTGTCGCCTTTGGTGGTGATGATGGCGAGCGTGTCTCCAACTGGCTCGAGCAGGTGGATGGTCTGGGTAAGTCTCATACTGACCAGGATTTGTCCTTCGCTCTCGCTCAAGAGGCGACCAAGGTTCTCTCTCAGACCGTGACAAGTGGGTTCGAAGAAGAGATCACGGTCCTCAAGCGTCGCAGCTTCACCGCGGCACAGTCCAACGACTCGACGGTGATTCCGAAGAAGGCACAGCCCTACACCTGGCGCTACTGGATCCGGATTTTCCGAAAGGATGCCATGTTCAATGGCAACTTCGCGGATCACTCTTCGGTGATCGTGAACGTGACCAGGCCTGATGGTACGATCCTCAACTACGTCACGTGCAATCACGGCACCTGCGCGGATGATCCGGTTATGCAGTTCAAGTGTCAGAACGTCGTCTACCCGGGTAGCCAGCGGCCGTTCGGCATCTTGCCGTGCGATTCGGTGTCCTCCTACGGGTTCACCTCTGGTAAGCACGTCTGTAACGACGACACTCTGGTGCAGTACAACATGATTGTGAATGGCAACAGCAGCCTCACGACCTGTACCGATTCGTCATTGCGTTTCTGGGCGCCTGCCTGCAACTAGCAGTCAGGGCACAGAGTCAAACGGGGTGGTGCGCATTCATGCGTCCACCTCGTCTCTCTAAATTAACTTATAAATTTTCATTATGTTCACAAAGCATTCTTTCAGTATTTTTTTCTCCACTCTTTTAACTTCTTTAGTATTTGGAGCATTGTTCGGTTTTATTGGTTATATATTCGCAGATAATTTAGGATTTCCAGTAACTCTCGGTACAGAAGAAATTAGTATGGACGCAAGTATGGCATTTTACGGAACCGTGGGTATCGTAGTCGGTGCATTAGTTGGATCACTTATTGCATCAAAGGCTCTCAAATATACTTCAAAATTTATTTACGCCCTTGTAATAACCTTATTTCTTCTAGGCGTTGGATTATTTCTAAGGGATTATATGGGTTTGTATACCTTTATTGTATACGCTGCTATTTGTTCTATAGCTTTGACTGCTGTTACTAGTTATTCTGGTTTAGAAGCTAAGAGTTAATTCTTGGTTGTTTTCCATAAAATACGCTCGAACCTCGTCCACGACGTGGAGCTAGCGTGGATTGAGAGTCGTAGAAACGGCTTTTCCCCATTTTTTATTTTTAAGTATGTGATATACTATCATTCTAAATTTATATACATATTTATATGGCAATAAATTATCTCGCGGTTTTGGTGTGTGGTGTAGCTGCAATGGTGGTCGGTTTTGTATGGTATGGTCCGTTGTTTGGGAAAGTATGGATGGAGATTATGGGAGCAGGTACCATGACTGCGGCTGAGAGGGACGCTATAAAAAAAAGTATGTGGGTAATGTATGCACTCCAGTTTGTTCTCTCTCTTATCACTGCAGGTTCTCTTGCGTATCATATTACCCATTGGGCAGATATGAACACCTCGTCTCTTGCGATTGCTGTGAGTAGTTGGTTTGGTTTTGTTATGACTACTTCTGCTGGCGCTGCTTTGTGGAGTGGTAAACCAAAAAATTTAGCATGGAAAATGTTTTTTATTTCTTCAGGCGCACAATTAGTTACGTTTATTGTATTTGGGCTTATTCTTGGTTCTTGGAAATAGCATTAGGAAATAGCATTAGATAAATAAAATAAATAATGGCTTAGAAAAGTCATTATTTATTTTATTTTAATCCTTCCATGAGTTGACAAAATATAGTATTTGTAGTAGTTTTCGTAGATGTCTTGGTAATATATTTCATGACTCTTAACTCCGAAGTGTAGCAGTATCGCGCTAATTTAAGCGCTTATTCGCACGCTCCGGACATGGTGCCATGATGTCCAATTCTAGGCAACTCCGCAAGTCCCGCTTCAGTGTGCACACGGACTCGACCAGTGACCTCAAGGTGTCACCGTCTCCTGATGCTGAGATCCTGCGGGCTCGCTCGACTCCGCCCATGAAGAGCACTGCGACCACCGCGTCTGGTGTGAAATCGCACACTGGCGTGTGGGGTTGGTTCCGTGCCATCCGTTCCCGTCTCGGGCTCTAGGCTCCTCCATAGCAATGCCTCTACGACCCTTTTTGGACCGTGGGGGCTGCGCTACATCTTTAAAATTTTGAAATTTTGTATTTATGAAGAAATGGTATCAAAGTCATTTGGACCAATTAAAGAATCGGCAAAAGACAGTGGTTGAAAAAAATCAGGCTATTCTTTTGATAATAAAAATGCCGTCCGCCAATCTTTCCCCAATCCAGTCGCAGTCAGTAAACTCAAACGCTCCAAAACAGACTCTCTGTAGGTTTAGCGGATCAGAATAATATTAGATACGCTTATTAGGTATCCGATTAATGGAAGAACAATGAGAATATATTGACCTTTCACGCTTCCAATCTTTGAAAACCACCACTGATACGCGCAGAGTGTGATTAAGGGGTATATAAAATAGATAAAATTCGCTTTTAGCGTGCCTGAGTGAACATAGGGATAGCGGAGATTATTATAAAGTAGCGCCATCAAACCACCAACACTGAGTAGTAATATGAATATATCCCGGGGAGGGAATATTTTTTTTCTCATTAATGAAATTATAAAGCCTGCATAGCCAATTCCCCATAGTAGTGTAAGCATTCCTCCTACTCTTATCGCCCACAGATTCGAGTTCCATAATGCGGGTGTAGTGAAACGTCCATTCGAGGTTTGTATTTTTTCATTGTTCGGCAATGTATTGATTCTATCTACGTTATTGAATAAATTATAGTAATCGCCGAATGTGTCAGCGATTAGTATCGAAACAAAAGATTCAGGTTGGGAAAACCAATAGGGTTTGTCTACAAATATCTTGTAATTGAGCGTGAGTATGTATGCCCACCCATTGCTAGTAAAAATTGATTGTTTGGGCGAGGATTCGTAGAAATTTATAGAAAAACCTGAATCAAAATGTTTTTCTTTGTATCGGAGCCACGGTGTATTAATGGCTAGCACAATTGCGACTGTGATAAGTATGTATTTGAAATACTCTTTTTTCTTTTTCGGAATGTATGTAAGAATCCAGGTTAGGAGCGCTGCTATACATACAATACTGGCGGTCAGCTTGATCATGCAGGCGAAGCCGAGTAAGACTGCCCACCACACTACATATCGTTTTTGTTTTTCTTGGTCCAGATGCCACCGGACAAATAAGTATACTAGATATATCATCATGGCTTGTACCAAAAGTTCATTTGTAATATATCCAGATAATTTGACACCAATAAATAAAAAAGAAAAAATTGTTGCGAGTATTAATAAAATTTTTTTGTTTCGCGTCAATTCCCAGGCGAGTAGCAGGACACTTGCAATAAAGAATCCATGTATTACTAGATTAGATATTTCCAACCAGTTGAGAGTCTCTATTCCCATGAGTGCACCCAATTCTCCCCATAATGCAAGAAGAATATAATATCCAGGTTCATGCCATGCCACATACGTTTCTTCGGTGGTTGGAAGCTGGTGTGTTTGCATGAGTTTTTCTACATATATAATATGGGCACCACCGTCGTCGGCCCACCATGAGTTGTACGTTCTAATGTTATTAATACGGATAATGAAACCTACTGCTATGATTAGAAAAAGTATGATCAGGAATATATAATTTTTCTTTATATATACATTCATACGATTATCCTGATACATTCTCATATCGTTATCCGTCGAGCCAATTTTCTGCGCTTTGTTTGCTAATAAAGAATTTGATATTTTGTCTTTCTGCGAGAGCTGCGATTATTTTTCCTATCGCAACTCCTTTGTTTGAACCTCCGAATACTGCAGTTTTTTTGATAAATTGTGTGTTGTTTTTGGCGAATGTAACCATGAGTTCCATGGCGGCTACGTCATATGAGCCGTCGAATTCTGTAATATCAAGTAAAATGTTGATTTTATCACCTTTCTTTTTTGAATTTTCTTTGATTACCGTTTCAGCAATTGAAATATTTTGCTTGATTAACCCCAATCGTTCTTTATTGAAAGATCCTGAAATTTTGACAATAATTTTTTGAGATTCAAATGATATGGTAATTGGATCCGGCATAGCTATATTATTTATTTGCTGGCATAGTATCATACTTGTTTTTTTTATTCTAGTTAAGATTCAAGACAAAACATTGCTATTTCAAAAAAACTTGAAGACCCGTTTCTTGTAGTTTATTGTTTCTAGGCGAAAATACAGAAGCATGTTATAGTGCTGCTATAATTTAATTATGCTATTTTTATATGAAACTTTACAATAAGATCGGTCTCGGCTTTCTTATTTTTATGGTACTTTTTATTACGCTCCTGGTTACTCATGCAAAGAAAAGTATTACTTCTTTTGTCGATGAGGAAAACGCGAAGCACGCCGCTGAGATGACTTCGAGCACTCAGCAAAATTAGTTTATTAAATTATGCACCTCACTCTCATTCTCGGGCCCATGAAAAGCGGGAAATCGTTTGATCTCATCAGTCATTTTTCTCCGCTTCAGTACGCGACTTCAAAATATGCACTGTACCAGCCACTTAGAAATGTGCGCGATACAGGTATTGAGTCAAGGAGTGGACTTTTTATCAATGCACAGAAAATTCAATCTCTTGCTGAGATTCCTCATGATGGCGTATCAGTAATTGGAATTGACGAAATACACATGTTTGACCCGAGCGATGCATTCTATATCGGGGAATTATTATCACGGGGGGTCGATGTGGTGGTTTCTGGGCTTGATACGGATTATCGAGGCAATCTATTTGAAATGGTTAAGAAATTATTTGAGCTTGGACCAAAAGAGGTAAAATATAAACGAGCAGTGTGTAACGACTGTAAGAATTTTTCCGCGGTCTACACTCAGATTTATACTAATGGTAAACCTCTTATGGGAGGGATGCCCCCAGTCATTCCAGATGATGGAACATTCACCTATGAGCCTCTATGTAGAAAATGTTTTGTATAAGAGTGTTACTTTTTTGTTGTTGACGCGTATCTCTTGGTAGAGCCTTATTTATATGAAAAAAGAATTTTTTTTGTTTACTATATTTTTTTCGATTGCGATTGCAGTTTTTGTATTCTTTTTTCTTTTTCAACATGAACCCAGCGTAGAACCACTTGATATTGTTGTATCTGAACCAACTGATTTTGTCGAAATTGGCACCCTCATCTTCCCGCCAGTGGAAGCCGGGCAGAGCACGGGTACATTTGTATATGAGGATGATTCCGGGAAAACAGTTACCAGTACTCTAGTTATCGATGAGGGGAGTGTATGTCAGTCGATTCCCTGCATGATGATGAGTGTTACCTTTGACATGCCGTTTAATGGTGCACAGGCATTGGTAGAAGGAAATATGGATGAGGAGGGTATACGAGTAAAGAAAATACGAACCCTTCATGAAGGGGAGACTGTGCGTGAATATGAGCCAGGTGATGTTTTTATTTCCTGGATGCAAGCGATCAGATTGTTTGAAAGTTGTGATGTGCGTATGACAACTCAGACGCATGCGCTTGATGTGTACCTGGTGCTTAGCGACGGTAGGGAGGTCAGGGCGGTCGAGCCTGTTATTGATGAAGTGTTTAGTGTGATTGATCGCACGCGAGATAAGTGTGGGACTTTTCCTGTAGCGACTGAATAGATTTATTCAACAAATTGATTTTGCTTTATACAAAAAAACACCAGCATATCTGATGTTTTTTTGATGGCGGAGCGACGGCGAGCTCCACCTCCATAACGTTTTGCAGGCCGTCTTCAAGGTTTTTTCACCTCGAATCTGCAACGTATCATCCTATGTCTCAGTCGGTATAGCCAGGATATTCATCGAGCTTCTTTGTAAGAAGCGCCCGCAGCTCCCGCCTTGCGCGAAAGAGACGAGACATGATTGTCCCGATTTTGGTTTGGGTCTTTTTGGCCGCTTCTTCGTAGGAGTATCCCTCCAACTCACACAGTATGATGAGCTTCCTACGTTCGGGTTGCAGCTTTTCCAACTCGGTCTCGATTTGCTCTCTGCATTCTTTATTTTCCAATGCTGTCTGGGGGTTCGTGTCGATTGAGTAGACGTCTTCTCTCAGATCGTCCTGACGATGCAGTGTCTCATCGTATTCATCTCTTTTTGCTTTGACGTATTTACGTCGCGTCAGGTTGAGAGCCATGTTGATCGTTATCCGGTAGAGCCAAGCCTTGAAATTGGTTCCTTCTTCGAATTTGTCTTCATGGAGATGTATTCTCATAAACACATCTTGGATTACGTCTTCTGCATCACTGGTGTTGCCAAGAATTTTGAGCGCGGCATTCATCGCCATTCGTTTGAAGTGTCGATACAGTTTGTCGAAAGACCCTTTCTGCTTCTGTTTCCAGTTGGAGATGAGTTCACGCTCGATGTCTCGGTCATGTTTTTTTGGAACTTTTGTTTTGGAATGAGAGGGGTGTTTCATGTGGTGTACCTCTGCGACGGGAGAAGTGCACTGTTGGAAATACCGCTTTTTACTTAATCAAATAGGCTCTAGACAGTCAAGTTTTTATTTTGACAAGACGTTGCGTTATTGTTATTATTTTTTGAGTTTGCTGGCTTGTATGAGCCACTTTTTTCTTTTTTAGTTATGAAAAAAATTCTTCTTACTTCCCATCATAACGAAGCCGAAACCGATCGATTTTTTGAATTTCCCTCAGTTGTGGTGCATGATTACAAAGTGTATCCATTTTATAAAGAAGGTGCATTGCCTGTCATTGTCCCTGCGCTTCCGTTTAATAAGCAAGAATTAGAAGAGATGGTCAGGATGGTTGATATGGTGGTATTTACTGGTGGCGATGATGTTAGAACTACGTATTATGGAGAAGAGGTAAAATACGATACCGTGAAATCCTATGTGTATCGAGACGAAATTGAATTTGGATTACTTGAAGCTGCGGTTGAGCTCAAAAAGCCAGTATTTGGTATTTGTCGCGGGCTTCAGGTTATTAATGTTTTTTTTGGTGGCTCCTTGTATCAAAATCTTCATATTGGATATGAGAATATAGGGACACTTCTTCATCGCGAGTCGGAGACTGAGAAAGAGAAGTTATCCCATGAAATTATTATTGAGCCCAATTCATTTTTATCCCGTGTATATCCTGGTACACAGGCTATTTTAGTAAATTCGATCCATAATCAGTGTGTAAAGAAATTGGGCGAGAACCTAATGGTTTCTGCAAAAAGTACGGATGGAATTGTTGAGGCGCTTGCACATACAACTTTGCCGATTTATGGAGTACAGTGGCATCCTGAATATTCATATCGAAGCGATAAGTATTCTCAGGCACTTATCCGAGCGATGGTTCAATTATAGTCGCTTGAGATACCCGTAACCCAGTGGTATACTGGGATTTAGCTTTGAATTTTAAGTTTTGATTCTGTACTGTATGCATGCACTTGAAATTTTACATTTTACCAAGAAATATAAAGAAAACACTGCGGTTGATGACCTCTCTCTTACTGTCGAACCTGGTGAGTTTTTTGGATTTTTGGGAAGAAATGGGGCAGGTAAAACTACGACTATTAGTGCCATTACAGGTATTGGACGGATCACTGCTGGGACTATTCACATCTTTGGCAAAGATGTTGAAAAAGATTATCGCGAAGCGCGTATGCTGGTGGGGCTTTGTCCACAAGAATTCAATATGGATATTTTTGCTCCTGCAGAAAAAATACTGTGGTTTGTAGGAGGGTATTATGGAATGAATTCAGTTGATCGGAAAAGTCGAATGAAAGAATTATTTCATATTCTCGATCTTGCAAGCCATAAAGATAAGCCATTTTCTCAGCTTTCAGGTGGGTTGAAACGGCGAGTAATGCTTGCACGCGCTATGATACATGATCCAAAATTACTTATTCTCGATGAACCGACCGCGGGGGTCGATGTTGAACTTCGACTTGAGCTCTGGAAATATCTACGAGAGATCAATGGTCAAGGAAAAACAATCATGTTTACGTCGCACTATCTGGAAGAGGTAGAAGAACTTTGTAACCGTATTGCGATTATTGATGGGGGAAAAATTATTGCTGACGCACCTAAGGCTGAGTTTGTAAAAGACGGCCGTAGTCTTGAAGCGAAATTTCTTTCGCTGACTGCAAAGAAAAAATAATCCTTCCTTTATGATGAATATTATTGGTCTTCGCACATTTATTGAAAGAGAAATACAACGGTCGTTCCGTGTATATATTCAGACTCTTCTTTCTCCGTGGATTAACGCTCTTCTCTATATCCTTATCTTTGGAGTAGTCGTGGGAAGTAGGATCGATCTAATTGCTGGCGTCACGTATATTGATTTTGTATTGCCAGGAATTCTTATGCTTAATCTGATTGGATCTTCTTTTGCTCAGACTTCATCGTCACTCTATTTTCAGCGATTTGCAAAACATATCGAAGAAATTTTAGTTGCACCCTTATCGCATTTTGAAATGATTACCGGATATGTGATTGGGGGAGTAGCTCGTGGCGTGATTGTTGGTGTGGGTGTGTATGTCATTGCGCTTATTTTTAGTGCGGCAACCATTACGCATCTTGGGTTATTTCTTCTCTATACTATCGCGGTTGCAATCATTTTTTCCCTTTTAGGTCTTCTAGTTGCGTTGTGGGCACAGAATTTTGAACAGCTTTCAGTGTTAAATGTGTTTATCATTACACCCCTTACTTTTCTGGGTGGGGTATTCAATTCGATTACCATGCTACCAGAAAGAGTTCAAATTTTTGTGAAATTTAATCCATTTTTTTATTTTGTTGATGGTCTGCGGTATGCTATGGTAGGAATACGAGAGGGAAGCGCGATCATTGGCTGGTTTGTAATCATTGGTCTTATACTTGTGTTTGGGGGGCTCGTATGGCGATTGTTCTCGATTGGCTGGAGACTTCGGACATAAAAATTATTTTAATTAACCTGATTATTCTAAAAATTTCATGGCTTAATTTTGGTGTATTATTTAGAGCAATTAGGTCAATTTTATGAAGCCCATGCGTCTTCGTATTAATACGGATATTATTACTGAATTTTTGCCCCCACGTAGGGGAAAAGGGGATAAAGCTCTTATTTTTTGTGACGGAATGCCAAGTGTGCCCTCAAAGCGATATGTTCTTGACTACTGGTCACGCAGAGGATATTGGGTTTTTCATCCTCGGTACAAAGGTACGTGGGAGAGTGGGGGGCATTTTCTTGATCACGATCCAACTCTCGATATTATAGAAGTGGCTCATACGATTCGAAATGGTTCTCTTATTTCTACACGGAAAAATTTTGATCATGTACCTATACCAAAAATTACTCATATCAGTGTTATTGGGGCGAGCTTTGGAGGTGCTGTAGCCCTTCTATCTTCTCTCTATCCTGAGGTTGATAGGGTGGTGGCGATTTCTCCTGTTATTGATTGGTCGAGCGAACTTAATAACCCTATCGAATCACTGCCTGATTTGAAAAACTATATCAGAAATGGATTTGGTGAAGCGTATCGTTTTTCTGATCATCATTTTGATCGTCTTGGCAGGGAAGTGGGATTTTTTAATCCCATTGCTCATATCCACGCATACGATCCAAATAAAGTGTTTATTCTACATGCAAAAGATGATATGATAGTGTCATACGATAAAATTGCGGAATTTATTAATACGGTTAAATGCCCATATGAATTGCGGCGTCGTGGTGGTCACTTGTCTTCGGCTGCAACCATCGCATTTTTCGGTGGGCGTAACTTGAGGCGGTTTGTTGCTTCGTAATGCGTACTTCTATGAAAAAAGCTCTCATTATTATTCCCATTATGTTAGCCTTGGGAATTAGTACTTTTATTGGTATTTTTTATTATAAGAATCTTCGAGGTATTAAACCTGTGATTAGCGATCCGCCTTACCCAATTTCTGATGGTGTTAACTCAGGCGATGTTTCAGAAAATCCGCTTCAACTTCCGCCGGGATTCGCTATTGAAGTATTTGCAGAAAATTTATCAGGTGCACGCGTACTTGCCTTGGATCAGTTTGGTACTATTTGGGTAAGTCGAACCACAGAAGGAATAATTTCTGTGATAGTTGTTCATAATGGAAAGGCGGTAAAGACAATCGATGTCATTAATGGACTTGATAATCCGCATGGGTTGCTATTTGATATACAAAATCCACATACACTCTACGTTGCTGAAGAAGATAAGATTTCCTCGGTATTAGTTGCTTATGGGGTTGATGGCGAACCTACAGTTTTTGACGAAGATAGTATGGTGACACTTGTAGATATTTCTGCTGGATCGGGAATACACTACACACGTAGTCTTGCTTACAGCCCTTCTGGAGATATTCTTGTTTCGATTGGTTCTTCATGTAATGTGTGTAATGAATCTTCAGAGCTTAGAGCTTCGATACAGAAATTAATACGAGATGGACAAGAGTGGAGATTGGGGGAAATCTACGCAACAGGTCTCCGTAACTCAGTGTTTATGGCAACCAATCCATTGGACGGAAAAATATGGGCGACTGAAATGGGGAGGGATCTACTCGGAGATTCTATTCCTCCAGATGAGCTTAATATCATTGAAGAAGGGAAAAATTATGGCTGGCCGGTATGCTATGGTAATAAGATTCATGATGTAGATTTCGATAAAAAAACATACATCATGGATCCGTGTGCGTTAACAGTTGCAAGTGCCTATGACCTTCCTGCGCATGTAGCTCCTCTTGGTCTTGCTTTTATCCCAGAAGAAAGTTTTTGGCCAACAGATTATTGGCTTGATTTATTAGTTGCGTACCATGGATCTTGGAATCGAACCATTCCGATTGGGTATTCTGTTGAACGTATTATCCTCAATGATGATGGGCAGGTGATCGGCGAAGAACCCTTTATTGAGGGATGGCTAACCAAGAAAAATGAAGCACTTGGACGACCCGTTGATCTTAAGTTTATGAATGGGTCACTCTATATTAGTGATGATAAAGCAGGGGTTATTTATCGGGTGTGGAGGGGAAGTACTTCACCTGAACCTACCTCGGAAACGTCTGATTTAATTCATGTACAAGGATTATCTTCGAGTAGTCCGTATGTCTATCATACAGATCAAGAAAGTGTAACTTTTACGGGTGAAGCACGAGGTGTAATGTATTTTGAAGCATCATTCCCTGTGGTTGTGATTGATGATATTGGTACCATTGTTGCTGAGGGTATTGCACAAGCGCAAAGTGATTGGATGACGGAAAATTTTGTGCCTTTCACGACTACACTTACGGTAGTTGATGTGCCAACTACTGCTACAGGGAAGATTTTGTTTAAAAAAGATAATCCTTCGGGTGAACCCGCGTATGACTATACCTATCTAGTACCCGTAACTTTTGCACCATAAATACTGTATGAAATATTTTTTGGGAATTTTGGTGATCATTTTGGGATCATTTATGGTGATTAAGACTGCATGGTTTGTTGAAAATTTTGGATATAGCGATTGGGCTGAGGCAAAATTGGGAGGTGGCGGAACGCGACTCATGTATAAAATATTGGGAATTTTGTTTATTGTAGGTGCGGTATTGGTTATGACTGGGGCAATGGGAGAGATCTTAATTTCGATATTTGGCAGATTATTCATTGGGGCAGCTCGCTAGTATGACCTACCATACAGGTACTCATCTTATTGATCCACACGCATTGCTTAGAAAAGGCGGGGTTGGTGAAGGAATGCATATCGCTGATTTTGGTTGCGGTCGCACGGGGCATGTGGTATTTCCTGCTTCAAAAGCTGTAGGTGATCGTGGGGTCGTATACGCAGTCGATATACTGAAAGATGTACTTGAGTCAGTGCGCAAACGAGCATTAACTGAAGCAATACATAATGTGGAAACTGTGTGGGCTGATCTCGGCCAAACGCAAGGACTTGCAATTCCTGAGCATACACTTGATCTCGGATATTTTATAAATGTTTTATATCATTTTGATTCATACGATGTGCCTCTCACTGAGGCGTCACGAGTATTAAAACAAAAAGGTAGAATAATTGTCGCGGATTGGATGCGTAAATTGTCAGTACTTGGTCCTTCGGAAAATAAAATGGTTAATTTCAACGAAATTATTTCATGGGCACGGAGGAACAATTTTGGTATTCAGGAAGACGTTTTGATCGGACCGTATCATCGAGTGATTGTGCTATTTAGAAGTTGATATGTCTCAGTCAGGGGGGCAAAAACAAAAAAAGGGAGCATATGGCGAGCGAATAGCTCGTGATTTTTTATTACAGCAGGGTTATGAAATTATCGAACAAAATTTTTCGAAACGAAATGGCGAAACAGATATTATTGCATTTCATACCAAACCATACTTCGGCCGCACTTTGTGCTTTATTGAAGTGAAATATCGCTCTCACTATGATGGGAGCGCAGAGCGATCAGTGGGTTACAAAAAAATAGGGAATATGTCCAATTCTGCAAAAAGGTATTGTATCGAGCGGGGGATTGATATTGATTCTACTCCGATTCAGTTTGAACAAATCAGTGTTTATGGATCTGGCAGTGAGCAGAAAATTTTTCATTACGAAATACCGAATTGAATTCATGTGTAATGTTAATAAGCATCGCATTAGATGCTTATTTTTTATTATTTATTTTACTTCTCCCTTTTCTTTTTGCCATTTGAGAAAGTCTTCTGCGTGCACCACCTTTGGATGCGCCCTATTAGTTTTTTCATCAGTGATCCATAGATGAAGTAAGCCCCCTTTTTCATCATAATTGGTCACCATCCCGGCACTCCATGTTTTTTTATCACTTCTCAATACCCATACTTGTTTTGGATTATCAACGAGACTGCGGAGATATTCTATATCCTTTTGTCTTTCTGCATGAGCGCTTGCTTCGATATCTTCATTTGATACGGCGGGGAGTGACGGTGCGGTGTCTTGTTCATGAAATCCTGAACCTTTTTCTCGTGACATATTTATTACGTTAAGTGGGTATAGTTTTAAGTGTATCGTAAACATGGTTTTTGATGCAAGTGTGTTAATTTTAAAGGTATTCGTCAATATTATTTATTTTCAATATTTTATTATATTTTTTGTGTTTTCCATACTGAGAATTTTTTCCTTCCAATCAAGGAGGTTGCTCTGGAGAATTGGTTATCCTCCTCTCACAGTGGCGAGAGATAGGGTTGACAAATATTTGCTTATATGGTAGTATTACTTATGTAAGTAGCATCATCAAATGCTGCTTTTTTTAAACCCAAATTTAATTTAACTATTTTTAATCATTTTTTTACTATGTCATCAGAAATTAGTAAAAGTATTCAATACATCTGCGACGAAAAAGGTCTTCAGTTTGACATTGTCATGGAAGCACTTCAGAGCGCACTTGGTGCTGCATATCGCAAGGATTTTGGAAACAAACAGCAAAATATCCAGGTAATATTCGATCCTGAAACAGGTGATATGAAGGTATGGGATGAGAAAGAAGTGGTTGAAGATATTCCCGAAGAGACGCTTCTCCATGACCAGGAAGAACTTACTCGTCGTCGCGAAGAAATTCGAAAAGAAGGGCGAGAGCTAAGCGAAGAAGAAATTGCTGACTTGGTACGCTTTAACCCAAAAACTCAGATCATGCTTACTCAGGCAAAAGAGTATAAGAAGTCAGCAAAATTGGGCGAGACTATCAAGATTGATCTTGAGGTTCCTGGAGATTTTGGCCGGATGGCAGCCCAGACTGCAAAACAGGTTATTATTCAGAAACTTCGCGAAGCTGAGCGCAATACAGTGTTTGAAGATTTCAAAAAACAAGAAGGACATATTGTCTATGGAATTGTACAACGTCGTGATCGACATACGGGTGGTTATGTGATTGATCTCGGTAAAATTACCGGAATTCTTCCTCAAAGTGAAACTGTATTTCGTGAACGCTATACACTTGGTGCACGCATGAAATTTTATGTATCTTCAGTTGCACTGGGAATTCGGGGACCTGAAATTATTCTTTCTCGCAAAGAAAAACGAATGGTGTCATTTGTGTTCGAGCAAGAGATCCCAGAAATTGCGCAGGGAGAGGTGGTAATTAAGGGAATTGCTCGAGATCCGGGTAACCGATCCAAAGTTGCGGTTTCGACCAGCGATGAATCTATTGATCCGATTGGCTCATGCGTGGGGCAGCGCGGCAGCAGAATTACCACTATTATTGACGAACTTGGTGGAGAGAAGATAGATGTTATTTTGTATAACGAAAATGCTGAAGAGTATATCAAAGCTGCACTCTCACCTGCAAAAGTAGCCAGTGTGGAATTGAAAGATGCTGAGAAAGAAGCGATTGTAACTGTGGATGCTGACCAGTTTTCACTCGCCATCGGTCGTGGTGGACAGAATGTTCGACTCGCTGCAGAGCTTACCGGCTGGAAGATCAAAGTAGTGGAAAAAGATGGCACGCAAGTTGCAACGAGTGAAGATGAAATCGGTGTGGTCAAAACTGGGGACTCTGTGCAATCAGAAGCTGCAGGTGCTGAACAAACAGAGACGAGTGAAGTTCCACAAGCTGAGTAATAGCGCTATCATATGAAAAAGAAATTCTCTTCAAAA
>CAZMEW010000011.1:26695-31878 GCA_964565405.1 uncultured Gammaproteobacteria bacterium
ATGCTGTATACATGATATAGTCAGCCAATAATGAATTAAAAGATTTGTGTTATGAAAGAGTTATTTACGACCATAATTTATCAGCCCATTTTCAATTTGTTTGTGTGGTTTTATAATTTGGTAGGCGATGTGGGTATTGCGATTTTATTGATTACTATATTATTCCAACTTATTCTTTATCCGCTTAATTCAAAGTCGATCAAAGCGCAACGAGCACTCTCTGACATGCAACCTAAGCTCGATAAACTCAAAAAAGAGTTTAAAGATGATCAGCAAAAGCTTGCAACTGAGACCATGAAACTCTACAAAGAGCATAAAATAAATCCTTTCGGCTCGTGTCTTCCTGTTCTTATCCAAATTCCAATTTTTTTGGCACTGTTTTATGTATTTAAAGGGGCGTTTGGGAACACCTCGTTTGAGCTTCTCTACCCTTTTATCTCAAACCCAGGATCAATCGATCCGGTGAGTCTTCGAGTGTTTGACCTTTCAGGAAAGAGCGCTATACTCGCTGTATTAGCCGGAGGAGCACAATTCGTCCAGACCAAGATGCTTACAACCAAACGTCCGCCCACCGTTGCTGGTGAGGGTTCAAAAGATGAAGGTATGGCTGCGATGATGAATAAGCAGATGCTCTATATGATGCCGATTCTTACTGTTGTTATTGGTTTTCAATTTCCTGCAGGCGTAGTTCTGTATTGGTTCTTCCGTACTGCTCTTGCTGCCGGACAGCAGTGGATTTTATTTAGAAAAAATAAAAATTCAATGGGTGGACCAACTTCGGGTGGCGACGTTATCGAAGGTAAAATCGTTTCCTAATCATATTCTATGAAACTTGCGTCTTCGCAAGTCCTAAAAATGCATGTGTACACTACATCAGGAACACACGTAGGGAAGGTGGTTGATTTTTCTATTGATGTTGATAGTGGGTTGGTTCTTGAGTATCTTGTTCGTAGGGGGTTGGTAGGTAGCATCGCTATTGATCGTGATCGGGTGGTTCGTGTTGAAGAAGATAGACTTATTGTGGAAGATCACGTGTCTGCCGATATAGAGGGTGCCACGATTAATCTACCACTCAGTTCGCCTGATATTGTAGGGTTGACCGAAGATAGAATCTCCTAAATAAGGAGGTTCTTTTGTTTTTGTCTTTGTTTCAGGTACACTAGTGGTATATGGAAGATAATCTGTACGCTTCTATTGCTCGCACTATTGCTTTTTTTGATATATTCGATTATCCACTGACTGATCGGGAACTTTTTGAATACCTACATAATCCACCTTTAAAACCCAAACTTAATTTTTCGAGTTTTTTTCTACAAACTCGGACACTTCCAGATTCTAGGATTTCTTATACACACGGTATGTGGCATCTTGTCGGGAGAGAAGCTCTAGTCTATGTACGAACCGATCGAAGTGTATACTTAGAAGATAAAATGCGTAGTCTTAGAAAAGCAGTGCGACTTTTTTCCGGCATTCCATTCGTACGTGCTGTATTTGTGTGCAACACGCTTGCATTTAATGCGGCTGATGAAGATAGTGATATTGATGTATTAATTGTAGCGTCATTTGGTAAAATGTGGATTGCGCGATTATGGACTACGCTTGTCTTATCTTTCCATCAGCTACGTCGGACCAAGAAAAAAATTGCCAATCGAATTTGTCTTAGTTTTTATCTTGCTGATCGGTCGCTTAATCTCTCAAAATTTAAAATAGCAGCTGATGACATTTATCTTTCGTACTGGCTCCGAACACTTATTCCCGTGTATGATCCAGATTCTCTCGGTGAGAGTATGCTCCGTGCTAATCAGGAATTGCTTTCACCCTTTTTGTCGCGTGCGAGACATTATATGCCGCGCATCCTCCTTCCACAGAGATATTTGGCGAAAAAGTTTTCTTCTCGGGTGTGTGAGAATCTTTTGTCCGGATCGATTGGTTCGTCAATAGAAAAATTCGCACGCAGTTTCCAACGCAGAAAAATTATGCGCAATCCGACTAGTTTGGTTCATGCTAATGATACACGTGTGGTGGTTACTGACTCAATGTTCAAATTTCATGAGAATGATAGACGCGAGCTATATCGTAGGGAGTGGTACCAGCGGTTAGAAAAAATCGGAATTTCATCGTGACTATTCGTATGTCTAATAGTATGTTACGACTTGAACGGATACTTATCTATGTGTGTGGGGCAATGTTTCCGTGGCAGACAGTTTGGATTTATCGGAGTGCATTGCTCAATGGTGTCCCATATCAATATGGGACGCTCGGTTTGTATGTAGGTGAATGTATATTGTGGGTATTGTGCATCCTGACTATATTCAATATTCGATCTCGAATTACTCTTCACGTATTCTATAGTCCAACACAACGTAATCGATTATTTCTTTTGTTGTTATTTCTCTTGTTTCCTCTCTATGCGCTTATAAGTGTGCTTTGGTCGCTTGATATCGATGTGTCGGTGCGGCATGCGCTTTTTATTATTGAGGGCTATTTATTGCTTACTGCCGTTATCGTATCTCGAGTATCCGTGAAAGATTGGCTCAAGGCATTTTTAATCGGAGCAATTGCTCCGATTATACTTGGATTATTCCAGTGGTTTACCCAGACGACCTTTGCATCAACATTATTCGGCCTCTCAGAACATATGGTTGCTAACCCGGGGGCTTCAATCATTGCTTCCGAAACTGTGGGTAGATGGTTGCGTGCTTATGGATCTTTCCCGCATCCTAATATTTTTGGTGGGTATCTCGTTCTCATCTTGGGTTTCAGTTTTCTTTTTATGATGCGAATAGAAAAGATATATGATCGAATCGGCATCCTGATGATTCATGCGGTTGCTGTGTTTACTCTCGGTGTCACATTCAGTAGATCTGCATGGCTTGCTTATTTTTTTGTCTGTATTGGATTTGGTATATACGCATTAAGACGACGCGTGAAAATACTAGCGCCATTATTTGTGATTACCATCCTGATGAGTTTATTATGTACTGTAGTGTATCGCGATCTTTTTGTTACTCGCGCAATTCCTATGTCCGTTTCTGAAACACGTTCGCTCAGTGAACGTGAAGAAGGGGTGGTGATTGCGTGGAAATTATATTTACAAAAACCAGTACAGGGTTTTGGTGGGGGAGTATTCACTCGTGCCTGGCATGATCTCACTAATTCATTGCCGGGCTACGTCTATCAGCCAGTCCATAGTGTGTTTTTGTTAGTACTCGTGGAGTACGGATATCTAGGTATTGTGTTTTTTATACTTTCATTTGGGCTGTTGGTATGGTTCGGTTGCCACAAGTCAAAAGAAGTTTCGCTATATGTCATTAGTGGGGTTCTCCCATTTGTGTGTATTAGTTTTTTTGATCATTACTTACTCACTTTGTACCCTGGTATTATGATTTTTTTTGCTTATTTTGGTATTTTTTTTAGGTTGTCCACTGACTCTCCACAGTCTGTCCCCAAAAAGTTACATTTTCCTCAATTATAACCTTTGACACCCTATATTTATCACGGTATACTCACTTGCATGAAGAGTCCAGAGAGGGGACGTATGCGTGAAGCGACGCTAGTAAGAACTCCGTGTTACTGACAGGCATCACGAGGTTCATCTACGGCCGTCGCATCAGGCTATTTCCCTCTGTGGACTTTTTTAGTTATTTTTTTCGTTTCCGCTCTTGACAGAGACAGTGAAAACAGCTACTATCTTAATGATAAATTATCACTCGCAAAATAAGAGTGATAATACAATTTTATTCATAATTATACCTATATATGTCTATTCGACCACTTGGCGATCGAGTGCTCGTCAAACCTCTCAAAGAAGAGGAAGTCACTAAGTCTGGGATTGTATTACCAGATACGGTAGATAAAGAAAAAAAGGCGGAAGGGGAAATTGTTGCCCTTGCCAATGGAGAGAAACTTGCAAAATTAAATTTGACCGTTGGAATGAAAGTTTTATTTAAAAAATGGGGGGGAGAAGAAGTCAAAGTGGATGGGGTTGATCACAAAATTTTGGATCATGAAGATGTGGTTGCGGTAATTGAATAATATCTTTGCTCACTAATATTATTTATATGGCTAAACAAATCAAATTTGATGACGATGCGCGACAAGCATTGGTGCGCGGAGTTGATGTGCTCGCGAATACTGTAAAAGTGACACTCGGACCTAAGGGGCGCAATGTAGTACTTGATCGCGGGTATGGAAGTCCGGTAATTACCAAAGATGGTGTTACGGTGGCAAAAGAAATTGAGCTTGAAGACAAGTTTGAAAATATTGGAGTTGAAGTTATCAAAGAGGTTGCGAGTAAGACCAATGATGTGGTGGGCGATGGTACTACTACTGCCACAGTTCTGGCACAGGCTATTGTCAAAGAAGGTTTGAAGAATGTGACTGCTGGATCAAATCCAGTTGCATTGAATCGTGGTCTTCATAAGGCTGCTGAGGCTGTGGTATCTGAACTTAAAAATACAATTTCAAAAAAAGTAGAAGCGAACGAAATCGCTCATGTTGCTTCGATTTCAGCTAATGACCGAGAGATCGGAGAAAAAATTGCTGAAGCGATGAAAGAGGTTGGGAATGATGGTGTAATTACGGTCGAAGAGTCTCAAACCTTTGGCATGGATATTGAGACGGTTAAAGGTATGCGATTTGATAAAGGGTATGTTTCTGCATACATGGTCACCAATACTGATCGAATGGAAGCGGAATACGAAGATCCCTATATCCTCATTACCGATAAGAAAATTTCATCAGTAGAGGAAATCCTTCCCGTTCTCGAGAAAGTTGCTCAGAGTGGTAGAAAAGAAATGGTCATCATTGCCGAAGATGTTGATGGTCAGGCGCTCACTACCTTGGTTCTTAATAAGCTCCGCGGAACATTTAATGTGCTTGCGGTAAAAGCTCCTGGATTTGGAGATCGACGTAAAGAAATGTTACAAGACATTGCAGTTTTGACTGGTGGAAAAGTGATTACTGAAGAAGTTGGTTTGAAACTTGATGGAGTTGAACTCACTGATCTCGGACGTGCGCGCAAAGTAGTTGCTACCAAAGAAACCACGACGATTGTCGAAGGAAAAGGCGATCAGTCATCTATTGCTGATCGCGTAGCACAGATCAAAAAATTAATCGAACAAACTGATTCTGATTTTGATCGAGAAAAACTACAGGAGAGACTTGCAAAACTTGCTGGTGGA
>CAZMEW010000012.1:0-1008 GCA_964565405.1 uncultured Gammaproteobacteria bacterium
CCAATCAGGATATTTTTAGATAGAGCATGTGACTATTTTTTTGCCTTCTTTTTCTTCTTCTTATCTCTATTTTGTGCATTGTTACCCTTTGCCATAAATAAAAATTAAATTCTAATGCGGACAGTATAACACAATTTTTATGAACTTCCAATATCGACTATTTCTTTTTGGTAGTAACTTCCTTGACTCGGTAGGTTACGATTTTTTTAATCAATGCATAGGGGATCGACTTATCCAAAGGGAATTGCACCGATCCTTTTGCACCCTTATACTTTGATAATTCTTTTTTGAATGCCGCATTTCCCGAGGGTGTTGCATAGAATCCGATATGATTCTTCCATGCTCCAAAATGTACCAAGTTCTTACCGTTGAATTTAAAAGTGGGGATTCCATAGGTGATTACCTCGGTAGTTTCAGGAGCAACTTCGCGTATCGATTCGCGTATCTTTTGTAGGATAGTCTGGATTTCTTTGGGGTATTTTTTGATATATGCATTGATAGACATATATGAAACTGAGCCGGTTATATGAAAATGCTAGTGATTAAATTGTTCTATATTGAACACATGTGAATCCTCTGGTTTAGAATCTGGTGATAATAGGAGTAATTCAGAATTACCAAAATGGAACATCGTAAGAATATCAAGCCAATTGCGATGGTAATATGCAGCATAAATCATTTTACCCAGGTCACCATGTGTGACGAGTAAAATAGATCCGTTTGGGTGCTTGTGTTGTATAAAAGTAAGAAATTTTTGTGCCCGCTCCAATAACATGGGAAATGTCTCAGCTCCTTTGGGTGACAAAAAGTAGGTAATAGTATTGGTCTTGAGAATATTAGGACTGCATAATTTTTCAACATCAATAATACGTTGTCCACTCATGATACCAAAGTCTCTCTCGATCAAATCATCTAGTTTCTCAGGTGTCACTGTATGTGCTGATTCACAAATAATTTCAGCAGTTTTAAAAGCTCGCTTAAGTGGTGAACTATAGACATGGTCGAATG
>CAZMEW010000012.1:1018-6144 GCA_964565405.1 uncultured Gammaproteobacteria bacterium
TTCAGCAAGTTGTTTTGCTTGAGTAATACCAATATCTGTCAATGGTTGATCTCGCCTACCATTGAGAATACCATTTGCGTTATCTTGATCTTGCCCATGTCGTGCTAAATAAATTTTGAGCATAATTGATCATGATTTGTTTGATAATGTTGTAGATCGTTTGGCAAGAACTCCTTTGACCGAAGGACTGATGGACTTATCGGTACGATGAGGGCATCCGATCCAACAACATGGTCGACGCTGCCCTTCGCTCAGATGAATAGGTACTCTCTCTACATGAAGTTTTCTTGTCTCTGGTTTTTTGACAAAAGTCACCCAACAAATCCACTCATTGCGTGCAAGGGGAGTAAGATCTTCCCATACGCTCAATGCTTTGGGATGAGAAGTAAGAATTTTTCGCAAATCTGGAGGTAATTCATGCACTACGCCAGCAGAGATTTTTTTAGGCATATAAAATGCATTACATGTTCAATTTTGGCGGAGAGGGAGGGATTCGAACCCTCGGTTACCTTTCGGCAACACCGCTTTTCGAGAGCGGCACCTTCAACCACTCAGACACCTCTCCATTAAATTGTGAGATGTCTTTAAATAAACCTTCAACCCCTGCCTGCCGGCAGGCAGGACTCAGACACCTCTCCATTATAATGCAAATATACTAACGTGAGGAAGTAGTTTCGTCAATCATAGGTTTTTGGAAAAAAGCATGGTATGATGTAAAAAATTAAAACCTATGCTTTATCTTGTTCTTGCTTATTTTGCACTGTGTACCTATCTCTCAATCAAGAAGTTTCCACTTGCGGTATATCTGTTTATCTTGACGATACCGGCATATGTGATCCGCTTTACTATAGGACCCTTACCGTCAACTCTCCTTGAAGTAGGTTTTTTTGCGCTCATTATTGGTTGGATCGAAACATTCAAGAAAAGCGATATTGAGAAGGTAAAAATTTTTATCAAAAACCACAAAACCTTCTGTATTTTTACAACAAGCCTTCTGGTATTCTCACTGATTGGGGCATTCACGAGTATGATTGGTGCTACAGATCCGACTCAAAAGTTGATCTATGGAGTCGGCGAGTGGAGAGCACTCTTTCTTGAACCAATTATATTGTTTGTAATTCTTATAACAAGAAAAGAAAGTCTGGGGCAGAATAAAATAGTACTATCCTTAGTAGGCGCTGCAGTATTTGTAAGTGGAATCGCAATTGTACAGAAATTCACTGGCCTGTTTTTCCCACCTAGTCTCTGGGATGATCAGCTATTTGGTCGGGTAACCTCAATATTTACGAGTGCTAATGCTATTGGGTTATTTACCGTACCTATTGTATGTGCGTCACTCCTTGTATTTCCTAGATATAAAGCGCCAATGATCATTTCTTCTCTTATTATTCTCCTCGCAAACGCATTCTCAGTATCACAGGGAGCGTGGATCGCCATCGGTGCAGGAATGCTCGTCTATCTGTTTACGATTGGGTATAAAAAACTTGCCATAGGCATCGCTATCGTAGGAATTGTAGGATCATTCATTCTGCCAAGCATGAGGGCAGCAGTATTGTTCCAGGATAAAGCTGGACAAAATAGACTTACCATCTGGAGCCATACCGTAGGCTATCTCACAGAGAGTCCTAAAAATCTTCTGCTCGGTAGTGGAATTAGGAATTTTTATGATGCAATTCAGAAACCATGGCACAATCCGAGAGAATTGGAACCACTCAAATACCCGCATAATATCGTACTTAATTTCTGGACAGAAACTGGACTCTTGGGAATAGTTTCGTTTGCGGTAATGGTGTTTTGTCTCGTGAGAATAATTTTAAAGATAGAAAATAAAGAAAAAAAAGCGGCATTACTTGCTGCTCTCACTGGTCTCATCATTCATGGACTAGTGGATGTTCCATATTTCAAGAATGATCTCTCGATGTTGTTTTGGATTCTAGCTTTTTTGATTATCAGTCAAAAAGAACAGACGACTAACGAGTCTTTTTAAGGCTGACAATTTCCAGAATTGTCGAAGTTGATATTGCCCGTGTAAGAATGAGACAGACTGCATACATCACCCCTCCAGTGAGTACTGCAATAATCAGATGTCCTCGAAGGATGTATAATATCAAAGCCATCACTCCTCCAGCGACAATGGTTTTCCCGACTACTACCCATGATAAAGAAAATTGTGCGTATTTTTTTACTACAAGATAGAGGGAAATACCTACAAATATTTCAGAAAATACGCTGCCCATAGCTGCTCCGATCATTCCATAGCGGGGCACGAGTAAGAAGTAGAGGATGAGTGTGATAATTGCACTTGAAATGTATACGGGCAGTGTTTCTTTCTGCCTGTTCACAGCAACCGCAACATGACCAAATACTGCGCCAAAATAAACTCCGAGCACCGCAAGAGAGAGTAGTGTAAGTGGAAGTGCGGCAGATAAAAATTCGGGTCCTGCAACGATAGTCATGATTTGCCGTGATAATACACTAATTCCAATACTCAGAGGAATCGCAAACATCATCATGACATTGAATGAAAGTTGAAAGTGCTCTTTGAATTTTGCATCTTCACCCTTGCTCCACGCATAAGCAAGAAGTGGAAGCATAAGTCCCATGATCATCATGGCAGTCTGGGCAATGATATCAATTACTCGGTATGCTGCAGTGTATAGTCCTACTTCGATTTGGTCTCTGAAGAATGAAAGAATGAGAATGTCCCCACGTAGATAGATGACATTGAAGACAATTGAGAGTGCTATGGGCCACATCTTGATCGCAATACGCTTCCATATACTTAGGTCATACGCAAAGCCAATCGCTGCATGTTTTCTAGTAAAAACCCAGAGTGCAAGCGTGTAAGCAACACTGGAGAGTGTAATCGCCCACATAACTGAGAGGAAATGTGTTTGATAGTATACGCAGAGCAATAAGCCTCCAATCAGTACTATTCTACCAATCACTTCCCCTGCTGCCTGTAAGTATGTAGTGAGTTTTGACTGGTAATATCCAATAAA
The DNA here is from genome assembly GCA_964565405.1 of uncultured Gammaproteobacteria bacterium. Taxonomy (GTDB): domain Bacteria; phylum Patescibacteriota; class Patescibacteriia; order Magasanikbacterales; family UBA922; genus UBA922. The sequence goes on from CAZMEW010000012.1 coordinate 4,021, forward strand.
TATTTGATTCATCGATACCGCGAGCATGCTGATCGTAGTAAAGCTGATCGCGATTTTTACTTCATGTGGATAGGGGAGAAATAGTGCGATAAGGGGCGCAAGTCCAAGTCCGATAACTCCAGTGACGAATCGAAATCCAAGTAAGTTCTTGAGAAGTCTTGTTCGGTACGCTGCGAGCACACCCGTATCGGTTTCAGTGATATGATCAGGGATTTCACTCATCATCTGAGCAGTAACTGGGATAAGACCGAAGTCAATGAGAATGGCGATAAATTGTAAGAAACCAAGGGTTGTTCCATACCATCCGAATTGTTCTACCCCGAGGTATCGGGTAAGAATGCCGATGGCAACTAATCCAAGGAGAGTTGAGATTACCTTGCCAATAAGTTGTGCTGCGGTATTGTGAGCTAGTTGTTTTTTGAGAGACATATAGATGAGTACAGGCTATCATATTTTTTCCACAAACTCAACGAAGACAAGGGATCGGAAACATGCTATACTCATACATACTGTTATGATTCATTCTTTTCTATGCTTTTTTCTTCAATAAAACGCCTAAGCATTGTATTTTTTGCACTTGGGGCGTTATTTTTTTTGACTCAAACAGCTCATGCGGAAGACCCAAAACACACTATCAAGGATAGTAGCTATGCCGCAAAGTTGATAAGCCAATCAATTCCTGATCCAGTACAAATGGAGGCAGGTGGCGTGCAAACGGTAGTATTTAAATTTAAAAATACAGGTACGGCAACCTGGACAGGGAGCCGCTTTATATCAGCCTACACGGTCGAACCGCGATACCATGATTCTTTGTTCAAAGGAAGTACGTGGATCGCTCCAAGTCAGAGTGGAAAAATTGAAGGCAGTGTTAAGCCGGGAGAGGTAGGGGAATTGAAGCTTGAATTGAGAGCACCTGAACAGGCTGGTGAGTATAAAGAAGAATTTTATCTTGCCGCAGAAAATCATAGCTGGGTGAAGGGCGGGTATTTTTATATCGATATTAGTGTTAAGCCAAAGAAACAAACAGTCGAAGTAGCTGAAACAAGTACTGCTTCTGTGCCTACAACTATTGTTCCCCTTAATACGTATCAGGCAACGCGTATAATGCTCAGTAAAAAACAGATTGAAGCACGTGGAGGAGGAGTGATTCCAGTCATTATTGGGTTTCAAAATACGGGTAGCAATTCATGGACATCGTATACACTCAAATCAACTGCAGTTAATGCGGAGGATTATGCAGGAACAACAAAAGTATTGGTAGAAAAACAAGCAGAGGTTGCCCCATCAGGGATTGTACGAGAAACTATGGCACTTCCTATTCCCCAAAGACAGGGTGTGTACACGATTCGACTCGCGGTAGTCCCCAATGGTACTGAAAAACCAAGTGATCTTGGGGTAGTAACGGTTACCGTGACTGAAGATGCGGGAGTGATTACTGAAGAAGAATATACTGTACCAGTAAGACCATTGGTGCGGTTCGCAGAAGAACCTCGAATTCGGGTTGGAATATGGAAAGATCCTGTAAAAGGAGTTGAATTTATATCACATGAAGAAACATATCAGATATTTGATGGTAATATGTTTATAGGGTCGCTGCCTCTCGCGACACGAGCGTCCATGTGGCAGAGTAAAGGCATGTATTACTTCAAAGGTGGAGAATTTGATTTTTCAACAACAAATTACATTCGTTTGGTGCCGACCAGCAACCAGCACGCAGTATTCCGTCTCCCGAACTATGAACGCTTGGTAACCTATCGGGGAAAACTGAGTTTTAACGCGTATCGTGGAGCATTTGAATATCGCATGACCAATGATGGGAAGAGCACATACGTGATAAATGAATTGCCAATTGAAGATTATGTAGCAGGAATTGCAGAGACCTCAAACGAAGCTCAAATGGAATATATGAAAGCTATCCTTACTGCTGCGAGGACCTACGGCTATTATATGAAAAATCACAATAGTTCACAGGCAAAAGTTTTTGATGTGGTTGCAACGACCGCAGATCAACTATATCTGGGATATGAAAGTGAGGTGCTCATGCCGCGTGTAGTAGAAGCAGCACAGACAACGCGAGGCATGATGATTACGTATGATACAGATAATAGTACTGAAACTCCCGCA
>CAZMEW010000012.1:6154-31390 GCA_964565405.1 uncultured Gammaproteobacteria bacterium
ACGCTGATACGCGAACGCGCTCTTGGAGTGAGGTATGGGGTGGAGGAGGAAGACCGTGGCTGGTATCAGTCGCAACCGAGTATGATAAGCGAGACAAGAAAAAATTATATGGACATGGTGTCGGAATGAGTGCACGAGACGCTTCAATCAGAGCTTCTGAGAAAGGTGAGATGTATGATACTATTTTGAAATATTATTATACTGGAGTTGAAGTGGAGAAGATGTATAATTAATGTAATCGTAAAAAATAAAATCGCCCCCCGAAAAGGGAGGCGATTTTTGTTTATTTTTTAGTGATCAAGGCTGCGTAAGACGGGTTCGTCTGCCGCAGCCTTGACTGTAGTGGGACACCGCCCAGCTTGGTTGGCTCTTAGGTCTTCATGTCGAGATATCGTGCCTCGATTGCACAGAGCGTCACGATAGTCGGGAGCATCGTCTGAGTGATGATCTCACCGAAAACGCACGACATCAAGATCTCGATCACGTAGTAATCCGTTCCTTCGTAGGTGAAGGGGAGACAGCTCTTGAGCTTGTTGCCGATGAGCTGATCGAGAACAGCCTGCGGTGCGGGCGACGTAGGCCCCCAGTTGAAAGACACGGGGAGGCCGAGCCATCCAACCCAGGCTCCCTTCCATCGAAGTTCTACGTCGTACTGGTCGACTTCGCACTTGTTCTGCTTGTAGAAGGCGCGAGCCAGACTCCTCAGAGAGGAGACGGGGAAGGGTGTATGAAGCAATAGATGTTTTCCTTCAAGCATTGTTCCTCAGTCCACTGGTGGAGTGGTATGTTCATCTCATCATCATGCCGAAGTGGCAGATGTGGAGAACGTAGAATAATAATATATATTAAGTGAATTTGTCAAGGTTACGAGATAAAAAAGCCGAACTTTCGTCCGGCTTTCTATTTTAACTCTTGACTTGTACTACTCTCCCATCAACGCATCATTGTCTTCTCTCTCACCTGGCATTGGAGGATTTTCTTCGGGTGCTTCGCCGCGCTCCACAGCTTCCCATACTTTTTCTCTAATTTCCTTCATAAGTTTTGGATTTTCTCGCAGATACTGCTTTGCCTTCTCTCGTCCTACGCCTAATTTTTCTTCCCCAAATGAATAACTGTTTCCGGATTTATTAATTACTTTGTGGAGTACGCCAGTATCGATCAGATCGCCAGAAATTGAGATTCCTTCATTGTACATGATATCAAATTCAGTGGTACGGAAAGGAGCGGCAACTTTATTTTTGACCACCTTTACCTTTACTCGGTTCCCAATTACCTTATCACCTTGTTTGATTTGTGCTGCACGACGAACTTCAATACGAACTGATGAATAGAATTTGAGAGCATTTCCTCCAGTAGTGGTTTCAGGATTGCCAAAGAACACACCGATTTTCATACGAGTCTGGTTGATAAAGATAATCACGGTGTTTGTTTTACTGACAATACCCGTAAGTTTGCGGAGAGCTTGGCTCATGAGACGCGCTTGGAGACCCATATGGGATTCTCCCATTTCTCCTTCAATTTCTGCTTTTGGAACGAGTGCGGCAACTGAATCGACGACTACAATGTCGACTGCGTTGGAACGAACCAGTGTTTCAAGGATTTCAAGCGCCTGCTCTCCAGTATCGGGCTGGGAGATAAAAAGATTATTAACATCAACTCCAATTTTTTTGGCATAATCAGGGTCAAGTGCATGTTCTGCATCGATAAATGCGGCAATTCCACCTTGCTTCTGCACTTCAGCAATTACATGTTGTGCAAGAGTTGTTTTTCCACTTGCTTCGGGTCCGAATACTTCAATGATACGTCCACGCGGTACACCTTTTACCCCAAGAGCAAGATCAAGTGAAATAGAGCCAGTCGAAACAGCATCAACTGCCGAGGCGCGTGCTTCCCCAAAACGCATGATTGAGTTATCACCATATTTTTGTTTGATTTGGTCAATAGCACTTGTTGCGGCTTCGAGTTTTGGATTTGTTTCGGTTCGTTTTGGCATAGTCATTAATTAAGTAGGGACCCCCCTTAAGATTTAAAAAGAGAGTGAAGTTACTCTCTATAGAAAATAGTACCGAGTTTAGAAGATGGTGTCAAACTATTGTTTTAATGAGATTGAGTCAGTATGTTTGTAGATCACATGGCGAGTATCTTCGGCAATTCGACCGTGCTTATTTTCAGCCTTAATGGTGAGAGTATTAATGCCTGGAATGAGTGTAATAGTCTCAGAAAAATTACCATGTTCGTCATTTGAAATTCGTACATCGTTGACCATGATTTTTGTCTCAGGATCAGTAAGACCGGTGATAATAATCGAGCCTTCTTTTGAAATGTATCCGTCAGTTGGATTAGCAACCATGAGATAAGGGGGTTTCAGAATATTGTGCACATGAAAGCCGAGGTAAGAAAGTAAGCCGATAACCACCATGGCGAGAGTTCCAAAGCGGATGATGCCGGGTATATCGCTTAATTGAAAGCGATGTCGTTGGTGTGTAGGTGCAGCGACTCGGATTTTTTCTGCGCGTGGTAATTCCTCATCTGAGAGTTGATCGAGATATGGACGAGGATCACTGCCAAGCGTCTGTACATATTTCTTTACAAAATTTTTCAGATAAAGGGAGGAAATATTAAGTTTTGCAAAATCGCAGCCTTCGAGAGCTTCGAGATAGTTACGTCCGATTTTGGTCTTTTCTGAGAGTTCTTCAAGAGACACTCCATTATTTTCTCTGAGTGTTTTGAGACGCATGCACACACGTGGTGCCTCAAGTACATTTTTTTTCTGAAAAGGCATACTAAAATAAAGTTCAAAAACCTCATTCACAAGAAACAAAAGTAGAGGAGAAATAAGGTCTAAAAAGGCGTTCGCTCATCTTCATTTTCTTCACTCGCTGTGTCTTCTTCAAGTCCGGTTGAGTCATTGTAGTTATCCAATTCTTCTTCTACAGGTTCATCATTTTCCTCAAGTTCTTCGTCAGAATCGCCTTCCTCTTCAACTAGTTTTGGAGGAGTATTGAATACATTATGCTTTGCGCCAGCACCTATTGTACCATGAAATTCATCTTTTGTCATAAGAATCTCACGAGGTTTTGCACCACTTCCAGGTCCAATAACACCTGCTTCCTCAAGTTCGTCCATAAGTCGTGCTGCTCTTGCGTATCCAACCTTAAGGCGTCTCTGGAGAAGAGAAGAACTTGCCTTCCCGCTCGTTATAATCTCACGCTTCGCATCCTCAAATAGAGGATCCTGATCATCGCTCGGGCCACCAAAGAGGTTCATAGTACCCCCTTTTTGCTGATTGATGATACTCTCATCATACTCGGGCTCCTCGTCACCTCGGAGATATTCAACGACACCTTTCATTTCATCTTCTGAAATAAAAGCACCCTGGATACGCACTGGTTTTCCAAGCTCTGAAGTCTGAAACAACATATCACCGCGACCGAGAAGTTTTTCGGCACCAGGAGCATCGAGAATAGTTCGAGAATCAATAAGAGAGGCGACTGAGAATGCAATGCGACCAGGAATGTTAGCTTTCATAAGTCCTGTAATAACATCAACACTCGGTCGTTGAGTCGCAACAATAAGGTGAATACCAACGGCGCGTGCCATCTGGGCGAGTCTGATAATACCCGCTTCAATTTCATTTGCAGCAGTCGCCATGAGATCAGCAAGTTCATCAATAATAAAGACGATATGAGGAATTTTTTTATCAGGATGGCGTGAATTGTATGAGCTAATATCTCGTGAGCCGACACTGGCAAGAAGTTCAAACCGTCTCTCCATTTCTCCCACCGACCATTTGAGCGCATTAATAGTTTGTTGGGTGTTGGTAATAACCGGGGTAAGAAGATGAGGAATACCATTATAGAGAGTTAATTCTACACGTTTCGGGTCAACCATAATCATACGGAGGGTTTCCGCAGTATTTTCAAATAATAGACTCATGATAATCGTATTCACACACACAGTTTTTCCAGAACCAGTTGTTCCTGCAATAAGTAGGTGAGGCATGCGCGGTAAATCTGCAAACCACACCTTTCCACCAACATCTTTTCCAAGTGCAACTGACAGATTGTGAGGACGTTGCTTGAATTCTTTACTTTCAAGTAATTCACGGAAGGATACCATTGCAGTTTTTTGGTTTGGAACCTCGACTCCGACGAGTGCTTTTCCAGGTATAGGTGCTTCGATGCGAATAGGATGTGCTGCGAGTGCTAGTGAGAGGTCATTCGACAGCGCGGTAATGCGTGAAAGTTTTACGCCTTTTGAAGGTTTGAGAGAATATTGAGTGACTGTTGGCCCTACGCGAATTTCACCCATGTCAACATCGATACCGAATTCAGCAAGAGTGCTTCTGATGATTTCCGCATTTCCTTTGATGTCTCCACTCGTAGGTTTACTTTTTTTATCAACCAAGATATCAAGTGGTGGTAAATTCTTGATAATCACTCGTTTGCTCCATACATCTCCTGAATTCTTTTCAACTTCTTCCTCTTCTTCCACTTCCTCCTCGTCTTCTTCAGAGGAGTCGTCGTTTTCTTGAATTTCCTCTTCTTCATCATCGAGTTTTCGTGAACTGAATGATTTTCGAGTTTCTTCGGAAACCTCCTCTTCTTCCTCATCATCTATCTCATCTTCAGGTTCATCATAGGCACCCTTGATTTTCACATTTTGTCCACTGCGTATGCGAGAGAGCGTCGAAGTCGCGGCACTTCCTGTAGAAGTAAATAACTTTCGGAAGCCAGTGATAAAAAGTTGTGAAGCGGTCTCAAACATGAAAAACAGAGAAATAATTGCAATCCCTGCAAGAATAACATATCCGGCAATAACCCCGAGGTAGGCGCTCAGTAGATATGCAGCCATTCCCGCTATTCCTCCACCATTCCCCGCAAGAGCTTCACGCCACATATCAGCAGGTAGAAACTGCATATGCACAAGGCTAGCGGTCGATACAAAAAATAAGACATATCCGAGGACTCGAGCAAGGTGTCTTTCATCTTCTCTTTTCTCACGAATCAAATACCACGCAGAACCGACTAGGACCACAGGGGCTAAATATCGGAGATCTCCAAAAAGAGAGCTTAAAATATATTCATTAAGAATAGTGCCAACCACACCTGCTTTGCCAAAAAAACTAAGACTGACAATCGCGGTCAATATAAGAAGAATAACCGCAATAACTCCGTGGGAGAGTGTAGGGTCAAAACTGCGTTCCTGACGCCTGCCTCGAGGCATAAAGAAGTTGATTAAGTGAGGGTTAGAGATCTAAAAGACTGGGAAAAACCTTCATTTCTATCGCTGTGAGTTGGTATTGTACCATATTTTTATCCTAAGGCAGAGCATAAAAGAGCAAAAAAGAGGATAATTGTGTATAAAATTAGCCAAAAATACACAATTGTGGATAACTTTGTGGATAGAATGGGATACTTAGGGGATAAACAACGAGTTTTTTTATCTTTTTTTAGCCAAAATATAAAATTTCTTGACAAGAATGTCCGCGAGTGTTCTCATTTGACAGTTCTGCTATTTTTCGGTATCCTACACCCATTACATTTTAGAGGACGAAAACGAGTAAGTTCTGGTCTTCTCGCAGGGCGATTGCCTATAGGCGAATTATCCGGATATATCCCATGCCTCGACTCCATGCGTACAATTAAAAATCAATAAGATCCTTATTTAAAAAGGAATTTTTTTGTTGTCTTAATTAACCCAAACACACCTTATTTCACGCCCCTGAAAAAGGTCCATAATAACGGCACACTACCCTATGGTACCACTCTATCGAAGACAACCGCTCAAATCAAAAGAGCGAAAGTTTTTCACCAAACTTCGAGATGCAATCACTGCACCTGATCTAATTGAAGTTCAAAAGAACTCATATGATTGGTTCTTCAAAGAAGGATTGCGAGAATTATTTGATGAACTTTCTCCAATTACTGATTTCACTGGTCGTGATCTTGAATTGTATTTTGAAGATTATTATCTCGATGAGCCAAAATTTGATGAGGTGACCTGCCGAAACAAAAATATTACCTACGAAGCACCACTTCGGGTAAATGTGCGCATGACCAATAAGCGTACTGGTAAATCAGACAAGCAAGAAATCTACCTGGGTGACGTTCCGCTTATGACCGAGCGCGGAACATTTATGGTCAATGGAATTGAGCGTGTAATTGTATCTCAATTGATTCGGAGTGCTGGGGCGTTTTTCACTGCGGAAATGGTTAGAGGACGCAGATACTATGGGGCAAAAATTATTCCAAACCGTGGAGCATGGATCGAGATCGAAACCGATCAGAACAATGTGCTCTGGATTAAAGTAGATCGTAAAAGAAAGGTGGCTGCAACATCTCTTCTTCGAGCGTTTGGATACGCTGATGATGAAATGATTAAGTCACTCTTTAAGGATGTAAATAATCATCCAAATATTGATTATGTCGATGCGACGATCAAAAAGGATACTGCAAAAACCGAAGAAGATGGATTGATTGAAGTATATCGCCGAATCAGACCAGGTGACTTGGCGACTGCTGAAAATGCGCGCAGTCTGATTCATGCCATGTTTTTCAACTTCGATCGATATGATCTTGGCAAAGTGGGGGTATACAAATTTGATACTAAGTTTGATTTAGGACTTTCTGAAAGTGCCTATGATTCAAAAGAAGAGAGAGTGTTGTCTCCAGAAAAACTTCTCCGTGTGTTAAAAGAAGTTATTCGCCTGAACGTGGTTCAAGAAGAACCAGATGATATCGATCATCTTGGTAATCGACGCGTTCGTGGAGTGGGTGAGTTGGTGCAGAATCGATTCCGTATCGGTCTCGCACGTATGGAGCGTATTGCAAAGGATCGTATGAGTACCATGGAAGTTGATACGATTGCACCAAACAAATTGATTAATGCTCGACCAGTTATTTCGGTTATTCGTGAATTTTCCATGAGCTCACAGCTATCTCAGTTCATGGATCAGGTCAACCCACTCGCAGAACTCGAGCATAAACGTCGTGTATCTGCGCTTGGACCTGGTGGTCTGTCTCGTGATCGAGCTGGGTTCGAAGTCCGTGACGTTCATCGTACGCATTATGGTCGTATTTGTCCGATCGCAACCCCTGAAGGACCAAATATCGGTCTGGTTGGACACTTATCTACGTATGCCAAGGTAAATCCATTTGGATTCCTTGAGACACCATATAGAAAGGTGTTGCATGAAGTCGCCAATCAAGCACAATTTACTGAAGGGGAAGTTGCGGCTGAAAACATATCAGGAATGGTCGAAGCCGGTGAAGAAATCACTGCTGCGATTGCAAAAAAATTAGAAGGAAACAAAAAAATAGAAATGGTGAAAGTAAAACCACGAGTAACTGATGAAATTGTATATTTGAATTCCTTCCAGGAAGAGCGATCAATCACTGCGTCTGCTACTACACGAATCGATGAACGTGGATATTTTCTAGATGAGAAAACTCCTGCACGTGTGCACGGTGAGGCTCAGGTAACTGAAGTGAAGAGCATTCAATATTTGGATGTTGCATCAAACCAAATTTTATCCCTTGCTACAAGCATTATTCCATTTCTTGAACATGATGATGCGACTCGTGCGCTTATGGGAACGAACATGCAGCGCCAAGCGGTTCCGTGTATTAAACCGGAGCCACCACTCGTTGGAACAGGGGTCGAAAAAGCTGCCGCAGAAAATAGTGGGTATGTGATCAAAGCTCCTGCAGAGGGTGAAATCACCTATGTTGATGGGGAAAAAATCGAGTTAACTGATAAAAAGGGAAAAGTATACACCTGGAATTTGGGTAAATTTCTGCGTTCCAATGCATCAAGCTGTATTAACCAAAAACCAACAGTTGAACTTGGACAAAAAGTAAAAAAGGGTCAACCAATGTCTGATGGTCCGAGTATTAAAGATGGAGAATTGGGACTTGGGCAAAATGTCCTCGTTGCGTACATGGTGTGGGATGGTTTCAACTACGAAGACGCGGTTATTATTTCTGACCGTCTGGTAAAAGATGATCGATATACGTCGATTCACATCGAAGATTATACGATTGATGTTCGTGAAACCAAACTTGGAGAAGAAGTAATCACGAATGATATTCCAAATGTAAGCGAAGAAAAATTGAGAAATCTTGATTCAGAAGGTATTGTCCGAATTGGAGCCGAGGTTCATTCTGGTGATATCTTGGTTGGAAAAATTACTCCAAAAGGTGAAACTGAGCTTACACCTGAAGAACGACTCTTACGGGCAATCTTTGGAGAAAAAGCACGAGATGTCCGCGATTCATCGCTCTATCTTGAACATGGTGAACAAGGAAAAGTAATTGATGTGAAAATATTCTCAGCTGAAGCTGGAGATAAATTACAGCCAGGAGTTATCAAACAAGTACAGGTAACGGTTGCTGACATGCGAAAAATTCAGGTGGGCGATAAGATGGCAGGTCGTCATGGAAACAAAGGTGTAATCTCTCGTGTAGTTCCTGCAGAAGACATGCCATTCTTGGAAGATGGAACTCCGGTTGACATTATTCTCTCACCGCTGGGTGTTATCTCACGTATGAACTTGGGTCAGCTTCTTGAGACCCATCTTGGGCTTGCAGCAAATGCACTTGGGTATAAGGCAGCTACTCCGGTGTTAAATGGAATTACAGAAACACAAATCGTTGAAGAATTGGAAAAAGCAGGATTCCCGACCAATGGAAAATTGCAGCTCTACGATGGACGAACTGGTGAACCTTATGATCATCAAACCACCGTTGGGTACAGTTATATGTTGAAGTTGAACCACATGGTTGAAGACAAGATTCACCAGCGATCAATTGGTCCTTATAGTTTGATTACTCAACAGCCACTCGGAGGAAAAGCTCAGTTCGGTGGACAGCGTTTTGGAGAAATGGAAGTGTGGGCATTGGAGGCATACGGCGCTGCACATACACTCCAGGAAATTTTGACGATTAAGTCAGATGACGTTCCGGGCCGTGCAAAAGCGTACGAAGCGATTATCAAAGGTGAACCAATCAACAAGATCAATTTACCAGAATCATTCAATGTGTTGGTTCGTGAAATGAAAGGGTTGGCGCTCGACGTAGAACTCTTGAGACAAGAGGAAGACGGGAGTTATAGTCCAGCTGAAGAAGTGGTTTCCCAGCATCGCGATATGCGAAGTAGAGATTATGGAGCAGCGATTGAAAGTGAAGAAAAGCGAAAAGAAAAAAGCGAAGAATAATTATCCTTTACTACCTTTAATCCATACATCCTTCTAAACATATTTCTATGGCTCGCGATACTCTACATACTATGAATTTCGACGCCTTGCGTCTGAAAATCGCTTCACCAGAGGTCATTAAAAAATGGTCATACGGGGAAGTGTACAAACCAGAAACCATTAATTACCGTACCCAAAAACCAGAAAAGGGCGGATTGTTTGCTGAAGAAATTTTTGGTCCGACCAAAGATTGGGAATGTTATTGCGGAAAATACAAAAAAATCAGATATAAGGGAATTGTCTGCGACAAATGTGGGGTTGAAGTAACACATTCACTCGTACGTCGTGAACGTATGGGTCATATTGAACTTGCTGCTCCAGTTTCGCATATCTGGTTCCTTCGAACGATTCCTTCGCGCGTGGGACTCGTACTTGATCTCTCAATTCAGTCGCTTGAAAAAGTGATTTACTTCGCGTCATTCATTATTACTCATGTTGATGAGGATGAAAAAACAGCCACTGTTGAAGCTTTGAAAAAGGAATACAAATCAAAGAAAAAACAAATCGAGACCGAAGCTGCAAAAACACTCGAAAATGCGGAGAAGGGCGCCAAAAAAGAAATTGAAGCAGAGCGTGATCGAAAATTGGAAACACTTGAAGAAGATTTCAAAGCTGCAGAGTCAGAGTTGAAGGATATTGTGGTCATGAATATTATCTCAGAAGCGTATTATCAAGAACTGTCAATCCGCTATGGGCACTTATTTGAGGCAGGTATTGGAGCTGGTGCGGTGAGAGGTCTCTTGGAGCGACTCAATATTCCAGAAACCATGGCTCGCCTTGAAGGGGAAACAAATAAGAGCAAAGGAGCAAAACGTGAACGTCTCATTCGTCGCATCAAACTCTTGAAGAGTCTGCATAAGAACGACATTAGACCAGAATGGATGATTATGACTGCGATTCCAGTTATTCCTCCAGATTTGCGTCCGATGGTTGCGCTCGACGGTGGACGATTTGCAACTTCTGATTTGAATGATTTATATCGCCGTGTAATCAACCGCAACAACCGTTTGAGACGTTTGGTTGAACTTAATGCACCTGAAGTAATCTGTAGAAATGAAAAACGCATGTTACAGGAAGCGGTTGATGCATTGATCGACAATAGTGCGCGAGCTTCGAAAACAGTTCGCGCATCAACCGGACAGAAACGCCAACTCCGATCTCTTGCTGACATTTTGAAAGGAAAGCAGGGACGTTTCCGTCAAAACTTGCTCGGAAAACGCGTGGATTATTCTGGACGTTCAGTAATCGTAGTAGGGCCAACTCTTAAAATCGATGAGTGTGGTTTGCCAAAAATTATCGCACTTGAACTCTTCAAGCCATTTATCATGTCAGAAATTATCAAGCGCGAACTTGCACACAATGTCAGAAGTGCGAGCAGATTTATTGAAAGTAATGCACCAGAAGTGTGGGATATACTCGAAGAATTAACCAAAAAAACTCGCGTGCTTTTGAACCGCGCGCCTACTCTTCATCGACTAGGTATTCAGGCATTCAAGCCTCGATTGGTTGAAGGTAAAGCAATCAAGCTTCATCCATTGGTATGTCCTGCATTCAATGCAGACTTTGATGGAGACCAGATGGCAGTACACTTACCATTGTCTGAACAGGCAAAATGGGAAGCTGAAAATCTCATGGCAAGTGAAAAGAACTTATTGAAGCCTGCAACAGGAAGTCCGGTAATCACTCCGCAGCAAGACATCGCACTCGGATGTTACTATCTGACCAAATACGATGAAACTGATACTTCCGAAGTAAAAAAGAATTTTGCTAATATTACTGAAGCAAAGTACGCATATAAAACCCGCAGTATTAGCCTAAAAGAACGTATCAATGTACGACTTGGAGAAGCTGAAATGGCAAAATTTCCAGAAGGAACCAAGAGTCTCATGGAAACATCAATTGGGCGTATTCTTTTCAACGAGATTCTTCCAGAAAAATTGCAATACTACAATGAGACAATTACTAAGAAACATTTGGGTAATATTATTCAGTTATTGCTTGAATTGTACGGACAGGAGACTACGGCGTATCATCTCGATAAGATCAAAGAACTTGGATACAAATATGTTACCAAGTCTGGTCACTCACTTGGAAAAGATGATTTCCCAATGATTACTATTAAGCGCGATCTCTTGGCTGAAGCAGATAAGAAAGTCGAGTTAGTATATGAACAATTTAATGAAGGTTTACTTACTGACTCTGAGCGTCATGCAAAGATTCTTGAAATTTGGACTGAGGCAAAAGAAGGTCTTCTCGCGTATAGTAAAGATGTACTCAATAAAGATGAATCAGTATTTGCCATGATCGATTCAGGAGCTCGTGGTAGCTGGGCACAGTTGGGTCAGGTGATCGCGATGAAAGGGCTTGTGGCAAGTCCATCAGGAGATATTATTGAACTCCCGGTAAAAGGAAACTTTAAAGAAGGTTTCGATGTACTAGAATTCTTCATTTCAAGTCACGGTGTGCGAAAAGGACTTTCCGACACGGCACTTCGAACTGCAAATGCAGGATATTTGACTCGTCGATTGGTTGATGTGGCACAGGATGTAGTGGTACGAGCTGAAGATTGTGGAGATACGGTGGGAGAAGTATTCACTCGAGAGCAGTCAGAACAAATGGGAGAAAAGTTATCAGAACGAGTACTTGGACGATTCGTATTGGAAGCAGTAAAAATAGGAAAAGAAACATTGGTCAAAAAAGGTGAAGTGGTTACTGAACATGCATCTCGTGAAATCGAGAAAAATGGAATTGAAACTATCCATGTACGTTCAGTCTTGCAATGTCATCTGGCAAAGGGAATTTGTGCGAAGTGTTATGGATACGATCTCGGTTCTCGTACAATTGTAAAGAAAGGAACCGCGGTTGGTGTTATCGCTGCACAGTCAATTGGAGAACCGGGTACCCAGCTGACCATGCGTACCTTCCACCTTGGTGGAGTTGCAGGGGGGGATATTACGCAGGGTCTTCCTCGTGTCGAAGAATTGTTTGAAGCGCGTACGCCAAAGAGAAAGGCGTTATTGAGCGAAGTCGCAGGAAAAATCGAGATTGAAGATGCTGATGGAAAAGTAATTACTGGACCAACTGGTAGAAAGATTTTTGAAGGACGTCGTGGACAGAAGATTATCAAAGTTCATCATGATGGACTTGATGAGATCATGTACGATGTCCACGGTGAAGATGATGTGAAAGTGGTGGATGGAGGAAAAGTTAAAAAAGATGATGTGTTACTTGTTCGTGGTTCATCCGGTGAAGAGGTTAGAGCTGAATTTGATGGTAAGATAAAGATTGATGGAATGAGACTTCAATTTGCGTATGATGGCAAAACAACTAAGGAGTATATTGTTCCATTGGGGTACAAGCTCTGGGTAAAAGCAGGAGACATGGTTGAAAAAGGTGACCAGCTGACCGAAGGAGCAGTCGACCTCAAAGAATTATTTGACCTCAAAGGTCAGGACGCTGTTAAACGCTATGTACTTGGTGAAATTCAGGAAATTTATGCGTCTCAGGGTCAGCGTTTGAATGACAAACATATCGAAATTATCATCAAACAGATGTTCTCACGTGTATTTATTGAAGATGCGGGAGACACTGAACTTATCCCTGGAGAAGTGGTAGAGCGATCTCAGCTCATGCTTGCAAACGCTGAAGCTGAAAAGGAAGGGAAGAAAATCGCATACGGACGGGAAATGCTCATGGGTATTAGTAAGATTTCTCTCACCACTCAGAGCTTCCTTTCAAGTGCATCATTCCAAGAAACATCTCGCGTATTGGTAAATGCAGCGATTACTGGAAAGATGGATCACCTCGAGGGATTAAAAGAAAATGTGATTATTGGTCGTTTGATTCCTGCGGGAACAGGTACCAAAGATCAGGCAATCGAAGTAATGAAAGAAGCAGAAGAAGTTGCAAGTTAATCTCTTCTAATAAAAATAAAAAACCACCCTCTTTTCGAAGGTGGTTTTTTGTATCGCGGAATATTACTTGAAAGTTTTCTGGTAGAGTTTCACGCTCTCTTCGACGACTTCAAGTGCTCGTTTTTTTCCTTCAAATCCTTTTACTTCAACTGTCTTTTTTTCGAGCTTTTTATACTCTTCAAAGAAGTTTTTGATCTCATCGAGGGTGTGTTGAGGGAGATCTTCGAGCTCATTGATGTGTTTCATATTTGGATCGTCCTTGGCAACCGCGATGATTTTATCATCTCCTTCGCCTCCATCAATCATTCCCATAACACCTACCACTTTTGCTTCTACAAGACAAAGTGGAGGTAGATCAACAGTCGTTAGAACGAGGATATCCAAGGGGTCTCCATCCTCGCAATAGGTCTGAGGAATGAATCCATAATTGGTAGGATAGTGAACTGCTGAGAAGAGGACGCGATCGAGTTTGATTAGTCCTGAGTCCTTATCGAGTTCAAATTTTCCTTTACTGCCCTTTGGGATTTCAATAATAGCTTGCACTACTTCTGGAGATTTTTCTCCAATTGATACTGAATGCCATGCGTTTTGTTCCATAAAACTCTACTTAAATTAAGCGTAACAGATACATCCTAACCCACAGAAACGCTTTTGTAAAGGCATTGATTTTTCTCAATATTTTGGTAGTATTCTAAATAATTAAAAAGAAAACCATATGTCCGGACATTCAAAATGGCACAATATTCAGGGTAAAAAAGGCAAGGCTGATAAGGCAAAAGCAAGTGCTTTTACCAAAGTATCAAAAGCGATCACGATTGCTGCTCAGAATGGTGGAGGAGATCCTACCATGAATTTTTCATTGCGCCTTGCAATCGATAAAGCAAAGGAAGTGAACATGCCAAAAGACAATATTGATCGAGCGGTGAAGAAAGGAACTGGAGAATTGAAGGATGGGGCCGTATTACAGGAACTCGTATACGAGGGTTATGGTCCGGGTGGAGTTGCAGTCCTCATTGAATCAGTCACTGATAATACCAATCGAGCATTAACTGAGATTAAAAATGCATTTACCAAATCAGGCGGCTCGCTCGGGAGCAAGGGTGCAGTTGCATGGCAATTTGAATACAAAGCAGTACTGCGTGTAAGTTCGGAAAAGAAATCTGAAATAAAAAATTGGGACGACCTTTCACTTGAGCTTATGGACGCAGGAGTCGATGATATTCGTGAAAGTGAAAATGGCGTAGAACTTATTGGACCCAAAGAAAAATTCCAAGCAATGAATGAAGTGTTGCATAAAGCAAGTATCAGCCCTGATAGTGCGGGGCTTGAATGGATGGCAAAGGAAACTGTAGAGCTTTCTTCCGAACAGTCAGAAACATTAGGAACTCTAGTTGAAGCACTCTATGATCTCGATGATGTAAAAGAGGTGTATACTACAGCGAGGTAGCTGTCATTCCGAGCGACCGAGTCTCCGAGGGAGTCGAGGAATCCCTTGTATTACACAAATTTTACTTAAAGCAAGGGATTCCTCGACTCGGGTGCCTCGCTCGGAATGACACGGTGCATATCAAACAAAAACAGCCTACTCATAAGCTGCTTTTGAATGGGACCGCGAGATGTAGGGTCTGTGAGCCCCACTCGCGCGCGGTCAGCGCGAAGGGTGGTGTTCGACAGATCAGCTCGGCCATTGACGGATCACACCGTCTGGCCCGCTAATTGTCATACGTCGGAGCCGGGGATGGGTCTCGAAGCTGTTCTTCCTCGCGAACCTCTCGACATCCTTCAGGGTCTTCCCGCCGACAGCGATCTCCTCACTGCCTCCGAACTGCAAGATGAACGCCATCTGCATGAACTCAGGCGGAGACAGGTTGATTTCCAGCTTGTAAGGAAACTGACGATCGTCAGGTCGGTCCAGTCGGGCTGTAGTTGCTTTGAGCAATATAGTTCGGCGGAAGACGTGGAAGATGGAGAACATATCCTACTCCTTTGTGCCTGGTAAGGCACACTTTGGTGGGTTGAAACCAAAGTCCCGTAATATATATGATTTTAAGGTATAAGTCAAGGGCCTATATGTCAATCTCAAACCCACAAAAGATTACTCGCATCCTCGGAATAGATCCAGGCTTTGGTCGGGTTGGTTTTGGAATTATCGATGTACAGGGGGATAGATTTCGAGTGGTAGACTATGGCTGTATTGAAACTGATACAAAAAAATCTTTTGTTGAACGACTTGAAGATATTGCAGATGAATTAATTAACATTATCCGGACATTCAAACCAGAGTCCGCTGCAGTAGAAGAGTTATTTTTTTACAAAAATGTTACGACCGCCATCAAAGTAGGACAGGCACGCGGTGCGATACTTTTAACCCTTCGAAAAGCACGAATTTCAGTACATGAGTACACACCGCTTGAGGTAAAACAAAGCATGACTGGCTATGGACGAGCAGACAAGACTCAGCTTGAGACTATGGTAAAAATGCTCTTGGGAATCAAGAAAAAAATCACTCCAGACGATGCGGCTGATGCACTTGCAATTGCACTCACCTGCGCTGCTTCGCGAAAGATGGAAGAAGTTACGCAGTAAATGTGCTATAATAGTTTTGAACTTTTAGTTTTGAGATAATTTATATGAGATTTGCAATCAATGGTTTTGGACGAATCGGCCGACATGCATTCAAAATTGCGTTTCAGAAAAAAGTAGATATTGTTGGGATCAATGATTTGACTGATACTCGAACCCTCGCACATTTATTGAAGCATGATACCGCATACAATGATTTTGATTTTCCCATTTCCTATGATGAGAAACACATTATTGTGAAAGGCAAGAAAATTCCTGTCTTTGCTGAGAAAGATCCCACTGCGTTACCCTGGAAACAACTCAAAGTCGATGTGGTTATCGAATCTACCGGTCGATTTACTGATGCAGAATCAGCCAAAGCTCATCTCACGGCTGGTGCTAAGAAAGTGGTAATCTCAGCTCCGGGAAAAGGGGAGCTAAAAACCTATGTTCGAGGAGTTAACGATAAGGAATATCAAGGTGAGCCGATTCTTGATAATGCGTCTTGCACGACCAACTGTGCAGCACCTATGATGCTTGTTCTCGAAAAAGAATTTGGTATTGAGAAAGCAATGCTCACAACGGTCCATTCCTATACTGCATCGCAAGTATTGCAGGATGGCCCTTCAAAGGATCTTCGTGAGGCGCGTGCCGCTGCACAGAATATGGTACCGACCAAAACCGGTGCAGCCGTTGCTGTAACTCGAACGATTTCAGAGCTCGATGGGAAATTTGATGGTCTCTCCATCCGGGTTCCGACTATTACTGTTTCTCTAACTGACATTACCGTCCTCCTCAAAAAAGACACAACTCCAGAAGAGGTTAATAATGCGTATATAAAAGCCGCGAAGTCGTATTTGAAAGGTGTGCTTACTGTATCGTTTGAACCACTCGTCTCAAGTGATTATATTGGAAATCCATATTCTGCAATTGTCGATGCTGAGCTTACGCGAGTAGTGGCCGGCAATCTCGTAAAGGTGGTTGGTTGGTATGATAATGAATGGGGATATGCAAATAGACTGGTTGAAATGGCAGAAATCGCTGGAAAAGTAAAAGCGAAAAAGTAAAAAGACAAAAGAAACGTATGACTCTTCGCAGTATTAGACAAGTGAAAGATTTGGCAGGCAAACGAGTATTGGTTCGGGTTGATTACAATATTCCAATACTCAAAGGAAAGGTAGAAGAGACATTTCGAATTGCAGCTTCAATACCAACCATAGAGTTTTTGCTCGAGCAGCGTGCGTGCGTGTTACTTATGGCGCATATTGGAAGACCTGGAGGGAAAGTGGTCAAAGATCTTCGAATTGATCCAGTTGCAAAAGTGCTCGAAAAATTGCTCAAGAAAAAAGTGGAAATAATTGATTCCGGTGATTGGACAAAATTAGAAAAAATCAAAAAACATGTTGCAAAAGTAAAACCAGGAAGTGTGGCAATATATGATAATATCCGGTTCGCTGAAGGTGAAGAACAAAACAAAAAATATTTTGCAGAAGAACTTGCCTCATTAGGGGATATATTCGTACTTGATGGGTTTGGAGTCGCACATAGAGACAGTCCGTCGGTTACCGGAATTGCAGGCTTTATTCCATCATTCGCAGGATTACTACTCGAAAAAGAAATAATGGGTTTAACTCGTGTGATCGAGGCAAAAAAGAAGTCGAGCGTACTCGTGTTGGGTGGTGCAAAGATAGAGACTAAGCTTCCAATTATCTCCCACCTGAAAGACCAAGTGGAAGTTATTCTTACGGGTGGAGGAATTGTAAATACCTATCTTAAATCACAAGGGTTTGGGGTGGGGACTTCTTTGGTTGACGAAGATATGCTAGATGAGGCGAAAAAACTCAAAAAAATAAAATCAATCGAGTGGCCACGCGATGTGGTAGTGGGAAAAAAAGACGGCTCAGGTGCGCGCGTAGTTACCTTAGAAAAAAAACCGTTTAAAATTTGTGAGGACGATGAGGCAATTTTTGATATTGGTCCTGCAACCATTCTACTATATGCTGAAGATCTGAAATTGGCAGAGTCTATTATTTGGAACGGTGCAATGGGATATTTCGAACAAAAGCCCTATGATACAGGAACACTCGCAATCGCGCGTCTAGTTGCATCTCAGTCACAAGGAAAAGCGTTTGGTGTAGTGGGTGGTGGAGAAACAATTCAATCACTGGGTATGGTGAATATGCAAGAATTTGTCGATCTCGTTTCGACGGGGGGAGGCGCAATGCTTGAATTTTTGAGTGGAAAAAAATTACCAGGAGTAGAAATGGTTACCAAAAAATAAATAATGCGTATATATCCACAGAAGAGTGCGGAATAAAATTAATTTCTGTGCTATACTTGCAGCAGTAAAATATTTTAATTCTTCTTTTTACTTTTTGCCTTTTTATTTTTTACTTTGTTAATATGCCTGTCAAAAAATCATTCGCTCGTCCGATGATGGAGGAGCCGATAGTACCGGTGACGCCTATAATGTCGACACCAGAACCTAAGCATAAAATGGAATGTTGCGAATCTGAGGGTCATGGAAAACATGGATGGTGCAGTTGGGTCGGAAAAAAACTCATCGCGACATTTGTGGGAATATTGATCGTATATTTAACCGTATTTTTGGGGGTACTTATCAGAAATGAGGTACGAAAATATGATTTTATTGGGCAAGCCGACAAACCAGAGCGCACGATTCGCGTTGAGGCGGAGGGTAAGATAAGTGTTAAGCCTGATATTGCAATGACTACGATGGGTGTTACGACTGAAGCTGCTACAGTAGCTGAAGCTCAACAGAAAAATACTGATACGGTGAATAAATTGATTAGTCGAGTAAAAGAAGTGGGGATCGATGCTGCGGATATTCAAACTAGAGATTACAGTGTATATCCAGCATATAATTACCCAACGGACGGCAGCAAGCCACAACTTCGGGGATATACTATCAGTCAGAATGTAGCGATAAAAATTAGGGATTTAGCAAAAGCAAATCAAGTACTAGGTCTGGCAGGAGAGGTAGGTGCAACTAATGTGAGTGGACTTGAGTTCACGATTGATGATAAGGATGCGTATCTCGCACAAGCACGAAGTGAAGCATTGAAGAAGGTGGGAGAAAAAGCTGAGGCGCTCTCATCGATGCTCGGTCTCAAATTATCAGGGATTGTTTCATATGATGAATACGAGTCTTCGGGCGCTCAACCATATTATGGGACAAAAATGTACGATATGGCAATTGGTGCATCTGTCGAGAGCGCTCCTTCAATTGAGGCAGGTACCAATGATGTTGTATTGCATGTCGGTGTGACGTTTGAACTCAAATAAATTGAGTAGCAAATTGATTAAAAACGACCTTTTCAAGGTCGTTTTGGTTTGATATACTGAAATACACTAATCAATTTTTGTGTATGAAAAATGTCTTAATCGCACAAGTAACCGCACGAGAAATACTTGATTCTCGAGGAAATCCGACAGTCGAAGCACGAGTGAGATTGACAGATGGGACTGAAGCAAAAGCAGCAGTACCAAGTGGTGCTTCAACCGGGACGCATGAAGCGCTTGAATTACGAGACGGTGGGTCAAGATACCATGGGAAAGGGGTATTGAAAGCTGTAAAAAATGTAAATACACTTATTGCCTCAAAACTTAGAGGAATGGGCGCTTTTAACCAACGTGCAATTGATACAGTTTTGTGTGAACTGGATGGTACATCAGAGAAGAAAAAATTAGGGGCAAATGCGATTCTCTCGGTGTCTTTAGCGACTGCGCGAGCTGCAGCGTTGAGTCGTCAGAAACCTTTGTATATATATCTTCGTGAAGCATTCAGGTTGGGTGAAAAAAAGTTTAGATTACCAGTTGCTACAATGAATATTCTGAATGGGGGGAGACATGCAAATAACAACCTGACATGCCAGGAATTTATGATTATTCCAGTGCACAAGAAGATGAGAGAACGAGTGCGTATAGGATCAGAGGTATTTCACAGTTTGAAGGATTTATTAAACCAAAAAGGATTGGCAACAGGGGTGGGGGACGAAGGTGGATTTGCACCAAATTTACCCAATAATGAACGGGCGATTCAATTAATTATTAAGGCAATTCAGGCAGCAGGGTATATACCAGGAAAACAAGTGTGCATCGGAATGGATGTCGCTTCATCTGAGTTCTATCGTGGGGGAAAGTATTATCTTGATGGACCAAAAAATCCGGTTAGCCCAGAAACAGTTATCGGAATACTTGAGTCATGGGTAAAGCGGTATCCCATTTTATTCCTTGAAGATGGATTGTCCGAAGATGATTGGAAAAATTGGAAAATACTCACCAAAAAATTAGGTTCAAAAGTTTCGCTGGTAGGTGATGATTTATTTGTAACGAATACTGAGAGAATCAAACAAGGAATTGAAGAAAATGTTGCAAATGCAGTATTGATTAAGGTTAATCAGATCGGTACGTTGACAGAGACGATAGAAGCAATCGAACTTGCACGGAAATACAATTACAAAATAGCCGTCTCTCATCGATCAGGTGAGACCGGAGATACGTTTATTGCTGATCTCGCTGTTGCGGTAAATGCTGAATTTATTAAGACTGGTTCATTATCACGTTCAGAGCGAGTAGAAAAGTACAATCGGTTGATGGAAATTGAGGATGAATTAGGATTATAAATTATTCTAATTAGAAGACTTAGGTCAATTAGAATAATTTGTTAGACATTAAAAATGTATGCCAACTAAAAAACAAAAAGAATCTTCTACCTCAACAGCATCCCCCACCGTACTCATTATTCTCGATGGTTTCGGTCTTGCACCTGAAAAAAACGAAGGAAATGCAATAACCTCAAAAACAGCGCCGCATATTTTTGAGTACATGAAAAAATATCCTACATCGAAATTAAAGACGTATGGAGAACACGTGGGATTATTCCCGGGACAGCGAGGAAATTCTGAGGCAGGGCATTTGAATATCGGAGCGGGTAGAATCGTTAAACAAGATCTCGTGGCAATTTCAGATACCATCCATGATGGAACTTTTTTCAAAAATGAAGCATTCAAACAAGCACTGTTTCATGTTAAGAAATATAAATCAGCAGTGCACCTCATGGGACTTCTGACCGATGAGAACAGTGCTCATTCATATCCCGAACACGTGTATGCGTTACTTGAACTCTGTCGAAGAGAAGAAGTGGAAAAAGTATACCTACACCTCTTTACCGACGGTCGTGATTCAGGGCCGCATGCTGCTGCGAACTATCTCCATGAACTACGGGGACACATGCTTCATACTGAAAAAATTGTAACAGTCATGGGTCGTCTATATGGTATGGATCGAAATAAGATATGGAGTCGTACCGAAGCTGCATATGAAGCAATGGTTATGGGCATGGGTCACCAGGTGCATAGTGCGGAGGAAGCATTAGAACAAGCTTACAATCGTGGAGAAACTGATGAATTTATAACCCCTTCAGTGGTCGTCGATGATAAAGGTAGACCTGTGGGTACGATTGGAAATCATGATGTAGTAATCTTTTTCAATGCACGGTCAGATCGGGCTCGACAAATTACCAAGGCGTTTACGCAAGAAGATTTTAATAAACGAAACCCAGGGTCATTCAGAAGAACAAAAATTCCCAAAAATATTCGTTTTGTGGCACTGACTGATTTCGGCCCAGATTTAGAGAATATCTTAACAGCATTTCCATCTCCAGATGTCTATCATACACTTCCACTCGCATTATCACACCTGACCCAACTCTATATTGCTGAATCAGAAAAATACGCCCATGTAACGTATTTTATCAATGGTGGGTATGCTGATCCCGTCAATGGAGAGGACCGTATGAAAATAGAGTCAAAAACAGTTGCACATCATGATGAAAAGCCTCAAATGGAAGCTCTACAAATTACGAAAAAAGTTCTCGGGTTTATGAAAAAAAATGCATATCAATTTTATTGTATTAATTACGCAAATGCAGATATGGTAGGACATACTGAGAATTTTAAAGCGGCAAAAATCGCAGTGACGACTATTGATACCTGTGTTAATGAAATTGTGGAAGCAGTGCTTAGCCGACAGGGGCAAGTATTAATTGTAGCTGACCATGGAAATGCCGAAGAGATGAAAAATCTCAAAACTGGTGAAGTAGATACTGAACACAGTCTAAACCCTGTGCCCTGCGTTCTGATCCGTCCAGATATCAAAGGAATTAAGTTGAAAGATGGAATTTTGGCTGATGTTGCGCCAACCTTGATTAAAATGGTCGGTGGCTTGCAACCGAGAGAAATGACCGGAAAATCATTGTTCTAATATGCCCCGAACAAAACCAGTAGTACTTGCGATTCTCGATGGCTGGGGAGTGGCCCCTGCAAGTGATGGGAACGCAATTCATCATGCAGACACCCCAAACATGGATCGTTTTATCAATGAGTATCCAGCCATGTCTCTGTATGCTTCCGGAAACGAAGTCGGGCTTTCATATGGGGAAATGGGAAATTCAGAAGTGGGGCATCTAAATATTGGTGCGGGGCGTGTGTACTATCAGACATTTCCTCGAATTAACAAAACAATCATCGATGGGACTTTTTTTCAGAATAAAGCATTACTCTCTGCAAAAGAACATGTATTGAGTCATAATTCAGCCCTGCATTTGGTAGGACTTGTAAGTCCAGGAAATGTACATGCAAGTCAGGATCATCTGTATGCTTTGCTTGAATTTGCGAAGAAAAATAAGATAAAAAAGGTATTTATTCATGCGATTCTCGACGGGAGAGATACGATCTATAATAGTGCTAAAGATTTTATCGGGAAGCTTGAGGAAAAAATAAAGAAAATCGGTGTCGGAGAGATTGCGACCATATCAGGGAGGTATTATGCAATGGATCGAGACAATCGCTGGGATAGAATAGAGCGAGCATACAAAGCTATGGTTGACGGGGTGTCTGAGACCTATAGTAAAGATCCTATTGATGCCATAGAGTCGTCCTACGACAAACAAGTGTATGATGAAGAATTCATACCCGTAGTCATTGGTCGGGAGGGTAAACCTACTGCTCAAGTAAAAAAAGGGGATGCTGTAATTTTTTTCAACTTCCGTCCTGATCGTGCACGACAACTGACCAAAGCATTTGTGTTACCCGGATTTGATAAATTCAAACGTGACTATATATCGGACTTATTATTTGTCACCATGACTGAGTACGAGAAAGAAATTCCAGTGCTCGTGGCATACCCACCGGTCGTAGTTCATAATTGCTTGGCCGAAGTGATTAGCAAAGCAGGACTGACTCAATATCATATTGCTGAAACTGAAAAGTACGCACATATCACCTTCTTCCTCAATGGTACTGTTGAAGAAGCATTTGAGGGTGAAGATCGAGAAATCATTCCCTCGCCTAATGTTTCCTCATACGACAAAGCTCCAGAGATGGCTGCTGCTGAAATTACCAAGAAAATAATCCGCGCAATTGAATCTGATAAGTATGATGTGATTTTGGTGAACTATGCGAATGCTGACATGGTTGCTCATACCGGAGATCGAAATGCGACAATCAAGGGTTGTGAAGCAATCGATCGAGGGCTTGGTAAAATCGCTGAATATGTAGAAGCAAAAGGTGGAGTACTCCTGATTACTGCAGATCACGGAAACGCAGAAGAAGTCATCAATTTGAAGACCGGTGAAAAAGACAAAGAACATAGCAACAATCCAGTTCCATTTCTTATTATTGGTTCTGAATTTAGAGGAAAAGCAGGGCCTACAGGAGATCCACCTGAAGGAGATTTGAGCCTCATGCATCCAGTTGGAATCTTGGCAGATGTTGCACCAACCATACTTTCGATACTTGGAATTGATCAACCTCCAGAGATGACAGGGCGAAGCCTAATATAGGTTCAAATTTCAAATTCAAAAAGTTCCAATAAAATGTCAAATATTCAAGGAGGGAAAATTTATAATTTAGAAGAACGAACTGCAAGATTTGGCGAGAAAGTAATTGGATGTGGTCAAAAAAATTCCAAAAGATGACAGCAGTAAACGTTTAATACCGCAATTAGTCGGCTCAGGAACAGTAATCGGGGCAAATTATGGTGGAGCGGATTGTGCTGAAAGTAGTAAAGATTTTGTTCATAAAATGTCTATTGCAAATAAAGAAGTCAAAGAGTCTAAACATTTTATTAGAAGGTGAGCAAAAGCATACCCACAATTAGCTGACGAGTTAAGAAAATTATGGAAAGAAGCACATGAACTCAACTGTATATTTAGTGTTATGATACAAAAGACAAAATTAACACAAATTAAAAAAAGATATCCTAGAGGGATAATCTTTTTAGTTATTTGAACTTTTATTTTGAATTTGTAATTTTAATTTTGAAATTACACAGTAATCGCCTCTTTCAAATGTTTCAAAATTTCTTCTTCTACTTCTTTTAAATGTCGTCCAGAAACCGAGAACGTAGCATTCTCTTCGTCTCCCAGCGCTGCATACTTTTTCATAATTTCTGTCGCGTGGAAATTAGGAATTATTTTGAGCATTCCATGTACTACAGTATCAGTGCTGGTTGGACTTTCATACAGTACGAGGATGAACTTAGCATCGGGAGAAAATGCAATCAACTCATCAATAATCATGGAGAGATCATCAACTTTCGCATTCGAACGAATAAAATCATCACGGGTAATTGTAGTCGAGATAATTCCGTCAGTTGAATCATACGTGAGGTGAGTAAGCGCGGAACCCCAGAGTTTGAACGTTGAGACTGTCTTGGTTTGGAACAATTGTTCGATAATGTGGGCACGATCAGCGCCAAGCTCAACAAGTTTGCCTGCGACAGTGAGTGTGTGAGGTCGAACTTTTTTGTCTTTGAAACTGTTAGTGCCTGCGATAATACCGGTAAGAAGTGTCTGCGCGATTTCTTTGGTAATAAATTCAGGCTTGTGTGCATTCATGAATTCATAGAGTATTTCAGATGAGGTACTAGCAGGCAATTCAACAAGGTTGATGTGTCCAAAAAGTTCATTTGAAGGCTTGTGATCAATATTAAAAATCGGAGTCTTAAAAAAGAATTCTTCATGATTGGTGTAGATATCACCAAGTGCTGAAAGGTTTGGGGTATCAACTACCACAATTGCGTCATATTTAAATTCAGTTTGTGAAGTTCGAATGAGATCTTTCGCGAAGTATCCATTTTTTGGGGTAATAAAAAGGCGAAGTTTTTCATCCTTCACGTCATATTTGAGATTCGATAGACCATTTTTTGAAATATCAAGGGTCAACACAAATTGATGTAAGCTGCCAAGAGATGGAGAAATGGAGTCCGCGTCTCGAAGAAAAGAGAGTCGGGTAGGGAGTACAAAACTATCACATACGAGATGGGTCTTTTTTCCAAGTTGCTCAAAAAATAGCTTAAGAGCAAGCATTGAGGCGATTGCGTCACCATGCGGCTCTTTTTTGGTAGTTATAAGAATATGTTTCTTATCTTCAAGAGCACGAATGAGTTGTTGTAGGATATATAAACCCATAGCCATAAAAC
>CAZMEW010000013.1:0-29271 GCA_964565405.1 uncultured Gammaproteobacteria bacterium
AGGTCGTTCCTGACGTTGTCGCCGTCCCAGTCGTTGTCGCAGGCATCGCCCCACCAGTCCTGGTCCAGATCGTCCTGGAGGTAGTTGGGAGTGAACTGGCAGTTGTCGATGCCGCCGCACTCGACCGGCGCGACCACGACACCGACGTAGACCGGCTGCATGATGCCCGGATCGCAGACGTTGTCGTTGTCGTCGTCCGGGTCGCACGCGTCGCCCCAAGCGTCGCCGACGACCGTGGAGTTTTCGTCCTGGGACAAGTCCCAGTCCGTGTTCTCCTGGTCGTAGTTCGCGACCCACTGGCAGTTGTCGGGGTCGTCGGGGACGCCGTCGTTGTCGTCGTCCGGATCGCACGCGTCGCCCATGCCGTCGTCGTCGGTGTCGAGCTGATCCGGGTTGTAGTCGACCGGGCAGTTGTCGAGGTTGTTGAGGACGTTGTCGCCGTCCGTGTCGGCTGCCTCGATCACCGTGACCGGGATGTCCGGCGTGTGATCGGCGCAGCCGACCATCGCGAATACCATGAGAGAGGAGCCCATCAGGATGATGGGCTTCGAGTTGAACTTCATGAGCTTATCTCCTTGCCACGCGTCTGGTTGGTGGTGGCAACTCATCTTGATTCGCATACTCGTCACAACATGTGACGACTGCTTGCCCGAGCTTCGTGCCCGGACTCAAATTCAATTCTCAGGCACCCAAATTTTCTGGTCTTTGCCCTCCTCTACAGTCACCTAGATGTAGTTGACTCCTGCTCGGAGTAATACACCGGTTCTTTGGCTGTGATTCATTGTTATCTAAAAAGAGCTGATACTCGAATGAAATATTCAAGCACCGCATACTGGATACCTATCTACCCACAGATATACAAAATGCGATTTTCAAAATACATCATACCCTAGCATAAAAACACTCCTATGTCAAACTAATTTAGGGGTACGCGGGGAGGTCGGCGCTACAGGCATGTGCCGTACTTAGCGCTTTCCTCCCCGCGTGCTTAGGGTCTATGGTGTAGGAACGAATTCCATCCACCAACACGAGACCTCTTCTGACCCATCTTCGAAGCTCCACCAGTAGCAGTCTGGCTCCGTGAGTCCATACTCTCCTGGTTCGTCGGTCTCTCCGTCGCAGTCCTGATCTACCTCGTCGTCAGGCGTATCTCCCCCATCGACTTGCGGGCCGATGAGAAACGCGCCATTGGTTTCGAAGAAGAAGACTGCTTCGACAAGTTCGTCCTCCAGATAGAAGTCGCACGACGGTCGCTCATCTGCCCCTACACCGAAGTGTATGCGCAGATTGTAACCATCGTACTCGTTCCAGCAGAAAGACGCTGGATCATTCCCGAGAGATGGATCATCACCACAGTCTCCTTCGAGAGCAGTGTAGCCATCGTGGTCCTGATCTTCCTCAGGACACCCGTCGTCGTCCTCGAAGAAGTCGTAGAACTCAGGCTGGTAACGGCAGTAGTCCTCGAAGTCGAGGAATCCGTCGTTGTCTGAATCTGTGACGCACTCGATCTTGTCCTCGTGCCCGCACGAGAATCCTTCGCAGTAGTCGACTGTGCATTCGTCCTGGTCGTCGCAGTCGAGGTCTTCTTCGCACTCATGAGGAGGAGTATCTACCTCCTCAATCGTCTCCGATGTATCAGGGGTCACTGCAGTATCTGCGATTGTCTCCTCGACGATCGTGTCGACCGTAGTCGTAGTTTCAGTCGCTTCGACCTCGTGACCAGTATCGCTGACACTCGTGTCTTCAACCCTGGTGTCTGCGACGGTCTCAGGCGTGGTGTCGACGGTAGCAGTGTCCGACGGTGTGATCGAGTCGGTGATCTCGGTATGAGGAGGATTGCTATCCCCCTCGACCGAATCCATAACCTCGGACGCATCTTCCTCGACCGTGTCTGTCATCACGACCAGGGTTTGGGTTGGATTTTCGATCTGACGGATTTCTCCGACGATCGTATCATCGCACGCTCCGAGGAGCAGTGCGAACGAGATGATAATGACGTAGTGCATTGATTCACTCTCTTGATGGTCGAGACCATTAGTCAGTAGTTCAGAGATCCCTTCCACCATTGAATTACTACACTTGAGTCTAATACTCCAATGGTGAGTGAGTTCCTAGAATTCAAACCAGTCCTTTGGCAAGGACTGGATTTCCGTGTGTCTATCACACAGCATGTGTTCGGTGAATACACATATACCCAGTGGTATTTAGGACCTTATTATTACCATCGTCATTTTAATTTTTTCTTCCAACATCTCTTTACCAAACAGCTTCACGCGTATCTCACTAATATGTATTACTTTGAGTGTTCAGTCTAAGTTGATAAAGATATGTTGGAATGGGAGTGCGGGGCTTTCTGACTTTCGTCATACTTTGCCCGCGCACTCCCGCGACATTACTCCTTGATATAGGTTGGTCTCTGAGTCTTTCGCTAAACTACTCAGAGCGCGTTGTGCTCCGCCCTAGGTGTCACAGACACCCGAGCTGCGCCTTGGTCACCGCCAGGTTGCCACCGCACTCCCACGGATGGTTCACGATGGTCCACGTGATCTTCGTGCCGTTGACGAAGACCTCGACACCCGAGAAGCTCGGGGCGTTGGCGTCGTCCGCGGTGCAGTTGTACCAGGGCATGGACTCCTTGATCGACTTCGCGACGCGAAGGTCGACCTCGGCACCCCACACGCATGCCTCGGACTTCGGGATCGTGACCGTAAAGGTCGTGTTCCCGTAGTCGTCGAGCCCATCTCCGTAGTAGACATGTGCCTCCGCCAGCTGGGGCGAGGTGACCGTGATGGTCACGAGCTCGCCCTGTGGCATGGTGCACGTCCCCCAGTTCGCCCACTGACCACCAGTGCAGGTTCGCTGACGCGTACCCGCGTTGTTGGTGCCGCAGGACTGGGTTTCGAGCGCGCCATTGACGCAGACGTCCGGATCGTTGCACGACCCCCACGCGCCCCAGGTGCGGCTGCTGGTGCAGGTCCGGACCCGGTTGCCATTGTTGTTGAGGCCACACTCGGTGTGCTGGGTCTCGTTGACCGTGCACTGCGCGTCGTTGTTGCACACGCGGCTGTCGAGCGCGACCCACTGCCCGTTGATGCACTTTTCTTCGGGGTAGAGGCCGACGTGTCCCGGACCACACTCGATCGAACGAATGTATCCATCCACGCAGACGTCGGAATCGTTGCACGACCCCCACGCGCCCCAGCTCCCGTTGCCACCACAGACCCGCGTCTGGGAGCCACGGTTGTTGAGACCGCAGGCCGAGGTTTGCACCTGGCCCGAGGCACACTCGGTGGTCGCCTGCGGCAGGCAGAGGCCCTGCGAGTTGCAGTCCTCGTATGCGTCACAGTCGTTGTCGCTCGAGCAGGGCTCGAACGGGAGGACCGCGTCCTCGCCGTCATCACCGTCCTCACCCGGTTCGCCCTGCGGACCTTGCGGTCCCGTGGCTCCGGGCTCGATGCAGAGGCCCTGGGAGGTGCACTTCTCGGTGCCTACACAGTCGGCTGCCGAGGTGCACACTTCGAACGGGAGGACCGCGTCCTCGCCGTCATCACCGTCCTCACCCGGTTCGCCCTGCGGACCTTGCGGTCCCGTGGCTCCGGTCTCACCCTTGTCACCCTGGGCGCCGGTCTCACCCTTGTCACCCTTGTCACCCTTGTCACCCTGGGCGCCGTTGAGTCCGACGACGCCATCGCCGTGGTCGGCACAGCCCGTGAGGGCGCCGACGAAGGCCGAGGTCACGAGGAACATGAACGCGCTCACGACGAGCGCGTTGAACCGGAAACCGATGAGCTTCTTCATGACTCTTCTCCTCCCCGACTGAGTCGGGATCTGTCTGTTGTTGATGACTTCCTCGTGTGGTACACGAGGAGTTTTCACGCCTGAGAACTCCTCGTGACGCTAAGAAAAAATTCTTATAGAAGACTTCTTTCTTCACGCCAAGAGGGTTCTTTGTATATATAACCTATATCTAAGTTGTAATGTACTCATGGTCACCATATTGCTATGATGGCCTACCATCGATATAC
The DNA here is from genome assembly GCA_964565405.1 of uncultured Gammaproteobacteria bacterium. GTDB lineage: Bacteria > Patescibacteriota > Patescibacteriia > Magasanikbacterales > UBA922 > UBA922. The sequence continues at coordinate 4,026 of CAZMEW010000013.1, forward strand.
GTATTACTACCTCTATCGAAGGTACTCGGATCTATTATTTTATAACCGCATAGTATAGCATATCCAATCTCTTTTGTCAAGGTTTTCATCTATACTATGACATCACTAATAAACTCTATTTTTTGCTTAATTTAGCTATTTTTCTCTTCATCATATACCAGAATTCTGATATACGTTGTGCGAGAGGCGATTACTTCGGTGAAGAAGAATCGCCTATACCCGAGGAGGGTGGGTCGCGTAGGCCGACCACGCCCTTACCTCGGGGTTTTGTCTCATCGTCTTGTCCGTCCTGCAGTCGTCGCAGATCGGAGTCCGGGAGGAGAGACGTCTCCCGAATCTTCTACATCATCTCGCCGCCCTCTTCCTTGGGGTCAGCGTCCTTCACGTCGTCGTAGTCCTCGTCCGCGGGGTCGTCCGTGTCAGGGCCGCCCCACTTGTAGCCGAAGGTGATCGCGACCGAGAAGCCAAACTCCCGCGCGTCATTCGAGTAGATGACTCGACCGACGACCGTAGGTGCCTGCTTCTGCCATTCGCTTCCGGCCAGACCGAGGATCTGCGAGTACCAGTGATCATCGAAGATCTTCTGGAACTGCAGCGCACCGCCCCACATCTCGGTGGTGAGGTACGTGGCGCCGCCCTTGCCGTTGGCGTCGATGCCGATGCCGATGCCGATCGAGAACGACTTGCTGGTGTAGAAGTTCAGCAAGACGCGCGCGGCAGCCGAGGCACCTTCGTGGTTGCCACCGACCGCCCCGGCCAACTCGAGCGACACCGTCGCATCGAGATGCAGCTCGAATGCTGCTTCTGCCTGGACGTTCAGCAGACCAGACGTACCGTAGCTCGAACGGATGCCGAGCTTGATCTCGGGGTAGAGCTCCTGGAGCTCTTTGACATCGTCCTGGAGCTTGTAGATCGCGTCCCAGAGATCGTAGACGTCACCCTGGAGCACGTTGATGTCCGTGCGGATCTTCGTCAGGTTCGGCGACTTCAGGTTCTTGAGCTTCTGCTCGAGGTCGGTGATCCGCTTCTCGAGGGCCGGGAGGGTCTCGTCGGTGAGCTTCTTGTCGAAGGCCGTGAGGCCACCGAGTCGACGCTTCATCTTATTGACCTCGGTCCGGAGGGAGCCGAGATCTTCGAGGTGACCCTTGGTCGCTTCGGCCGCCTGCTTGCGCAGGATGTCGATCTGGGTCTTCGGATCGGCCGCCGAAGCGACCTCCCCGACCATCACATTGGTGAATGCGGCCACGACCAGCGCGACCGCAACGAGCATCATCTGCTTCATCATTTCTTCTTCCTCCTCTGTCTCGTGTTGTAGATGCTTGTTGTCAGTTGCTGCTGAGTCGCTGGCCGAAACTTTCGGCCCCGACGCGCCAGCAACGCTTGGCCTCATCCGCCGGAGCGGCGAGGCACTTCACAGCCTGCTGGCACTCGAGCCCAAAATCTTCGGACTCCGGAACGTTGAGGTATTTCTCCTCGCACGCACGGAACCCTTCCAGGGCGGTCGGGATGACCTCCTTGAAGAAGTTGGTCACCACCTTCCAGTCCGACTCGACCATGTCCTTGGGACGGAGATCGAGCTTCGTCATGACGCACTCGCCGAGCGCACCACCGGTCGTCCCCTCACAGGGATTCTCCGGCGTGGCGCCGACGACGGTGGGCATGAGCAGACTGCTCGGACCACCAGGCGTCGCCTGCTGCGAGGTCACCCCCGCGTTCGACGGCACCGGCGGCACCACGTTGTTGACGGTGCCGGCGGCCGGCTGCTGGACCTCGACCTTGATCGTGACGTCCTGCGTGAGCAGGAGGATCGCGATGATCGTCACCGCCGTGAGGATGAAGCCGATGACGGCCACCCACGGCCAGTTCGACGACGGGTTGCTGGACTGAGCCGGCGCCTGCGGCGGAGGCGGGGGGAGCTTGATCCCATCCACCTTCTCCGCGAGCGTGCTGACGTTGGACTTGATCTCGTCCACTTTGCCCTCGACGGACTTGGTGGTGTCGGCGAACTGCTTCTTCAAGGACTTGACGTCCTCGTTGACATGGTCGCTGATGGTCGTGATCGCGTTCTTCACGCCGTTGTTCTTGCCCAGAACTTCGACGACCGTGGTCTTCAGACCCTCGATCGCCGCCGCCGTCTCCCGGTCCACCTGTCCCACGGTCTGGGTGACCGTGTTCGAGATGAGCGCGGTGGCGTTCCCCAGCCTGGAGTTGGCCTGGTCGAGCTTGCGCTCGAGCTCGTCCTTCTCCTGCACAAGACGCTCGGTCGTGACCGAGTAGTCCCGGACGACCTGGTTCTGCTCGGTCGCGATCTCACCGATGAGGACACGATCCTCTTCAGTGAGGTCCGGGGAAGTGAGCACCAGAGCCGGGTTGTCGTTGTACAGGAGACGGAGGTCCTCCTTACGGAGGTTCCGCTTCTGCTCGAGCTCGGGGTCGATCTCCTCGACCACCCCCTCGCCCTTCTCGGTCTCCTCACCCGTGCTCGTGGTCTCGATCTCGCCGCCCACCACTTGGATGGGGGCCATCTTGACCACGTCGGTCTTGGCCTCATCCGCCTTCACCTCACCCTCGACCTTCTCGGCCTCGGGCGCGGTCTCGACCACGGCCGTGTCGTCCTTGTGGGACGCGACGGTCGCAACCACCTGCGGGTTCGCCGCAGCGCCACCCTTCACGGGGGCGCTCTTCTTGCTGCTCTTCTTGTTGCGGTCTGCCATCTTGCTTCTCCGGTCTATGCCCTTTTGATAGGGCTGTTTTTCTAGCTTCTCTTCGGTTGTAATGAGCCTAGTGCTCTCACTAGTGCCCGAACGGGCACGAGCGGGAGCTCCTAGACCAGGGACTCCATCAGAAGGGACTGGTATCCTCTCTGATTGGGCCCCTGGATTGTTATCCCAACAAGCCTATGAAGGGCTTTTGAAATAACGGCCTAGTATAGCATATATGGGGTATTTTGTCAAGTTATCCCTATAGCCGGGATAGTGTATGCAAATATAGTGAAAAAGTAAAGGGTTTTACCCTCTTTTCCCCATTGCCACCCTGCTATACCAAAACCCCGCCAGTCTATGGCGGGGTCGATTCTACGTTCACTAGATTGTATTACTCGGTATAGAGATTTTTGATCTGTTCCAACACCTTGTTTACTTCAGCTGTGCGTTTTTCTATACCTACATCATCCCTTGCCTCCTTAGCAGCTTTGAGCGCTTTATCCGCTTTGTCCCACTCTTCGGCAAGCCTACCTGCCTCGGGAAGCGAGGTTACATCAGCCCTAAAACGATCAAAGATTTCTTGAGGTAAGTCAACGACTTCTTTTGGTTGAGGAGCGATTCTTTCTGCGGCAGCATCTACTCCACCTCGGACAGTATCAATGATCTTCCGTACCTCATCCATTTGTTTCTTGAATTCTCTGCCATTTTTGGGAAGCGCCTCTGCTTGTGTCAATTTCTTCTCTGCTCGTTCGAGATCAGTTGATATTTTTCCTTTTTCGACATTCGATCCAAAAATACTTGGATAATTCTTGGCGACTTCAGATAATGTTTCTCTCAATTCTCTGATTGTTTGATCCCCTCGTGACCATACTTCTGGTGATGGTACCTCGGGCGTGCCATCCGCCACCTTCAATCTCCAATGTTCTTTTGGATTCTCTTTTGTAGAGCCTTGATCTACTACCAATTCAGGAAGGAACGATATTTCCATACCATTTTCCAAGGTGCCTACAATAAATTCGCCGCTATCACTCACATGTATCTTTTCCAACCCTGGAAGTTTTGCGTTTGTTTCTTCCACCCCCATCATTTTTCTAATTTCGTCTGCAAGCGCATGATCTGGCTTGAATGCGCGTACTACCCCTTCTAAATATTCAGGTTCGTCCATCTGAGCGAATTCTCTTGCGAAATTCCGCACATTTCTTTTGACACTTGATCGAACTTCACGAGGCGATGATGTTTCTCTCTGTGTTTTTTTCTCTCCAGCCATGCCAGGCTTTCGCTCTTGTGCTAGACCCTGCGACGCTACTGTTTTTTGTTTTGATATTTTAGCTGCTGGGACCTCCTCTACAGGTTTTGTCTCCTCAATAGTAATAGCTGGTTGTGTACGTGTTGATTCCGCTTGAGCCATTCCCTCCCCCTCAGTATTCATACTTGATCTTGCTTCTGGTCGCTCTCCATTGTATTGTGCCATATAAGCACTCGTTCCCGCCAATGCTCCGGCGCCAGCTGCCGTCAATGCTAGTTTTGTACGCACATTACCAATAAAATTCTGTAACCCTGATTTGTCCTTCTTTTCTTCAACCCTCCTCTGAATCTCTTTTCTATTTTCATCCAACCCAATATTTGATTGAAGAATTACATGCTCCAAATTTTTGTGACCTGGTATTCCCTCAAGTTCCATCAATCGAACTTCAATTTCTCGAAGTAATATATTTGCTTTATGCCATTCATTTGATGGAGTTACCTCGTTTTTTGAAATTCTTATTTTTTCCAGTGCGTCAAATGCATTCCCCACTTCTTCTCTCCATTTGGTTAATTGAGCTTTTTGTTCCTCGCCTGACATTTCACGCTCTACCTGCTTGCTTCTGAACCACCCTATCTTCTCTTTTTCCTTAGTTAGCATCGTCTCTCCTCTCATCTTGGTATCAAATTCTTGTTCTATTCGCGCAACCATCTTGAGTGCTTTTTTTGCAGAAACATCTTTGGTATGTACACGTTCTTTGAGGAAATCCTGAACATATTCTTTTTCGTTCACCATGACCGAAGGAAGGTCGTTTGATATTTCTGGCACTCGCTCGCGTGCGGATCTATTGGTTTCTCCTTTTTGTACATCTATGTCTAGACTATTTTTTTCCTCCCCTTCGACGTCTATTATATTATCGCTTATTTCCCCTGTTAATAAATGACGTAATCCTTTAAAATCAAAAGTTTCAGCTGGCATTGATTTGAGTCTATTTACAAGGACATTTCTCCTAGCATAGAGGCGTTTATACTGCTGCCCCTGTTCCAATAGAGGTTGGTTTTTTATTTTTGGATGCTCTAATAGCATACCATAGGCATTGGAAAACTCATCATCCATTTGGTACATCATGTCGTAAACTTCTTTTGCCGTCACTTTCTTATTATTATCAAGTTTTGATTCAATACTCTCTATTTTTCTCAAAATTTCCTGAGCTAATACACTAAAATTCTCTTTATCTTGTTCTATATCAGCCAACTGCCCTACTCCTGTCTCATGTTGTTCAAAATCACTCTCGAGTTTTCTGAATGGGCTCACATTGGTATCAAATGGATTATCATCATCGACCATCTCTCCTGCACCTGCAAATGGATTTTCTTCTTCGACTGCCGTAGGTTTCACTTCGCGATCTTCGATACTCACTCGTTTTGCAAGAGAGTCAGCGCTCACTGCAAAAACTTTTCCAGTCTCGAGATCTTTGAGAATAAGCCCAGGATTATTGTCTTTTGATTTTCCGAGTACGATACATTCAAGTTTTTTTCCTTTTGAAGTTGTATACAAAACTTCCTGATGCCAACCAAACTCAAACGTCTTTCCACCAGCAGAAATTTTGATTACATCTGGAATTACTTCAGTGGATTCTACTGGTTTTTCAGGTGATTTAATTTTCACTTCCTTTGTTTTCTTTTTTTCTACTGCAGCGCCAGTTTCTATTTCTACCTTGTTCTTTCCCGCAACAATTTCCTGTATTCCTCCTACATCAGACATACCAAGAGCTCCTGCAGTATCATCCATAGGTAATTCAACAGTGTTTGCTCGTTCTTTGTTTTCGACTTCATCGAGATCAACAGATGATGATTCTTCAGGAACTTGTGTTTCTTCTAGTGCTGCTTCAACAACCGGAGCAGCAGATTCAGTCGCAGCTTTTTTTGCTGCTTCCTGCTTCACTCGTTTTGCTTCTGTACTTCTTTCGCTTACTTTACCAGCACCCTTTCTCAGGCCAGCAGTACGTTCTTGCCCTGGAGTGCGCTCTCTCAATTTTCCTTCTTTTTCTTTATTTTCATATTCTTCGAGACCTTTATCAAATTTCTCATATTCTTCGTCAGTAAGGTCTTCAGCACTGCCAAAAGAATCAAAAAGTTTTTTTCTTTCATCTAATTTTTGAGACCATTCAGCTGATTCCTCCCCCTGTTTTTTCTGCTCCTCACGCATCATTTCCTGTTCACGCTCAGCTTCGGCAAACGAGAGACCCCTTCTTTCTCTTGGTTCTGATTGTCCGTACGCTACCTTATCTTGAGGAAAAGAAACCATTGTAGGTTGAAAATCTTTGTATTTCAAAAGATTTTCAGGAATTTTTTGGCCTAACTTTTCGAATAACAGAACCATGCGCTGATTGAGGCGCGCTAATTTCAGCTCTACCACTTTTCTCTTCTCGTTTAACTCTTTTTTCTCTTCCCATTTTTGTCCTTCTTTTTCTTCTATTGATTCATGAGGGAATTCAGAAAGAAAGGTATCTATTTCTGTAAGCACCTGATCGATTTCTTTGAGACGCTCAGGATCTTTGACACGTTCTTTTAATCGAGATAATTTAGTTCCAAGCTTTGCCCAATCCACAGCGACCTCGCCACCTTCTACTTCTCCAGCCATCTCTATTCTACTCTTTTTACCTTCCGTAGATTTTTTAGTCTTATATCGCACTTCTGTTTTTGGCACTACATTCACCTCCTGTGCTGGTTCTGGTGGGTTTTGTTTCTTTTCTTTTTTCTGTGGTTTTTCTTTTGGTGCTTCTGCTACAGTACTTTCACCCCTCAACAAACGATCCATCGTTGTATTATAGCCCGTTAATTTTTCATTTACTTTGTCTAATTCGTTTAACACATCACGATGCACCGATCTTTCATATCTTTTTAATGGTTTTTTATCTGAAAAATATTTTTTTTCTGCTTCAGCTATGTTTTTTGCTATATCTCTATACTGAGATATCTTACCTTTTTCTGATATTTTTCCTTCTTGTATTGCGCTCTCAACCATTTTTCCTTTTACCTCAACCTCTTTTAGAAATGCAAAAATACGCGTTGCTTTTTCTAAATTGGTTTCCATTTTTTCCTTTGTCTCTGGAGAGTTTGCATTTTCTAATCCAGAAATCTCGCGTTCTTGTGGAGTCTCAGACATACAGGTGAAGTAAAAAAATAATTTATTCGGGTATTTCTAAAATGCGACCGAGGGCGTGTGCCACTCGGGTATCATGCCCCTCATTACTAACCTGAGCATACAGCTTGAGTGCATCACGTCTAAGGTTCTGTATTTCATGCTCCACTTCTTCATATTCATGAAGTAATTCGTCGACTTCTCTCAGTACCTCTGCCTGAATGTGTTTCGATTGTTGTGGCATACATCTTAGCATTTATGAGTGTTCCGACAGCAGAACTCTCAATTTTTCCCCACAGGTCTGCATGCATCCATCTACCACGCCCGAAAAATTCGGGATACTTTCTTGCCAGAATGTCTGCCATTCACTTGCCGTTGTCGAAGAATTGGAAAACAATTTCCCAAACTTTGCAAGCTGTACATCATCCAATTTTTTCATGAGTTCTCCGCCGATTTCTTCTTCTACGATTGCGCTCAATTTCGGGATATATAATTTTTTCTGTTCTTCAGTCAACACCACTTTTTCACTTACCAACAATTCTTCGATAAACTCATTGATAAAATATAGCGGACTGTGTATGTTCATACAATTATTTTTTCACCACAATAATTGCCGTGAATAATGCCCCGACCAGGGCTCCTGCGAGCGCGTTGACCAGCGGATTTGGTTTTACGGGAAATTGCGTCGTGATCGGACGACTAACGAGACGTACTGATACATCGCCTCCCACATATTCAGATGATTTGGTTACCAGTGCGTTTGCCGCATTGCCCGCAATACTGGCAGCCTGAAGCGCATTCTGGTGGTAGGCACTTACATTGAGCACACTGGTTCCATATACGACTGAAGGACTAATTGTTTTTTCCCACAACTTTTTCTTGTCACGCGCTGTGTTATTATCAAAATATGTCCAGTCAACCTGATATCCAGTTTCTGATTTTACTTTTTCATAAAAATCTTCGGTCTTCATGATCTGACTCAGATTCTCTGCGATTCGTTCACCTGATTTTGCAACCGTATACGGATCAACCCCGAATCGGGCCTGCGAAAGAATATACACTTGCGCATCTGCCCGATACTTGAGTGGAAATAAAAAAGTAACTGCTCCTGCGGCGAGTCCGCATATTATTCCGACCGCAATCAATAAATTTTTTGACCGAGCAAGTCGCTTGATCGGAGGTTGCGCGATTATGTCCATACAAGACAATTTAGTTTAAATCTCGTGAATATTAATTATCACGGAATAAGTATATCAAATAATTCACCATCTCGCGATACTGTCGCATTAAGTGGCTTTTCACGTACGAGTCGGTAGAGAGTAAATTCACTTACTGGCACATCGTTGATTGATCTGATAATATCTCCATTTTTCAATCCGCCTGCACTCATCTTTCCCACCTCACTGATCAAAAATCCTTTTACCACTTTCCCCTCTTCGACTGTTTCTACCATCGATCCTCTCCATCCATTCTCTACTTTCGAAATCTCACCGGAACCCAAGAGTGTGGGGATTGTATATTCGACAATCCACGCATCCAGGAGATTGTCTTCGGGGAGAGCAAACCCAAGCAAATCACCCGAATCAGAAAAAATCATTCCTTGTTCGACTACTCCTTGAGGCGAACGTAAAAAACGCAAACGTTCATCTGAAGCTAAGAATATTTCTTCGCTTGATAACGGCTTAATTTCTCCGAGAGATTGTCGTCTCCATTCTCGACCCGTATAGGCCCAAATCCCCAGACCTGGATTCATTGTTCTCCAATCAGGAAATGAAGTCACATAAAATTCATTTCCTGTGAGCTTGAAATAAACCAGTCCATACTTCTTGTCTACCACAACCGAAAGTGGTGTATACCAGATCCCCTGCACATCCCTCACGCGAAGTGCGGGGGTAGTTGCAAGTTCTGCCAGTTCTCGCGCATACAATACTCCCCAACCGTTTGAGGTAAGCATGACACCCGTACCCACTCGCGCGCTTTCCCGATAGTAGCCATTTTCAAAAATTTTATCTTTCAAAAAAACATCGACACTGATATTCTTTATTTTCCTCATAACCACCACATCTGGTTCGGTATATAGATTGCTGTTTGATCCATTTTGTCCTCGAGATACCAGAATCCCACCCTCAATGTAGGCTCCTGGAATAATCCATGCAAAAATGACCAACCCACCGACCATTCCTGCGGCAAGCGATAACACAACACTTGTAATAATGTTATGCAGGTTCGATGATTTTATGTTCTCATCTCGATTGGGTAAGTGTGGGGCTACATGCATAGTAATAAAATTGATAAATTATTCTAGTTCTATATTTTCTTTATGATTATACCCACCGTATAAAAAACAGTACACCCGCAAATAATATTGCGTTTGTGATAAGAAACCATGCTTGATCCTTCCAGATTATTCCTCGGGGCGTGAGATGAAATCTGATAAGCAATTGTCCGATATACCAGATCCACACGACCAACAATCCTTGTGCTAGATATCCGAATGGCATGAGTTGTAGTGCCCAGATCACTTCTCCAGTACTAACTGCGATTACAATCAACGGAAATAGAAATTCACGAATTGGCAGCTTAAAGTACAGTTTCCAAATCAAGAGTGAAATAATAGCGCCATATGCACCCCCCACACTAGCCAACACTACGAATGGGATACTGGGGAAGTAGATATCGATTGCAAAAAATGCAAGGCATCCTGCGTACATATTGAATACCTGCAGCATCATACGCATACGACGCAGTGGTTTTTCTTTGATATGTACCAATCTACCCGTATGTTCCGAGTTCATCCATATCAAAAAAAAGAAAATGGGCACGGCCGAAAGTACCACCAACCATCTGAGCGTTGTTGCTTCAACGAGAAATAAAAGCCACAACAATGAAAACATGGTGAATACCTGGGTCAGTAATTCATAAATCTGACTACGATATACAATTCCTACATATGCCATGTAGCCGAACCACACCGAGCATACAGAAATTACAACTAAGGGGCGTGGGAAAAATAAAATTACCGCTAATACCGTAAAAGGTAGTAGCCACGAAATTGTTTTTATCAAAAACGACTTATTCATAAAAACAGACACATCACATTTCCGCCCGATCGCTAAGTTGATGAGACCAGTAAATTAATCAGTTCAAGAATTCTTGCTTTTGTTGCCTCAGGTGTTCCTGGTTGGTTCTGTTTTAATTTTCCAATCGCAAGAAATGTTTGTATGAATACTTCTTTTTTTTGTCCGGGTACTCGAACCGTAAGTAATTTGTCCTCAGCGGTTGAGATAATCTCGCTTTGATTGGTGGTATTCAAAGCTCCTATCTCTGATGCGACAGTTCGTAGTGAGCTACTATAGCGCGCAGCAAGCTCTTCCTCTGTAAGGGGAGCTTCGGCAGGAGCGGTAACTGTAGTGTCTGATACCCCCGCAGGATTGGTAGAAAAAATTCCCGTAGAATTCTTTCTTAGCATCTTCCATATACCAACACTAGCCACGATAATGACTATTCCTGCTCCGATAAATAGGAGTATGGATAATTTTTTCTTTGATTGCACCTCTGCGGTATCCATAGGGATTAAATTTTCATATTAAATACCATCGGTATAAGTATACACGATCACCCATTATCTTGCAAAATAGCAAAAATAGGCTATACTCTGGCTTATATGACCACTTTTGCAACGCACAAAAAAGCTCGATTTGATTATGAAATCCTCGAAACACTCGAAGCTGGATTAGTTTTGACTGGTTCTGAGGTCAAAGCAATTCGACAAGGTAGTGTACGACTTGATGGTAGTTTTGTCATAGTTAGAGGTACTCAAGCGACGATCGTCAATATGCATATTGGTCCCTATCGATACGCACGCAAAGAAAACTATATTCCTGATGCTACCAGGAAACTCTTACTTAATCGCAAAGAAATCAATTATTTACGCGGAAAAACAGAGGAGGATGGCTTGACAATCGTACCACTTTCGCTCTATACTAAGGGCACTCGCATCAAAATTGAAATTGGCATTGCCAAAGGAAAAAAGATGTTTGATAAACGTAGAACAATCAAGGAACGTGAAAATAAACAATCTCTTGCGAGAATACTCAAATACGGAAAAGATGACTAAGATCGTTACAATTCAGGGGGATGACAGGGTTCGATAGGTGGATTCGTTATCTTTCATATGCATGTCAGAGTGTCTGCCTCTGTAACACCAGACAAACCTACAAGTGCAAACTTGTTAGAGCGAGCTAAGACCGCTGTAGCGAAAGCTTTCAGTGTTACTAGCTTTGCTCCTGCTGTAGCCTAAAACCTACTAGCCATCGCTTCCACGATACTCGATAGTGGATCTGCGGTGCCAACCATTCTCGAGCGTAGGCACCCTTCTTCTCATATCAGGAGCGCGCTGAAATTCATGACTATGAGTACATGCGATATTTTGCGATGTTTTTTAATCGTATGTCACTACATCAAATATCGACACACATGTAGAGTATGGGGCTAACCCATCTAGACCCGGGTTCAATTCCCGGCATCTCCACAAAATAGTCCATAGTTTATAGCAAGAAAGTTCATCGAAAATATTAACTTTCTTACCATGCACTATTGCCTATGAACTAATCACTAATTATGAGAATCTCTCGCAAAAAAAGACCAGATAAGCCACTTATTGCGCACTATCGAAAAAATCAGGAAATCGACTCTCCTGAAGTTTTAGTTCTTGACGAAGATGGACAACGAATCAATATCATGAGTTCGACTGAAGCACTTGCTCTTGCAGGTGAACGAGAACTTGATCTTGTGGAAATCAACCCAAAAAGTACCCCACCCGTAGTCAAACTGATTGATTTTGCTGAGTTCAAATACCAAAAAGAAAAAGAAGCTAGAAAGCAAAAAGCTCACTCACATGTAAGTGAGACTAAGGGGGTGCGTCTGTCAATTCGCATTAGTGATCATGATCTTGGCATCAAAGCAGATCAAGCAGAAAAATTTCTTCTTAGAGGAGATAAGGTACGACTTGAGGTTGTGCTTAAAGGACGAGAAAATGCCAGAGGAGATCTTGCTAACGAAGTGATTGAGACTATGGCACAAAAGCTCGAAGCCACTGTTCCAGTTAAGTTCGAGCAAGAAATTACCAGACAGGGCAAAAAAGTAACCGCTGTTATTGTCCGAAAATAACCATTTTTACACACAGAACACCCTCTTGACGGCTAAGAGAAAATCCTCTATACTAGCCGCCACATAATGAATTTGTATGCCTAAACTAAAAACCCATAAAGCAACCGCAAAAAGATTTCAAGTGAAGAAGTCAAAAAAACGCGGTATGAAAGTATTGAAACGCATGGATGGACAAGACCATTTTAACTCACGAGAATCTGGTAGTACCAGACGCAATAAACGCCGTGATCAAAGCGCCTCAACACCAATGAAGCGAACCGTACTCAAAGCTCTTCCTTACGCTTCAAAATAACATTAACGATTATCATTGTATTGTATGCCACGAGTAAAACGAGGAATGCGACATGCGAAGAGACGCTCCAATATTCTCAAACGAGTAAAGGGCTTTGAAGGCGGTCGTAAAAAACTTTTGAAACTTGCAAAAACAGCTGATACTAAAGCAGGCGCACATGCCTACCGTGACCGACGTAACAAAAAACGCCTGACTCGAAACCTCTGGCAAGTAAAAATCAATGCCGAGGTTCGAAAACACGGACTTTCATATAGTGCGTTCATGGGAGGACTCAAGAAAAAAGGTATCACACTTGACCGCAAAATACTCTCAACTCTCGCTGAGAAGCAACCGAAAATATTTGCAGCCCTGGTAAAATCCGTTGCTTAGTTCTCACCCACACCAGCACTTAAAAAATCTCCCTTATCGGAGATTTTTTTTAATATATATACTTGACAGTAGGCCACCCTCATGTTAGTATCTATGATGAAATTAAGGATTCATGGTGTGTTTGGCGATGGCGGAAGCGCCCCCTCCTTCGCTTCCTTGCCGCGTCGAACACACCCTGAATCTTTTTTAATTGGGAAGATATTGACAAAATCGTATAAAAAACGTATTATACAGGTCACTTATATTACATTATATTACTTTAGGAATATGGGAATGCGTAAAAAAATGAGAAATAAAATGAAAGCGCAGTGGAAGCTTGATAAAATCAAGCGTGATAAAAAGAAGCTGAAGCGGGTACGAAAAGTTGCAGCAGAAGCTGCTTCAAAATAAATCCGTATAGTTTGTCAGTGATCTCACTGACATATACGGGCTGGTAGTTCAACTGGTTAGAGCACTGCCCTGTCACGGCAGAAGTTGCGGGTTCGAGTCCCGTCCAGCCCGCATGAGGTACTAAACAAAACTCAGCTTAATTGCCGAGTTTTTTTCTACTATGAATCACGGAAACGTTATTGTGCGTTTTGACAACGTATCATTCTCCTACACCGATGATAAGCCTATTCTTGAAGAGGCTCATTTTTCTATACGAGAAAATGCCAAGATTACCATCATGGGTCAAAATGGTGTAGGTAAAAGTACAATATTCAAGCTGATCTTAGGTGCAGTGAATGCTAAAGACGAAGAGACACTCTCACCAACCTCCGGAAAAATATCTGTTACCAATAATGCTAGTGTCGCAATCGGACACCAGGTCATGCCGAAACAATTTTTTGAATCTACCATCCTCGAATATTTCGCGACCGCATTTTCTGAACACAAATATAACCTTGAGAAGCTTGTCGGAGATGTACTTGCAGTTGTTGATCTCAATATTCCACTTGATAAAAAAATAAAAGATTTATCGGGCGGACAACACGCGCGACTCCTACTTGCGTATGCACTCATCCAAAAACCGGATATTCTTCTCCTTGATGAACCGACCAATAATCTTGATGCTGAAGGAATCGCCCATCTCACCTATTTCCTCATGACGTATGAAAAAACGGTTATCGTCATTTCCCATGATGCAGGATTCCTCAATGCATTCACTGATGGAGTTTTGAATGTCGATTTTCATACCAAAAAAGTTGAGCAGTATGTTGGGAATTATTTTGACGTGATTGAGGAAATCAAGGCTCAGATTGAGCGCGAGGAGCGCAAGAATGCACAACTCCGAAAAAATATCCAAGACAAAAAAGATAAAGTTAATTTCTTTGCACACAAGGGGGGTAAGATGCGAAAACTCGCAAGTAAACTTAAGGATCAGGTAGAAGAGGACGAAGAAAATATGGTTGATGTCAAACGAGATGATAAAACGATCCGACCATTCACTATACCCGCACAGCACTGGTCTGAAGTGGTAGCAACCATCTCTACTGTCAGTGCTATGGTCGAACATGTTCCTACTCCTAAAAAAGTTGATATCAAATTGTGGAAAGGAAATCGACTCTTGATTGTAGGACCCAATGGTGTTGGAAAAAGTACACTCCTCAAAAAACTTGCGCTTGAACAAACTAATGATGCGGTCATTGCGGAAGGTATCAAAGTGGGATATTATCGCCAGGATTTTTCTGGACTTGATTTCAATATGACCGCCTACGAAGCGCTCGCCGAAATGATGGATATACCCGACAATCAAGAAATCTACGCGACAGGTGCACAATTCCTTCTCACCTCTGATATACTCAAAACTCAGGTAGGCGCTCTATCTGAGGGACAAAAAGGATTACTCTGCTACGCTCGATTTGTGCTTCAAAAACCTGGAATGCTCATACTCGATGAACCGACCAACCATATTAACTTCCGACATATTCCAGTCATCGCACAAGCTATTAATGAATATGAGGGGACGATTATTCTCGTGTCCCACATGCCAGAGTTTGTAGAGCAAATTCGTATTACTGAAGAATTGAATTTGGGAAAAATTTAGAACACAAATTCCTCACCACATCCCGAGCATACTCGGGATGTTTTAGTATGGAATATAGCATGCGGTAAGTTGCCGAGAAAACACAGCCGTATTTTTGTTATATAATTTTTTTTGGTATACTATATTATTACTCATTCTTTTTCTCGACAAGAAGTGTCTATGCCTCGGAAAAAACACCGGAATAAACGCGCTTCGCGCAAGAAAACACATTTTTTGTTTCGTACATTTTTAACCCAATTCCCACGAACACACAAATACATCACAGCATTCTTGTTTTGCTTTCTCATACTGGGCGGGATCAGTGTCTACCATGTAGTTTTGAGTAAACCAAGTCCAGCTCCAATCGATGATCGACCTGCTCGTATTGATGCATATTTCAGTAAATATCACATGCCACTTGCTGGCTATGGAGCGAGTTTTGTCTCAGTTGCTGACAGTTGTGGACTAGATTGGCGTTTGTTGCCTGCTATCGCAATCCGGGAGTCAAGTGGTGGCAAACGTATGCAATATAATAATCCTTTTGGCTGGGGAGGGGCTGATATTCCATTTCAGACAATCGATGAAGCGATTCGAGAAGTCGGTAGAAATCTGTGCGGCAATAACCCCAAAACTGCACGATGGTACGCAACAGCCTCAGTCCAAAAAAAACTATATTATTACAATGGCACAGTTATCCCAAGTTACCCTACAGAAGTTGCATGGATCATGAAGCAGTTCTAAAAAACTACACTAATAAAAAACTCTCAGCATGAGAGTTTTTTGTTTCCAGTATATTTTATTTTCGTCCTGAATTTTTTCCCCCTTCTCCTTCATTCATTCTTTCAATTTTTTTATACGCTGCATCCCTTTTTTTTAGCTGATGTGTCTCTGCCTGCACCCTAAATTCCTCATCAACCTCTTGTCTTGCACCATCCCCCTCTGCTTGTAACTTTAGTAATCGATCATAGTGAGCCCTTTGTTCAGGGTCAGATAATGTATCATACGCTTCCTTAACTAGATGAAAATCACTCCTGTCTCGTGTGTCTGGATGGGTTTCTCTCGCTCGAACTCGAAAGGCAGCTTTTATTTGTTCTTGAGTTGCTGTGGGTAAAATTCTCAAAATCTTATAGTAATTTTTTTCTAAGGTCATATACATTATTTTAATGATTGTATATCTTCTTCATACTTATCCGCAAGTGCAAGTACATTATCACCATAAAAACTATATTTGGGATTGGTTCCTCCTGAAAAATATCGCATCGCAGCCTTCCAGTTTCCATCCCTTGTACCATCTGCTCCATTTGCCTTGAGGAGGAGAGCCGAGGCAAGAAATGCATCTCTAATATCCCACGGATCGGCTGGTGTTTTCCCTGTAATTGCCGATACTTTTCCTCTATACCCCATCCACGTCGAAGGAATAAACTGTGCCGGACCCATTGCACCTCCCCACCCGAGCTGACTTCCGTCTTTGTTGCGCATTGGACACGAGACTGGTGTAATATCCGGATCTTTTTCAAGTTCTGTGGTTATTATTTTAAATGGTTCCTGATCTCTCTCTGGTTTCATGATCACTTTCCAACTTTTTTCCGGAGGATCACCGAGTCGGTTACAGGTTCCGACATTTTTCCCCAGATTTGATTCTTGAGTTAGAATCGCTAGCTGAAGTGCCGTAGGCACATCTGTCTGCCCGTGTACCCACTCAGCAATTGTCACTGCTTCTCCAAATGTAATTTGGGTGCCTACCTCAAGTAGTTCATAGATTCGACTTTTTATTTCAGCAGCCTTCTTTTTATTTCCTTGCAGCAGACTCTGATAATTTTCTTCCTTTCCCTGTGTTTCTTTGAGCAGCGTACTTTGTTCAGTCAATTTTCCACCAAGTGCGTTTTGTTGGGCGCTCGTTAATTTCAAAAGTTGATTTGCTTCATCTTCTTCTGAGGCAAAGACTTCCTGCTGCGCTTCGAGATCGCTTCTTACTTTTTTTGCCTCATCAACCATCGTATTGATCGAATCAGATAGTAACTCGAGACTCCTCACTTCAGTAAGCGCGTCGCTTAGCCGGCCTTGTAAAATGAGCCGGAATGCAACCGCCTCATGATTTCTCTGATAAAGTATACGCAAGAGTGCGGCAAGATTATTCTTGAGGGCATCACTTTTTGCCTGGTTTTTTTCAATACTTTCTGCTGTTATTTTGAGTTTGCTATTCAATTCCTTAATGCGCACCGTAGTTGCAGAAATCTGCAGTTGAATTTTCTGCTGTTCCTGTTTCAATGAACGTATCTTATTCGCAAGTGTATTTTTTTCTCCTTTTGTTAGTGCTAATTCTTTTTCAAGCGTTCCTATTTCAGCTTCTATTTTTTTCAACTCCTCTTGTAATTGTTCTTGCTCTTCCACACTTCCCTGCACGGTATGGGGTACCCATAAAGAAAAAATAGCTATTCCTAGCATCAAAAATATCGATAGAATTTGTATCTTTTTCATAGGCCTAACTTCCCTTATTGTAGCATATCAGAAGTCTTGATAAAACAGTTTATCACATTTTGAACTTGTATACCTATACAGAAAATGTGGTCATCAAAAAATTAATACCATCCTACAGGGGATGGTATTTTCACTTACTTAGTAGCAATTTACCGCGGCGCTATCTCCTTCAGAAATCACATGAATACACGATTCTCCTGAATCAGGTAAAATCGAATCATCTGCAGTAGTTTCCGGATCATCGTAGCTAAAACTTGAAACCACTTCTTTGAATACTTCGACTGGCACTGGACCATACACAAATAATTCGTCTTCTTCATTCAGCGGTATATGCACCGAAGGCATTACATCACCATTTTCATTTTTGCGATATTCGATCTCTTGTGTGTTGCCATTGATAACTACATATGATGTCTGTGCGGTCTTATCTGGACTACCTGAATTTTGAGCACTCGACCCTTTCTTTTGTTTCAATATAACGATCTTATCCTTTTCACCTGATCCAGAGAATATATACCCACTATGGTCAGGTAATTCGGTTACTGCCCATGTCTGTGGATAGCTGATTTTGAATGGAGCAAAAGAAGAAAATGTCATGGTGGTATGTTGTTTTTGAGAACGTACCTGCTCTTCTGCCTTTAGACTTTCTTCAATCTGAAGCCGCAATTGTCTTGGTGTTACTTCTTGAGTATTTCTTCCATATCTCTGCTCTACTGGAGACGAACTAAGAGCTTTGCACCCACCTCCAACAAGGATCATACCCCCGGCAAGCAATCCAAGTATCGCAACCATCCCCAAAAATTTTGGGTTGGTCTTGTGTGTACTTCTTCCTACCATTTTCTCTGTCTTTGCGATTCGCTCACGTGTAGAGACTACAGTATCCGGATTAAGTGAAATACTATCTATCCCCTCTCGTACCAAAAATTCAGCAAATTCTGGATAATCACTCGGCGCTTGTCCACAAATTCCAATTTTTCTCTTATATTTGTGAGCAACTTTAATGACCTGTCGAATCAATGAAACCACAGCACCATTCTTTTCACTATACACATGACTTACGAGTGCTGAATCACGATCGACTCCCAGTGTAAGCTGGGTCAGATCATTCGAGCCAATACTAAATCCATCAAAAATTCGAGCAAACTCTTCTGCAAGAATCACGTTCGACGGAATTTCGCACATTACATATACTTTTAATTTATCCTGACCCTGCTTCAGGCCAAATTCTGCCATGGTTTTGAGTACATTTTTTCCTTCTTCCGGTGTTCGACAAAATGGAACCATTACAATCACGTTGTCCAGTCCCCATTCGCTTCGAACTTTTTTCAAAGCCTCACATTCAATACCAAAGGCGCTTTTGTATTCTTCGGAATAATATCTTGATGCACCTCTCCATCCAATCATGGGGTTTTCTTCTTTCGGCTCGAATTCTCGTCCACCAATCAACGTTGCATATTCATTGGTTTTGAAATCAGACAATCGAACAATTACGTCTCGGGGATAAAAAGCTGCTGCGATTCGCGCGATACCATCTGCCAGTTTGTCCACACCATACTGGCGTTTGTCTGTATATCCGAGTGTCAGTTCTGCAATCTGCTTCTTCGCTTTTTTATCTTTTAATTTCTCATAATTAAGCAATGCAAGTGGATGAATACGTATAAAATTGGAAAAAATAGATTCTTCGCGCGCGAGCCCCACTCCATCATTTGGAACATAAGACAAGGCAAACGCATGATCTGGGTCCCCCACATTCATCATTATTTTAGTATTCGTCTTTGCAGTATGCTTAATGTGTGTTTTCTTTACTTCAAACGGCAAGGCACCCTTATACACGTGTCCTTCATCACCTTCAGCACACGATACTGTAACTTTTTGTCCATTCTTAAGAATCGTTCGTGCTCGGCTACTTCCAACCACACAAGGAACTCCGAGCTCACGGGAGACAATTGCCGCATGACTTGTTTTTCCGCCTTGTTCGGTTACGATTGCTGCGGCCATACGCATAATCGGCTCCCAATCAGGATCGGTAATGCGTGTGACTAACACCTCGCCTTTTTTAAACCATTTCATGTCTTTTGGGTCATTGATCACTCGCACCGCACCGGCTCCAATCTTCTGTCCGACTGAAATTCCTTTCGCAATTAATTTTCCTTTTTCCTTCAACTCATAGGACTCAATAATACTGTGATCTACTTGTGATTTGACTGTTTCAGGACGTGCTTGGACAATATACAGTTTGCCCGTACTTCCATCTTTTGCCCATTCAATATCCTGGGGTTTGTTATAGAATTGTTCAATTTCCATTCCCCATTTTGCAAGCGTTATTACATCGTTGTCAGTCAACGCAAATTGGTGGCGTTCTTCGGCGGGCACAATGTTTTGTGTAGTACCTTTTTTTCCATATACCAATTTCACTTCTTTTGAACCCAAAATTCTACTAATAATCGAGCTCTTTCCTTTTTTCAAGCCTTCTTTGAAGATATAAAATTGATCAGGTGTGACCCGTCCCTTCACTACATATTCACCGAGCCCATAGGACGCATTGATCAGCACGACACCCGGAAATCCAGATTCGGTATCGAGTGTAAACATCACGCCCGAAGATCCTAGGTCTGAGCGAACCATCGTCTGTACCGTGACCGAAAGCGCGACGGCGAGATGATCATACCCCTTGGTCTCACGATATGAAATAGCACGGTCAGTAAACAATGATGCTACACATTTTTTTACAGCTAGCAACAGTTCATGTTCTCCTACAATATTAAGATATGTTTCCTGCTGCCCTGCAAAACTCGCATCAGGCAAATCTTCCGCTGTCGCACTCGATCGTACTGCGACAGAGAGATGTGCTACCCCCTCTTTTTTTCTTAATTCTTCGTACGCCTTAGTAATTTCTTTTTGTAACTCAAGGGGAAATTCTGCTGCTATGATAAGCTCGCGTACTCGCTTCCCGACTTTGGCTAATTTTTTAACATCAAGAACATTGAGTCCTTTGATCTCCTTCTTGATTGCTTTATCGAGACCATGTGCTTCAAAAAAATCCCAATACGCACGCGCCGTAATCGCAAAGCCGTTGGGTACTGCAATATGTTTATTTTTCAACCCAGTGTACATTTCTCCGAGAGAGGCATTTTTTCCTCCGACCAGTGGAATATCGGTAATTTTAATTTCATCAAACCACAAAATATGTGCCTTTTGTCGTGCAGTATTCTTACTCGAGCTACTTTTTTTATCACGTGATTTCATAATGAACATAAGTATATCACACATTCCTTATATAAAAAAATATATAGTGCCATATACGTGGATATCTAACCCTTATAGCCCATAATACCTAGAAAAGTTAATAAACTTACCACAATTTTATACTGATCTAACAAAAAAGATAGATTCATGAGTCTATCTTTTTTGTTAGTCACCCTAGTATTACCTTATACCTCTCGCACTTCGAGCAAATTTATATGCCCTGCTTGTCCAACAGGTTCTCCTGCAACAATAATAATACAATCCCCGGTCCCGACTTTTTTGTCTTCCCTCAGATGAAGAATAGAACGCTCAATTAACTCTTCAATAGTCTTACATTCACCAAGAATGAACGGCTCGACACCCCACGAAAGATTCAATTGACGCTGTACTCGAAGAGAACTCGTAGCAACCAAAATAGGAAGTTCCGGACGGTACTGAGAAATAAGTCGCCCCGTATCCCCCGAAAGTGACGCGGCAAGGATTAATTTCGCATTTACCTGCTCTGCTACTAATTTTGCAAGGCTACTTATGATCGTATCAACATTTTTTATTTTCTTTTTTTTATTTGTGCCAGCACGCACGTCATCATATACTGATTCTTCGGTAGATAAGATAATCGATTTCATAGTTTCGACTGTCTCGACTGGATATTCTCCGGTCGCAGTCTCATTTGAAAGCATAACGGCATCCGTATGATCAATAACGGCGTTTGACACATCTGACACTTCGGCGCGCGTGGGTCTCGGAGAATGTTGCATAGAATCAAGCATCTGCGTAGCCACAATAACAGGTTTAGCATGCAAACGACAGAGGTCGATAATTTTTTTTTGAATCAATGGAACCTCAGCAGCCGGAATTTCAATACCCAAGTCTCCGCGTGCAACCATAATACCGTCAGCGACTTCAATAATTTTTTCAATTTTTTTTACTGCCTCATGTTTTTCAATTTTTGCAATGATACGGACCGGATCATTCGTTTTCTTTCCCATTCTCTGTTCGATTTCTTTGATAAAAAATTTTACATCCAGAATATCTTGAGGATCCATGACAAACGAAAGCGCAACCAAATCAACATCATGCTCTAACCCAAAAACCAAATCTTCTTTATCTTTGTTCGTTAGTACTTTCAAACCTTTCAAGTTAGATTGAGGCACATTAATCCCCTTATGTGAAGTAAGCAATCCGCCAACCACGACTTCGGTTATAATCTTTTTTCCTTCCACCCGGCTAATTTTCACTTCACAGCGCCCATCATCAATCAGCATCTGCTCCCCTGGCTTGACGTACTGATACAATTCTTCAAACCCGATTTGAATTTCAGCAGATGTTTCCGGCGCATGAGTGAAGACTACTTCAGTATTTTTTTTAATTTCAATTCCATTTTTTGGCAATTCACCGAGCCGTAACTTTGGCCCCTGAAGATCCTGCAAAATTGCAATCGGCTCACCAGTTCTCTTTTCAACTGCTCGTATGTTCTCAATCAAAAATGCATGGTTCTCGTGCGTGCCATGAGAAAAATTAAGACGCGCAACATTGAGCCCCGCCTTGACCATCTGTTCCAATGCCTTTATGGATTCACACGACGGACCAATGGTTGCTACTATCTTGGTTTGTTTGTTCTTTTTGGTCATATCAAACTATACATACAGTGTATCGTGAAAAATAAGAATCAGCAAATATATATCCTGTCACCACATTCTTTATACTTTTCTTCGAATGTGCACTATGATCTTCACCACTTCCACAAAAATCATATTTATGACACCAAAAAGAATCAATATGCCCCATTCGTACATACCTAATGGTTTGGTATGGAGTATCCGTTGAAATGGTTCCCAATAGACCGCGCACACCAACATCAACCACCCGAACGCAAGTGCGAGCGTGAGATAAACATTGTCGAACCAGTTTATTTTTATGAGTGACTTTTTGAGATTTCGTATTGGATAAATGTAGAATAATGCGTCAACCGCAAACGCAAGAAATATGATCGTTCGTGTAAGCGCGAGATCATTGGTTGTTTTTAGAAAATAGAGATACATTCCAAACAAAAGAATATTTGCAAAAATGGTTTTGGACACAATAATGGTTCTGATACTCGAGTCGAGAATCGGTGTATTTCTCTTGCGCGGAGGTTCTTTCATATTATCTTTATCTGCTCGATCAAAAGCAAGCGCAATCACTGGAAATGAATCTTGGATCAAATTAACCCACAAAATCTGAACCGGAAGCACAGGTAGAGGCAATCCTACGACAATAGATGCAGTAATCAAGAGCACTTCTGAAAAACTGCTCGAAAGTAGATACAGCACAACTTTTTTGATGTTTTGATAAATTCCTCTCCCCTCTTCAACAGATGCAACAATTGTGGTAAACGAATTATCAAGTAGAATCAAATCAGCGATTTCTTTTGCAACATCAGTACCCGAACCAACAGCAACACCGATGTCAGCCCCTTTTAGGGCAGGCGCGTCATTGACACCGTCCCCGGTCATAGCAACCACCTGTCCATCTGCCTGAAGCGCTTGTATGACTTGTATTTTATGTTTTGGTTCGACTCGAGCGAAAATCGATGTAGTGGCCAACTTTTGTCTTAACTCGCTTTCACTCAGTGCTTCAAGTTCTGCGCCTTCACATACATTTGAATTTTCTTTTCCAATTCCCGCACTTTGTGCGATAGTCCTCGCCGTCAACGCATGATCACCCGTCATCATAATAACTCGAATAGCTGCACGCTCCGCAATCTCGACAGTCTGCCGCACTTCTGCGCGTAGTGGATCTGCAAATACCAATAATCCTGCAAACACCAAATCATGCAAATCATGATCAGCTATTACTCTTTTTCCAGAATGAGATTCCTTGTAGGCAACAGCAATGACTCTGAGGCCTTGCTTGGTCAAACTATGTTCCTTTCCTTTAATATATTCTTCTTCTTTTTGACTCCACGTATGAATTTTTCCACCTACCTTAAATGAGCGTACTCGTGAATATATTTTTTCTGGTGCACCTTTCATTACCACAATTTGTGATGTAGCGTCTGCTGCCAAGACAGCCATATATTTCTTTCTACTGTCAAAAGGGATGTCAGCTTTTTTTTCATACACATGATCTATTTCAGGTTTGAATATACCTATTTTTGCACCATATCTCACGAGAGCTGCGTCTGTCAGGTTTCCAGATATACTCCACTCAGTATCCTGTTTTTCATAGTTCTCTATCACTCCATCATTACACACTACTCCTAATTCTACTGCATAGCGCGCATCATCCTCATCCACATCATCACTATTGGTTTTTCCGACCAAGTCAGACGCGGTAAAAAGTGCTTGTGGCGTCACAATGCGCACAACAGACATATTCCCTTCGGTCAAAGTACCTGTCTTATCGGTACAGATCACTGATACTGACCCTAATGTCTCTGCCGCTAATAATTTTCGAACTAATGCTTGCCTCTTCAAGATATGCTTCATACCTATTGCAAGGATGATGGTCATGGATATCGCAAGTCCCTCAGGAATCGCAGCGACTGCCACCGCCACTGCTGTTTTGAATAATTCAATTCCTTTCTCCGTATGTTCAGAAGCAGAAAAATACCCTAATATTAAAATAACTGTGCACATAAGTACCACCAGTATCCCGAGCGTTTTTCCCAATTTTGAAATTTGTTTCTGAAGCGGAGTCTCCTCTTCCGTAATATTACTGACCATGCTCGCAATTTTCCCAATTTCGGTATTTCCTCCAATTTCGGTGACCAATACACGCGCTCGCCCACGAGTTACCACTGTTCCGCGATACACCATATTGATCCGATCTGCGATTGCAACATTTTTTCTTACAATACTGTCGCTTATTTTTTTCTGTGGTTCCGCTTCTCCGGTAAGAGTCGCCTCATTTATCTCGCATTCAGATGTTTCAATAATTCTTCCATCAGCCTGGATTTTATCACCCGATCTGATTTCCATAACATCACCTGGAACGACCAATTCACTTGGAACTCGAGTGCTCGAACCATTGCGAAATACGATCGCCGTATAGGTAACCAAACTTTTGAGTTTTTTAAGCGCTGCATTTGCTTGATATTCCTGTACAAATCCAACCAATACATTCACGGTAACTGTTAGTGCAATTACCACTACATCTACCCATTCGGCCAACAAAAAACTTACTCCACCCGCAACAATCAAAACAATAATCAAAGGACTCGCAAATTGTTCGAAAAAAATTTTCCACACCGTCATTTCGTGCCTGGCAGCCGGAATTTCGTTTGGGCCATATTCATGCAACCGCCTCTCTGCCTCATCTTTTGAGAGACCTTCCTTTCCACTCTTCAAAATATCAAAAGAATGTGAAATACTATATGCATGAAATTCATGACTTTTTGCCATAATTATTTACTTGACTTTTCTGTGTGTCTAGTATATCATATTTGCGTTAAAGTTCGTGAAAAAATGACCTGGTAACTTCCCGACGTCAGTTGACTCTTCGGGGTAAGTAGCTGGTACTCATTACGATATAGTAGAAAGATACATGAAAAGTGACTATCATGACCCTGTAGCTCAGCTGGTAGAGCAGTGGCCTTTTAAGCCAATGGTCGTGGG
>CAZMEW010000014.1:0-26374 GCA_964565405.1 uncultured Gammaproteobacteria bacterium
CATCGCAAGATCGTAGAGAGTATAAAAATTATTTTTTGTTTTACCTTTTTTTCTCACCGGCTGCACATACTCCACTTCTGCACGCTCGAACCCAAGCTCTCCGATCAGTCCTCGAAAATAAGGGTATGGTTCATGAAGTGTTCGTAAAATTTCAATAAATTTTTGATCATAGAGCCCAAAGCCAGTAAAATTTTTTACCTGGTCCACATCGGAAAATTTTTGTATCAAATTGTAATATAGTTTCCTAACCGCAAACATCATTTTACTTTCTTCACTTTTATTTTTTACCCCCACTACAATTTTTTTACCTTCTTCCCACCTCTTAACCAACTCTTTAATCAACACTGGAGGGTCTTGTAGATCCGCAACCATTAGAATGACCGCATCTCCATACGCTTGCTGAAGGCCATAGTAGGGTGATCGCAGATGTCCAAAATTTCTAATATTTACGATAATTTTTACTTTCGTATCTGTTGCCGCTATTTTTTTTAAAATAGCTACTGTATTGTCTGGAGAAGCATTATCGATAAAAATATGTTCGTACTCATATTGCGGTAATTCAGCCATGACACTCTTTACTTGCGAATACAATTCTTCAACATTCATCTCTTCATTATAGGTGGGGGTAACAATACTGATTAATTTTTTTGTTTGTATGTCCATATGCTATATAGTATGCATAAATTCTCTCCTAATGTCTGGTAACATTCCACGATAATACTCAATCAGTTCATCGATGGCAGAATCAAGTGAAGTTAATGGAATTTCACCTAATACGTTTTTCATCACCGTTATATCAGGTGTATATTCATTGCCCATACCTTCTTCTCTCACAACAATATCCGTTTGCAAATTCAACTTTGTATGTATTTTTTCTGCAATGGTTCGAAGCTCGATTGGTTCTCCACTTCCAATATTAAAGATCCGCTCGCTCGAAGGCAATTCAATACATCGTTCAAGGATACGTATACAATCGTCGATATAGAGATAATCGAAACGTGTATTTTTGTTCATAACGATTGAGCCATTGGTAAGTCCTGTACAAATCACATTTGAAATAAAACGCGTGGTGTAATCTTCGTATTTTCCAAATACTCCAAACAGCCGGATATGTGTGATGTGAGGAACCTGTTCTGCGTACTTGGCACATACATATTTTGAAAAACCGTATTCATCTACAGGAATTGAATCTCCAAAAGCACTTTCTGATACCCGCTCCAATGATTTTCGCTTATCATACTCAGCGCCAGACCCAAGCATAATCAATCTTTGAAAATACTCTTTTGCGTGTACTAAATTATAAAAAATTCTTAGGTTAGTTATACCGACCCCTGATGTTTGCGCATTTCTCGTTACTCCGCTTGCAGCTGCGTTAATCACTATATCTACTGGATTTTTTTTGAAAAACTCTAGTACTGCCGCTGCATCGGTAAGGTCCAAAATTTCGCGAGTTGGGGCGAGAATATCGTATTTTGATCCTAGTTGTTCTCTGATATTTTTGCCAATAAATCCCCTACCACCAGCTACAAATATTTTTATTTTTGACATAGCTTTTTTGTTGCAGTTACAATTGCTTCAACAGAAATACCGGCCTCTATGCGCAAAAAATCTTGCTTCCCTACATAATCAAGGTATACATCCCTCATACCAATTCTGGTAAATGGTATGCCACCCCCCGCTTCGGCAAGTACTTCTGATACTGCCGATCCTAACCCATTGATGGTTGAATGTTCTTCTATAGTAATCATCGCTTTTCTCGATTGTATTCTTGAAGTGACACATTCTTTGTCGAGTGGTTTGAGTGTGTGCATGTGTACCACTTCAGCACTTATCCCCTGTTTTGCAAGTACTTCACTTGCCTGAAGTGCGATGTCAGTGATTGCGCCAATTGAAAATAAGGTTATATCGGTTCCATTTTTGACAACCGACCCCATTCCAATTTTCTTTTTATCCATATCTTCATGTACCAATTGCTTTTCACCGCCACGATTGAGGCGAATATACCACGGTCCTTTTTCGACTAAAATCTGTGCGAACAAGATACTTGCTTCCGCTGGATCTGCAGGCGCAACCACCTTCATGTGTGGAAGTGAACGCATGAGCGCCATATCTTCACTACCAAAATGCGTTGTTCCCAGTGTCCCATATGCAAATCCACCACCAACTCCAATAATAGTCACATCTAGATTCTGATAGCACACATCAACTCGCACCTGCTCAAAACACCGCATGGTCGCAAATGGGACGATGGTATATACAAACACTTTTTTTCCTGCGAGCGCCATACCTGCCGCGATGCCAATCATATTTTGTTCAGCTATACCCGCATTAATCACCTGATCAGGCAACTCAGCTTGAAATTTTTCAATAACCGAATAGCCTAAGTCACCTGTAATAAAGACGATATTTTTATCTACTTTTGCTGCTGTATGGATTGCATTAATAATCGTATTCCTCATAGACGTGAATCAATCTCATCAATTGCTTTTTTCGCCTCTTCTTCAGTTGGCGGACGATAATGCCACTCAATTTTATCCTCCATCCAGGATACTCCACACCCCTTGATGGTGTGTGCAATAATTGCCAATGGTTTTTCTCCTGTGCGAGACCGGGAATAGCTGCACACTTTTTGTAACTCTTTCATATCATGTCCATTTAGCTCGATCGTTTCCCAGCCAGCCGCAGCCCATCGCGCACCCATATTATCCATATTCATAATATCGTGGGTATAGCCCATCCCCTGCTGTCTATTGCAATCAACAAACACCGTGAGATTATGGAGATTGAATTGACGTGCAAAGTTTGCCGCCTCCCAAATCGACCCTTCATTACACTCTCCATCGCCTACCAGAGCATAAAATTTTCGACCATTATGTTTATTTGCGAGTGCGAATCCCGTGATGAGCGACAGCCCATGCCCTAGCGATCCTGCCGTCGCTTCTACTCCAGGTACACAATCTTTAATCACATGTCCTGCCAATTTGGTGCCATCTTCACCATATGTTTCCAGAAGTTCTGATGGAAAAAAATTACACTGCGCAAGAGTGGCATAGAGTGCTGCTGCTGCATGCCCCTTACTTAGAATGAAAATATCCCTCATGGGATCTGTGACCGAAGGGATAGAGAGAGTTTCTTTGTACAGCACCGTCAGAATATCCACAATACTCAACGCTGATCCGATATGCGAGCTTTTTGATTTCGCGATCATCTGTACAATCTTTTTTCGTATTTCAGCTGCCTCCACTCTCAACTCTTCAGGTTTCATACTTTTTAAAGAATTTATCATACCACTGATACGTTTCCTTTAGA
This sequence comes from uncultured Gammaproteobacteria bacterium, assembly GCA_964565405.1. Lineage (GTDB taxonomy): Bacteria > Patescibacteriota > Patescibacteriia > Magasanikbacterales > UBA922 > UBA922. The sequence goes on from CAZMEW010000014.1 coordinate 3,310, forward strand.
GCATCCTCAAGAGATACGGTCGGTTTCCACCCAAGTACATTTACTGATTTTTCATAGTTAAGACTTTGTCTTTCGATTTCATTTTTCTGCGTATTTTCAACCGTGTAGGTTATTTCTTTTCCAAAAACATCTCCAACTTTTTTAATGAGCTCTAAGACTGAAAAATTGTACCCTGTACTAAAATTGAAGGCCTCACCTTTTATTTTTTCGATATTTTCAGCAAGTAAAATATATCCCGCTACCACATCTTTTACATATACATAATCGCGCACAAATTCCCCATTACTCCTCACCTCAAGTCTCCCATTTGTAATCAATGCTTTAAGGCATCCTGGAATAATTCGACTGAAATGAAGATCCCCGGGACCAAAAATATTTCCACATCTACTGATTGCCACTGGAAGTCCATAGGTGGATGCATAAGTCTTAGAAATAAGATCAGTACATGATTTTGAAACATCGTATGGATGATCACCTTCAAGTTTATGATCTTCAGTCGCGTCCACACATTCTTTTCCATACGCCTTGTCACTTGAAGCAACAATAATACCCTTTACACTCGGTGACAATCTAGCAGCTTCAAGTACATGGATCGTTCCCAAAATATTGCTTGAGAGTGTTTCATATGGATTCACAAATGCATTTCGAACTAGTGCCTGGGCTCCCAAGTGAAAAATATACTGAATCTCATACGTAGTCACAATATCATAGATTCGCTCTTTATCTTTGAGATCCCCATACGCAAGAATGACCTGCTCTTCCAGCCTGGTGTCCACAAAATATGACCTCGGATCTCGATCACGAGCAAGTACTACTACATTCGCTGGATTCTTTTTCAACAACGCTTCTACGAGATGTGAACCTACCAATCCTTCACCTCCAGTTACTAATATGTTTTGTTTTGCCAAAATACTCATATACTTCGATTATTCTTTCCACACTTTCCAGAATGGATTGGTCTCCCATTGTTTATTTAATTCTTCAACTTCTTTATATGTATCCATACATTTCCACTCACCCGCATGCTTATATACCGACAACTGATTCTTATTCGCAAGTGGTTCAAAAATAGATTCGATCATAGAATTCTCTTGAAGATAATCGAATATACTGGTATTCAGCACCATAAATCCACCATTTATTAAATCACTTGAAATTTTATCAGCTTCATTAGTTACGTGTTTCTGGTAAAATCCTTTGATTTTTTCTGAAGTATGGTCGATATCAAGCAGACCAAACCGGTGAGTTGGTCGAACTGCAGTCAACGTTGCTTCAGTATTTTGTTTTGTGTGAAAGTCGATCAATTCTGAAATATTGATATTAGCGACCCCATCGCCGTAGGTCAACATGAACCGCGGATCATCTGCAATATATTTTCTAATACGACGTACCCGTTCTCCAGTCAAACTTTCCAATCCTGTCTCTGCAAATGTGATCCTGAAATCATCACAATCATTATTATGAAAAATGAATTCATGTTTTTTGGTATCAAGCGTAAAATCATTGAGGAGACTCCGCCAATTGAGAAAATACTGCTTGATCATGTCTCCGCGGTAACCAAGAGCTAAAATAAACTCATTATACCCGTAATGTGCATAGATCTTCATGATGTGCCACAGTATAGGTTTGCCTCCAACAAGTACCAATGGTTTTGGTTTAAATTCTGTTTCTTCCTTCATGCGGGTTCCTGTACCCCCGCATAAGATCACTACTTTCATACTTGACATATCAATAAAATTATTTGCTTGTTGGCGTAGTCGAGGAGATCAGTTGCTCCATAATGGGTTTCCAGCTTTCATTGAGAAGGTATACCGTTGTGGTACCACTAAACCATCCCAAGACCTTACCGGCAACCTCTCGTGCCTCTGCAGTTTTATTTTCTGCCGCGTAGATTAGAGCAAGTCTCACCCATCCTTCAGCGATAAGTGGATATTCGTCAATAGATTTTTTCATTATTTTTTCTGCTTCTTCCAATTTGCCCTGCTCAGCTAAATTTTGAGCAAGTGCATAGACGAATTGTTGTCGTTTGGGCGAGAGGTCAGTCGCTCTTCTGAGTGCAGCCTCACTTTGAACTAGAAAATCTTTATTCTGCGTTGCCTGGTATCCGAACTCTAAAATTTGGGACAATGTGAAATGTACCCGTACATCAAGTGGGTGTAATAATTGATTTTTCTGTAATTCTTGAACGGTCTCAGTAAAGAGTGTGGTCGCCTGTTCACCTTTTCCATTTTGCACCAAGGTTGGCAAGGCACCTGAAACTGTTCTAGCGATATCATTACGTATGTCATCAAGGTGGGGTGTGGAATAAGTTAGAGGTTCTTCAAATAGTTTTGCATCAGCACTTCCTGAATATACTTTTTGTATTGCCGCAATCGTTGCTTTATTTGCACGCGCTGGAGCAATATCCGTCACGTAGATAATACAGAATACCACAAAGCCTAGAGTGATTATCGCTCCAGTGGAGATATGTTTTATATTTTTTTGTTTTTTTTCTTTCTTACCCTCCTCAAGAGAATTTACTTCTTCTTGCTTCTTTTTCAGAGCTACAGCGCGAGTGATATGAGCTACAAATGCAGCGAATATAAAGAAGTACAAATATGAGGTCGGGTTTTCAAAAACCGTAACCAATCCGATCAAGTGCGCAACCAAAAATCCAGCTGATATAAACCCTATGTGCATGTGTACCTTACCCCTTCTCACTCCTACTAAAATAGTCATGAGTGCTACTGCGTAAATAGAGAGATAAATAAGAATACCAATAATACCTTGCACCACGAGTGTATTCACAATCACACTATGCGCGTTATCAAACCATGTTTCATTCCATCCAAACTTAAGAAACTCTGGATTGTAATATTTGTTGAATGCATAGTAGAAGTTATTTGGCCCCCATCCAAAGACTGGCATTTCTTTCCATGCTTCAATACCCACCTTCCACGCCATCGGACGCGTTGTCTCAGTAGAATTAAGAGAAAAAGAAGTATTCAAAAGACGTCCCAAACCTGGAATTTCTGATACGAATGTAGTCTGTCTAAATGCGAATAAAACTACGAGCAAGACAACACCTACAACTGACAAATAGGTGATGAGTGTACGTATACGACTTTTTTCTCGAGATATAAAAATATATGAGAGAGCAATTGTACCACACCCAAAGATAAGTCCCAGTATGGCGCCTCTGGTGCCACCTAAAAATATTCCCAGAAAACCCAGCGCACTTACGACAAGCCCGAACCATTTCCAAAATGTGGTATTTCTTTCACGAATATAGGTAATAATCCCGAGAAACATGAGAAAGAGTCCATATCCACTATAATAGATAGAATTCCCGAGGGTTGCCGAAACACGCCAGGATCCCCCATTGAGAAGGTACTCAGGATCCACGAATTTTTGCCACACACCAATGAGCATAACAATTGATCCAAGTACAAGTGCGGATCGAAACACGATTTTCCAATCTTCATTGGTATCTAGTACTGACGATGCAATAAGATATAGTATCGTATAATGGGTAATCGTAAATAACCCGAGCATACGCTCGTGGTTGTCCCAAAAACTATGATACCAATCTACCCCTACAAAAGTTGAAACTGCGAAACTCAACCAAAATAATACAATAGTGATGGTAAGTATGGAAAACCGCGGACGAAACCGCTGCCAATCAGAGATAAGTAATAGGATATAACACCCGAGCAATATAAGTACCAATGATCTAAAAAATAAAATTTTTGGAACAATAAAAGGGAAAATAAAGTTGTTTCCCACCAAAAGTGGCATGAAAAAAGTAGCTGAGACTAGGAATGGCAACACACGTCTAATGATATTGTTCATACAATTCTATGGAGTAAATAGTATAGAATACCCGCCTATAATACCCTAAAGTCTCTCTTGGTGCAACTAACAGATGCTCCAAAAAAACAACCCCGCCCTTCTCGAAGGGCGGGGTGTTTTTTCTGTATTACTACAGAATGGACGGTACCTTGAGCTAACAAGTTAGTTCAAAGTTCCACCTACTACGTCTGGGTATCCAGACCAGCGAGGTTCCATCTTCTTCAAATCACTGAATGAAGCATTGATGTCAACAACATTGTTGTTGTCGAGATCATATCCCCATACAAGACCAGAAGAGTTAACATCCTGGAGACTTCCCTGAGCGAACTTGTCAGTAACGCCTGAGAAGGTTCCACGTACTTCGTACTGTACAGTTTCTCCATTGTTGACACGTCGGTCATCAACATTTGTGAAGTTGCTGAAAAGTACAGATCCTGCTCCGCCAGGTGTTTCAAGAACTCCTGGTGAAGTCCATGGACTCGTTGTGGTCAAGTTAATACAGTTACCTGTACTTACACGACACAACTTGGTTCCAGTAACACTTGCTGCATCAGTTGCAAGCTGTAATTTCACGCTTGTCAAGAGTACATCGAGTGCATCTCCAGAAACATCAGTGTTTGATCCTGCGTTAGCAGTGACTGAGAAGGTAAAGAATGTTTGTTCTCCACCAACGAGGTCTCCGCTTGCAAAGTTTGTAGTAACATTGGTTACCTGAGCTCCGAGAACAGTCATTTTGTTCGTGAGAGTTTCAGTAACTGTAATACTACTTGCACTGAGGTCAGTCTTTGATGACATACCTTCTGCAGTTGTGTTGGTATCTCGCGCCTGGAGCTTCAAGTCAACACTTGAAGTTGCAGTAGCGTTATCACCATTTCCAATACTATTTACATTGATACCGATATAGAGATACTTGGTAGTATCACGAGGAATCACGTAATTAATATCTTCAAGAGTGGTAGTTACTCCGTCTCCTGCTGTACCTCCAGAGAAGTCATCAGAAGCAAGAGGCTTAGTCATTGCAGCATCCTCATAGAGTGTGATTGAATCGAAGGTTGAGTTGAGTACTGAAACAGTATCTCCACCGCCCTGATCAGTCGAAGTTGCAAAGATTACCAGGTCCTTAAGCTTAACGTCTTCATTGGTTGCACGAAGCTGGATGCGTCCTGCAAGTTGCTTTTGGGTACCTGCAAGAACGTAGAAGTCATTTCGAAGACCCGTGTAATTGGTATCAATTACCGCGGTCAAACTTCCAGATCCAGAAACGGTCAAGACACGACTACTTACTACAGCGTTTGAGCTGTCGTCAAGAGTGCTTCCAGACGCGTTGATTGGGTTTACGGTTTCTCCATCTTCATCTTCTGCATCAGCATCCACAGCTTGTAGCTCTACAGCTCCAGTTGCAGATCCGTCAGTAATGTTACCGTATACTTCGAAGTTAACTTTATTTGATGAACCAGCCTTTACAACGTAGTTAAATCCGTTGAAGAGAGCGATTTCATCATCAAGGTCACTTGTATTGTCTACGAGATCAGTAGCAGTGTCTACAGTTTCTCCTACTGGAGCGATATAAAGTTTCATATCGTCAACAAGAGACTGCCAGAGATCGCTGTCATTTGATCCTTCTCGGAATTCGAGAGAGGTAAGAGTTACATCTGAAGTAGATCCTGCTTCAAGGGTACCGCGGTAGAGAAGTACATTATCTGTACCTGCAACAACGGTTTCATCACTCAATGCAGTTGACCGTACGGTCAAAGATGAAGGACTTACACTCATGGTAGGACCAGTGAGATTTGAAGTTGAAAAATCACCTGAAGCAATTGTGTTGTCAGATGATACACCTTCTGCATCTACATCAGACGCTGCCCATGTGAAGTAATACTGATCACCATTTACAGCTCCACTTGCTACATCACCCACGATTTCGAACTCATAGGTAGTACCCTGAGTAAGAATCATGTTTTCTGCAGTAGTAGTAGCGTTCGCGGTTCCAGTAGCACAGGTTCCATCATAGTCAAGAGAGTAACTTCCCTTGCCATTCTTGTCGCGCAAGCGAAGATCTTCGAGACATGCTGCTGAATTTGGACGCATTACAACGAATTTCATTTCGTCTACGTCGATATCTTCAGCTGTAGCAAGTATAGTGAAGGTACCGAATACTACATCATTCTGGTCTGGGCGTACATCTTCATTGGTGCCTTCAATATCAACATTGATCTTACCACCTTGAAGGGTAACAATAAGCGCATCGTCAGAGCCAGTGCTCTGCAAGTTGTTGTTAACACCTGCGAGACTTCCAGGGAAATCTACACTGTATGCCATCAAATCTGATGTTTCATCAAGTACGAGCTCTACAGTGTCGTTTGTGTCAGCAATACCGAGATCTGCGTATACTTTGAAGCGTTCAGTATCACCTGCTTCGATAGTAACTTTCTGGGTGAAATCAAATTTAACCCAATCTCCAGTTACTACACCAGAAGCTACCAAGGTGCCGCCGTGCATAAGCTTCACGTTCTTGAGAACAGAAGCAGGTGCAGTACCTTTTTGTTTCAAAGTGATTCCTGTTACTTCAACATCGTCAGCTGCTGAAGCTTCAACATCGAATTCGCTTACTACTACAGAGTTCTGACCAATCTTTGCGTTCGTATCAGAACCGCGTCCAGTAGTGGTAACAGTTCCAATATCTTGCGCTCCGAGACTAATAGCGTTACCACGAACTGGGAATGATCCACCTACTGAGCCAGTTGCATCTACTTCAGATGCAGTACTGATTTCAAAGTAGTTCTGATCTCCAGAAGTAGATCCAGCGCCATCAGTGTTCATGTCAGCTTTTACCCAGAAAGTTTCTGTAGAGTTAGCTGAGATGTTGGTATTTACATTGAAAGTAGCTTCATCATCAGTGTTGAGGGAGCGACCATTGTCTACTCGAACTCCATTGTGATAAATGTATACTTTACTAAAGTCATTTCTACTTCCGATACCTGCGCGCTTCAAGGTAACCTGTTCAAGAGTACCAGCTGAAGAACCAGCGCGTACAGTGAACGCGAGGTAGTCAACTCCCTGTGCACCCATAGGTACAACTCGTGAAGCTGAGGTATTTGAAGCGAGACTTACAGTAAGTGCTCCAGTAGTAGGTGCTGGTGCGCTTCCGTCAACCTGTGTAGGATTTTCATACACAGAGTTAGCGGTTACAGTACCACTTCCTACTGAAAGGGTTGCAAATACTGAATCTGATACAGTTCGTACATCACCTGATGTAGCAACAGTTCCGTCTACCTTTACCAGAGATCCACTCTGTACGAGGTATACAGTGCTTTCACTAGCTTTCTTTACAAGCATTCCATCATGAGGTTTTGACTCACTCCAGGTAGCTCGAGTGTCAGCGTAGTTTGACCAGTGGAATGGACTTACGTCACGAACAGTTTTTGCCCATGCGCTTCCATAAAGTGCAGCTGCAACAGCTTCACTTCCGATCTGAGTGATCTTGTTTCCTGGGCCAATTGCAAATACAGCTGGCGCATCAGTAAGTTTGATCAATCGTGAACCTGGTCGGTAGTTGATACCAGCTGGAGTAGCTACAGGGTATGCAAAAAGACATTCACCTGAAACAGTCTTTACATCACTGAAACTAAGATTCCAGCTCTTGAATACATCCTCATGTGGGAAGTATGCACGTTCCATGCCTGCAGTAAGATAATATACTGCTGAAGCATTTGGTGCTTTGAATAAATCACCGGCTTCAAGTTCTGGACAGGTTGCAGCCTGAGCCACTGCTGGTGAAACGAGAGCTGCTAAGCCCATGCTCCAAGCGATGGTTACTCCGACTACTGAAGCTGTAAAGAGCTTTTTGCCAAATTTGAGTACATCATTCATAACTAATTTTAACCTTTTACCTACGGTAGCACGCGAGGAACAAAAGTTCCTGTCACCACGGTAGGCAGTTTTTAATTAATCCACTCCCCCTCGCCATTTTGGCGGGTCGACCTTGCTGGTGGTGGTTTTGGTGCTCGAGGGCCAAACCCGAGCTTTTTTTGCCCCTAATCTAGTAAGTCATCTGATGACTTACTAGTACTGTATGGCAGATATATAGACGAACTTATCGAGTACACATCTGCCATACCGTACGGACATGGCGATAAAACTTTTCAAAAAACACGAGAACACACTTTGCTTCTACTTATAAACATTTCGAGGCAAAGCGGAAGAGAAATTGTATTACACCTTCCCTTCCGCCTTTCCCCGAAACTTTAGGTAGAAGTAGCGTTCTTGATACTCGTTGTCGAAGATGTAGTTGACGTTGACACATTTACTGATGTTGTTGGTACAGAAACAGATGGCGTTGAGCTTGGCACGGTGGCAGGGATCTGAGTCTGTATTTTCTCAATCACTGTTGTTACCTGCTCTGCAAGAATTTTAGTTGTATTGATCGCTTCAAGAAGATTGGTTTCTTTCAAAGTTTCAACTGTCTTTTTTTGTTCGCTAATTGTGGTCGTGGTAGTAACCGAAGTTCCTACGTTAGTTGCAGTTGAGGTACTAATCTGAGTGACAATAGGTGTCGACGATACGCTCACTGCTTGTGTACTAGTTGATTGATTATTCAATTTATTCTGTGCTCGCATGGCTTCTGCGACGATCGATTCTACTGCTTGATCTATGTGGTCTTTTACAATTTCTTTTTCTTCATTAGAAATTTCTAAATTTGCCTCGGTCTTCTTCTGAACTACGTCTCCTACCATCTCAAGACTCTGTTTGGTTGTTTCAGCTGAAGTTTTTTCAATCGTAGTTTGTATTCCACCCGCTTCAGAAATTTCCAATGTTTCTTTGAGTGTCTGAGAAATGTCTTGTGCCGAGAGTGAAACTTCCTTTACCAAATTTTCTACATTCTGGACATCGATGGTCTTGATACTTTCTTGCGCAGAGTCAAGTTTTTTTTGTAGACTGTCTGCTGTTTTTTCAACTAATTTTGCTTTTTCTTCCCCACCAACACTGTCAGTCTCTACTACTTGTTTTAATATGTGTGCCTGTTTTGAAGCATATGACAGCTTGAGAGACGCTTGTTTTGATTCGGGGGCCAAAGCTAACCTACTTGTTTCAACTACCGAATTAAACGCAGTCTTCGCATTCCACAACATATCTCCTGGCTCAGCATAGGCACTAGCAATCCATCCGAGCGTAGTTAACATCAATGCCAACGCAACAGAAGATAATGGTTTCAACGAACGTACCAATTTCTGGGGTACAAAAATTTTTGCCCACGTATTGAAGCTGTGCGCAACTTTGGGAGCTTCAGGGATATGTATTCTTGCTTGTGAAGATGTGTGTTCAATTTGTCGTATTAATTGTTCGCGATTACGCAAAGTCCACTCGGGACTAGGATTAATCCGAGCTTCAAGGTCTTTGATACTTCTTAATTGTGCCTTGAGCAATTTCATACCCTATTTTTTATCTTCAAGTGATTTTTTTAAAATTTTCATGGCCCGATGCAGAGTGACCCGCACAGTGACTACACTCTTGCCCAATATTTGGGCTACTTCAGAAGTTGATAATTCTTCAATATATTTGAGTACAATGATTTCCTGGTACTCACGCTTCATGCTCTTCATGTGTTTGAGTATCGCTTCAATCTCCTGATCTTTTTGGGTCTTTTCTTCAATACTCCCCTCATGCGCAACGTTTTCCAATGTTTCAATCGTACACTCTTTTCTCTTTGCGCGAGCTCTGAAAAAATCAATAAGCGACGTTCGGGCAATGGTATAGATCAATCCACTAAAACTTTTTATTTCGGTATCAGTTTCCCGCTGCACATCAACTAGATAATTCCATGCTTTGAGAAATACTTCGCTTACAATATCTTCTGCCTCTTCTTTGTGAGATACCTTGAAGTATACAAACCGATAAATTTTTGCCACATATCGATCGTATAGTTCTCCAAAGGCTTCAGTATCTTTATGCACCCGAACACGATACAAAAGTTTTTTTTCATTAAAATTGTTCAGTGCTTTCACCATAGAAGACGTGAAAGTTAAAAAAGTGTTACAGTCATACCTTTTTCTGATTAGAGCAGTGTATATGGAGGGTATGCTTATACACGTAAAGATACCACAAAGTATAGCATAAGAAAGCCAAAAAATAAAGGCTTTGAACCCTAGATACACTCTATAGGGCTATCTCCTTTTTTATTAGATACGCCCATATACCATAATCAGTAACATACTATATTTGTATACAATACTCTATACAAAATATATACAATTGTATATACTATTATATACAATTTTATCTCTAAAATATGGCGTTTTTCCCAATAGTAGCCCACACCTTGACAAAAATCATAAAATTGCTATTATTTGTATATACAAATCTATACTATGAACCAATCTCCTATTACCAGCCAGGATCAGAAGGAAATCATTCGTGTTTCTATTTCTGAGGCTGCACGATTATTTGGTGTTAATCCACAGACCATCCGAAGGGCTATTCGCGACCAAGAAATCACCTATGTGGTCGTCGCTGGAAGATACAAGATCAATTTTGAAAGCTTGGTAAAATGGTCACAGCGAAAAACGACTGTAAAGAATAAAACTGAGAAACACGGCATTGGACAATTCGTTGATAAATGGAAAATCTCAAACACACTCTATTCCCCGAGTACCAAAATTCTCAAAAAAAATATTACAGAAGACGCTACCACGAACAAAGAGAAAAGTATTTCGTCAATTGACACAAATTCATCCGCACCAAATAATGTAGATATGGGTTAGTTGCCACATGTCTATTTTTTTCTTAGACCTTAGTTAGTTCGAGAGCTTGCGAATTAACTAAGTACTAGGAAAGGATCCTAGTGCTCGCTCTTTGACCAACATAGTATCTTCTTCCTACCAAAGGAGCCTTTCATGCGACACCTCTTCTCAGTTCTTCCTTCAGCCATCCTGATGGTTGCAGCCTTCGTTGGCTGCGACATCGAGATCCCAAAGATCGGGAGCATCGTGCGCGGTGATACGTTCACTCGTGACACTTCCGTCACCACGATCGGAGGTCCTGGCGATACCTCGTCTACGACCGACGACATCAGTTCGTCCACTGACAGCAACATGGTCGTTGACATCACTGACTCGAGTTCGTCTACCCTGGACTCACTCGACCCCCCTGACGTTCTTACGTCTGAGGATGTGCGAGACGTGCTCAACATGTCATGTAACACCAGCGCTGACTGTACCAAACTCGGTTCCGACGCCTTCATCTGTGTCGACGGCCTCTGCATCGAGTACGTGGAATGTTCGCAGGACTTTCACTGCAATAACAATAATGCGTGCGATGGTGAAGAGAAATGTTCTGAGCATAGCAAAATCGGATACTGCATATGGGGAGCGCCCCTCGAGTGTCCGAGTAACTCCACGTGCGACCCGCGGGGAGGTTGTGTATTTCTCGCACCGCCAGCAACCGAGTGCAGTGACGACGCAGAATGTCTGTCCAATGAAGAATGTGCTGACGACATCGGCGGTGTCTGCACTGTCGCAGACGGAAGTGCATGCTCTAACGCCAACGAATGCGACGACTTCAACGCATGTACGTATGCGTCGTGCAAAAGTAACGCATGTAAGAATGAGTACAGCATATGCGCCGATCGCAATCCAGGTACGAAGGACCGGTGCGACCCCTTCACTGGATGCATCTACAGCCCCTACATCTTCCTTGAGGTAACCTTAAAAGTACCTCATGACCGAGATATGGTGTGGCTCAGGTTCGACAACCTGACCTGGCTGGGAGAAGCACCGTACCTCATGCATATCCCCGTTCTCGAGGCATGCAGCGAGGGAATTCGCCTCGACTTCAATCTCGAAGGAGATTCCGAAGAGGGCTGGTACGAATGCCCGGGGAACCCGAAGATCTCGGATACGATCGACTCGATCGTGATTGACGGTGACATACTCCACGAGCAAGTTCCGCAATCCAATCGGTACGACATCATCGAAGATCCAGAGGCACCCTGTGGCAAATCCCTACTGCTCTCGAGGGGAAACCTCGACTGCCCGTTTGGCCTCTGAGAGGCCTGCGACGTGCAGGAGAGTGACTTGCATTACGCACTTCACTCTCCTGCGCTCTCTCTGATCCGCTTATTTATTAGCGGTTTTTTGTTATCAAAAAAATCCCCGTACGTTTTTGGTACAGGGATTTTTCAGTTTTTTATATTTAGGCTTTGACCTCTGCTGCTAAGGTATTTTTGGAAGTATTTTTTTTCTCATACACATCTTCTACCAGAGAAACAATATTTTCCCAATCATATCGCTCATGAATAATCGCCTTATTTTGTTTTCCGATATGATGGCGCTCTTCTTTGCTTAATTTCATGAACTGTTCAAGCGAGGCAACCAAAGATTCAACATTATTTTCCATGAAAAGCATTCGACTATCTCCGATAATCTCCTTATGTTCGCCAATTGCAGAGAGTAGTACAGGAATTCCGTAACTCATACCTTGGAGCACCGTAATCGGTAATCCTTCATTAAGGGACGGATGTACCATAACACGCGCATGGCTATATAATTCTGCTAACGCATCACCTGATTGAAAGTCAGTAAAGACTACATCATTCATGGCGCTTGCAGACACATGTAATTCGCGCACATATTTGTCAGTATAGACAGCTCCGCCTACAATCGCGAGTTTGAGCGATTGAATCTCATGATCGTGCGGATTACGATCTTTCAGAATTTTGAATGCTTCGATTAAGAGATGTGCACCCTTATGTGGTACTAGTCGAGAAATCATAACTATATACGTATCAGGTGCAAGTCCAAATGAAGCCAGATGTCCTGCGCTTCTTACTGGAGCAGGCATTTCTACACCATTTGGAATATAGGTAGTTTGCTGCCCATATTCGTTCTCTACATAATCCCGAAGACTCTGTGAAACCGTAATTGTTTCATCAGCAAACGCGTATGCTGCACGTTCTCCTAATTTTAACGCAACACGCCCAAACCAACCCCATTTTTGATGAAAACGATCAAGAGAATGAAGTGTGATTACAATTTTGGTTTTTGGAGCAAAAATAGCCGGAATCCATGCAAGTAACGCAGGCCCAACTCCGTGATAATGGATAACATGATACTTTTCAAAAAGGGCATGTATTGTTGAGGTAAATACATGCACAATAGTATCCAAATGTTTGGTTCTGATTGTTGGAGTATGGATTCGTGTGACACCTTCTACCACGTCTTTTCCTGATGAACCGGTATACCAGTTTCTTGAGTACACCACTACCGTATGACCACGTTCTACCAGACGCACCGAAAGATCGTGTACGTGCTTTTCGACGCCACCGTGAATGGTGGGGAACCCTTTTTGTCCGATCATGGCTATTTTCATAGCGTTAAGGTATTTAGAGGGTGCTTTATCTAGCACTCAACTATAAACAGCTCATTATAGCACAGAATAGACCTTTTGTCAAGTATTTCCCTCCCCAGGAAAGGGCTTAAAAAAGACCTTATTTTAGCAATTTTTTAAGTATTTTTGTTATTGAACTTTGGTCCCTTTTGATCGGCCAATACTATCAGTTTGAAGCGACGCATCAATAGAGCCGATTGAGCGAGTCAGCGAGTACTCCAAATAACTCTCAAAACCACTCATAACCGCACTCTCGACCATACGTGGATTGGTGTCTATTTGTGACTCATCCGGAGTCAGTGAAAGCTCAAGGAATAGTCCTCCTGCGCTATGCGCACTGATGGTACCCATACTCCAGATTATCGTACGGTTGGAAGCATTGTATGTAGGTGCCCTACCCTGAGTAACACTTGCCTTGCCAGTCCATACTACATGAGGTGGTAGAACTACAGTTAAGGCTCCATTAGTTACGTCACTCGTCATATTTTTGACTGAAAAAAGTGCTGCATATTTGGTTTCTTTTCCTACTACGGGGGGTAGGGGTCCACGTCCCAGCTGGTCTCCCTCAGCTGTATAATACCGAACTTCTCCGGTAAGAGTGAGCTGGGTTCCGACTTTTAGTGAAGATGCGGTCGCAGCTGCATCTACCGAGATATCAGGCGCAACCGCAATTGACCCTCTAAATCGTACAGTCGATCCAAGCGACAAATTAGTACCGCCATCAGGTGTGTGTACTATAGGAATCAGTATGACTACTCTTCGTGATTCACCCGGATTAATTGATCGAAGTGAAGCATGCTTTGCCGAGGTAATGATAAGCGAATTATCAACGACTGATCCCGCATTTGCACGCGCCGCTTCTGACATTGAAACTACACTGCGTGGAAGTGGAATTTCAAGTTTTCCTTCATCCACCACGACATTCCCCGTATTCACAACCTCAATAACCAAACGCGCAGTTTCGTCTGGTTTTATTGATGAACGACTATCCTCCCACAATGCGCGAACTTGAGCACTCGGATGTGCCACGGTAATTTTTTTTACGACCGTCGATTGCGGAATATGTGTACCCCGCACCAGTAAGGTGGGCGCCATCTCAATCGTATAATTTTCTTCAGGCAAACTTGCATTAATAGTAAGAATTCCCATAAGTTCAGCCGATTCCCCCGGAAGTAAACCTGAAGCGTCCCAGGAATTATTCACGAACGACCCGCGCGTGACTGACACATCTTGCAATTCTCCGATTGCGGACAATGGATTAAAGGGAAATGAGATGTCAAGCAGCGGACTATTCCCGGTATTGGTGAGTACTGCTCTAAACGGAATTTTTGATGTTTCAATTATCTGTTCTTGGAATTCAACAGTTGCACCCAAAAGAGAACCGCGTAGAAAAATAAGATGCGGGCTCTTTTTTTTCTCAGCTCTCTCTGTACCATCTTGGCGATATTCAAGTGTCGCATCAATCTGATCCTCGAGATTTGGAGTTCCATAAAACCACCCTTCCAATGAGACCGTCCCTGATTTTTTACTTTCGATTTGACCAATATCAAATACACTATATTCCCGATCAAAGGTGTGTACCGGATCTGTTCTATCGATAAGGAATCCCTCAGGCAACCCGATATGTAATTGTGCATTCGACAACGTTATCTCACTTTCGTTTTTATACTCCACCGTATATCGTATATACTCTCCAGAGAGAATTCTGTCTTTTGATGGCGAAATGGAAATATATACAAGATCAGTAACTGTGGGATGATACACAGTCCATCCTAGCCATGCGACCATGATTACCCCAAGTAAGGCGATGAGTGAAAGGTCAAAAAGAAATAGTTTTCGCGCATGCGAAAACTGCATGTGATAACGTCTTTGATAGTGCAGTTCAGCAAAATGAATTGGAGCTGCCAAAAAAGCGAAGAACCATTTGTGGGGAGCTGCGAAGAGGTGGTGTTTATTTAGATGTTGCTTGACGTATTGCATAACAAACTGTATATCAAAACTTAAAACTCAAAATTCAAAACTACAACTAACATGTCAAAACTTTTTATTCTTCATAGTAATAATACTTGATCCAAGCATATTTGCAATCTCACAAACTTCTTTAAGTAAATTATTAACCGATTCTTTTTCTATATTTGTAGCATCACGTAATAATCCTAACCAATATTTACTCTCATTAGCTGATTTAAGTGATATTTGATAAAACTTGATAAATTCTTTTCGCGATGCTGATGATTTTGGCTCAACAATATTTGCTCCAATTGATGTTATCGATCGCAATAACTGATCACCGATTGTCCAATATACGCGTTTTTCAGGCACTATTTCCAAAAAACGTATTGTTCTTATCGATAAATAGTATGATCGAACTTTCAAATCTTTTTTTGATTCATGCTCAAACATAGCCCCCTCCTTAGTTAAGTTTTAAGATTTACGTTATAGTTTTGAATTTTGAGTTTTAAGTTTTGAATTATTTTAATCTTTTTACTTTTTACTTTATAAAGCCCCTTCCGACAAAGTCACTATTTCATCTACTCCATCAAAATCAATATCAAGTGATCGCACCTCGACTCCTGGCTTGAACATACTTGAGTATGCGTCAAATGACTTATACTTTTCTTTTCCATCGAGTGAAAATACTTTCACACTTGGAGTACCTCCCACTCCTTTTCCTACGATAATTTCTTGTGCACCATCTCCATCGACATCTCCGGCAGCAACACTCACACCCGAGGTAAAGCTCGATTCAAATGCCGCAAAACTATTTATTTTTTTGAAATCATACCCGAACATGGTGACGGTTGAACGAACTCCCTTCCCTGAACCCACAATCAATCGCGCAGGAACTTTCTCACTCGCTTTGGTAAGTGCGAGATGGTAACCACCGGTATATGATGCACCGAATGGAAAGAAATCTTGACCGATCCGCTCGCCATGACGAGAATAGGTACGGATTGGTTCTCGGAATCCAGCACTTGGAGCAACGTACATCTCATAATATCCATCATTATTCAGATCTCCTACTGCAACATTAAGTGAACCCGTATAGTTCGCACCATATGGATAGATCTTGAAGAGTATTTGTTCATCGTCCCTCCATGCTTGAATTTTGTTTCCGGTAACGAGGATCAATTCTTCTTTTTGATTAAAATCAAGATCAATATGCGCGATCTGTGCACCCCCTTTTTGTCCTTCTTCGAACACGAATAATCCATTTCGTGCACGATCCCCTGTAGGTTTAAAAAAGCGTGCAAAAAAACCATTAGTAAATATTACATTTTTGAGCGTCTCAAATGTTTTTAACAAAATTAATCCATCTCGTGGAGCGAGCGTTACCTCTGAAACGATTGCCCCATCATTGACTGTCGTATCCTGCACCCCATGAATTTTTTCATATTCACCACCCAGTGATACTGTTTTTGTGTCTCCTGTACTATTTACAACTGATATACCATTTTCAAAACTTCGTGACCACACATCAGACTTATATTTGGGTACACTATTTTGTGATTGCGCTATCCCTAGAGGTTGACCGAGGGATACTCCATATTCATCATAATTCCAGGTTCGAGCATGATCCTTGTCACCATAGTCAAAACTATAATACCCATTTTCGAGCAGAGCGCTCGTGAGTCCATATCGAAGCGCACGATAATCACTCGGATTTTCAACATTATTCGTATTCGCGTTAACGATATTCACTACTGGACGATATTTTGATGACTGATTCTCGGCATAGGTCTGCATTACCTCATTCCAGGGGTATTTTTCAAAATTTTCAATCATTTTTCCGTTGAGTGATTCTGCATGACCTCTGGTATGTGCGTTACCGACAATAATTGGAAGACCAGGTGCTTTTTCACGTGTCATCTGAAAAATACGTGCCATTCCCTCATACCATTTCTGATCAATACTTCCATCAGGTGCACCATTTCGATCATAGTCTACATGAGTCCCCGTAAACCACGATACATCGCTCCACGCATTGTCAAAAAATATCCCATCCCACAGTCCACTTCCGAGAATATCTTTTGCTGCAAAGTTTGATATATACTCGTTGAACCTAATTCCATTCACCCGAGGAGCATTATCTGTGACATTGAGCATGACCGTCCCCGGCCAAAAACTATACTGATTTCCCTGATCACTCACGAGATACCAATCAGACGAGATTCCCCGCGCGAGTCGATCCCTCATTTTGCCCGGCCCCCCAATTGCATCAGTCCTAATTTCTTGTGACGTAATATATGCGAGAAGAATAATACCAGGATTAAGCCGTCTCAGTTCTTTTAATTTCTCTGGATTGGTCAACTGATTTTCCATATCAAGTACGAGAAGATCCCATTTTGCAAGCTCCCGCACCTCTGTGTCACTCAGAGTCCATTTGAGGAAATAATTTGCTTTTTTAGGGTAACTCTCTACCGCATCCACCGAAATTGGAACCAGAAATCCATGTACTATGAGTACACTGATGAATAGTAAAAAAAAGAATTTTTTTAGACACACGCAATCCATATAACTTATAACAGAGGTACCACTGAATCGT
This sequence comes from uncultured Gammaproteobacteria bacterium, assembly GCA_964565405.1. Taxonomy (GTDB): domain Bacteria; phylum Patescibacteriota; class Patescibacteriia; order Magasanikbacterales; family UBA922; genus UBA922. The sequence continues at coordinate 21,068 of CAZMEW010000014.1, forward strand.
AGAGTGCCTCGATCGCTTGATAATGTTTGTTCATATCAAAATTTTTCTTCGCGTATGTGCGTGCGGCTCTCGCAACTCGATGCGCTTCTGATTTGTGCGTAAAAATTTCCCCCATCACCTCAGACAAATGTGTCGCATCTCCGGTGTGAAATATATATCCATTTACCCGACTCTCGATAAGTCCTTCACCCGCCGCAGCACTCGCAATTACCACTCTTCCTGCAGCCATACATTCGAGGACGACGAGGCTCATCCCTTCCCACAGCGATGGTTGAATTACCACATCAATATGAGAGAGTTGACTAGCCACATCAGTCGTTTGCCCATGCCATATCACCTTATCCTCAATCTTCAGTGATCGAGCAACATGCTTCAGTTCTTCCCCTTTGCTCCCTTCTCCATAGATATGATACTCCCATTTTTTTTCTGTAAGTTTTGCGAATGCTTCAAGCGCATATATATGTCCTTTCTGTTCCTCAAGGCGCCCAATGGTTGCACAAGAAATATTTTTCTTTGCAAATAATTTATCCTGAACTCCGGACCATTTTCCAAGATCGGTCCCATTGTAGATGACTTTTATTTTATTCTCTGGAACATTAAAATGATCTCGCATATACGCCTGTACCGGATCAGAAACTGCAACCACTATATCCACCTTTTTTAGAATATGTTTCCACAACATTCGCTTGAGCCATGGAGTGTGGAATTCCACATTGTGTGAAGTTGAAATCCATATGGTTGTCGGCGCTATTCTTTTCCAGAAATATCCGATCATGTCGGCGCCCAACAAATGTGTATGTATAATACTTGGATTGATACGCTGTAAGTGTGATTTTAAAAATTTCCACACACCCAATCGTCCCCCATGTTTTTCTCGCGAACCAATAATAAGCTCTACACCACTTTTTTCGAACTCAGGCCTGAGTGCCCCATCACCCACACTACTCATGATATGTACTCGATAGTTCTTCCGATCAAGTCCGCACGCATACTGAAGTACGAGACGCTCTGCACCTCCGGGATACAATCGAGGAATTACATGTACAATATCAATCATAAAATATTAATTTACCTCAGTGTCAATCTTGTATTTATCTGGTCGAAAATGCGTATAGTAGCCTGATTTTTCGTGTTCATGACGGTAGACCAGATGTCCTGCAATCGCAAGCATGATCGGTACCCACATGCGTGCGGAATAATACTGTGTATTGAACAATTGAAACACTACGGGAATTGTCACCAGAAATATCGAGAGATAACTCGCCGCGCGTGCGTCACGGTCATAAGACTGATTATGTGATCGTGTATACATGGCATATAGTACTGAGCCAATAAATAATCCGAATGTTATGATACCCAGAAGTCCTTGTTCTGCCATAATTTTGGTTACAATACTATGTGCATCAATCGGATCGCCAAACTCGTAGGTGAACAAATATACATCAGTAAGTCGGCTAACAAACGTTCCAATACCTTGTCCGAGAATCGGATGTTCGAGGAAAAATTTCCATGCAACTTCGGTCAAAATAATACGAGTACTATTGGATGAAGATACTACCCCACTTTGGAGAAACGTAACCATGTAGAGTACCGCAGGGATCGAACAAATAATGCCCATGTATATATATTTTTTGATTTTTTTCCAATTAATAACTGACCGAAATAAATATGCAGCAAGAGCCAACGCAAAGATGAGTGTAACCCAACTTGCACGGGAGAAGGTAAGGAGTGCAGTCACCCCGCAGATTCCCGCAGCAATCCCATACCACAATTTTTGGCTTTCTTTTTTTGCAGTCAACATCAAGTACAATCCGATAGGAAATGCCACCACCAAAATTTCTGCCAATAAGATATGTCCGCTTACGAGATCATAATTGAAAGGCGCCCACCCCAAAATCTTGATTGGTACAGCGCGGTAGACTCCAGCCATTCCTGATCCCCCAACTACAAATGATGCGAGGCCGAGAAAAGCTCCCACCACACTAATACCGAGGGCCACGGTGAGTGCGCGTCGGAAAATTTCTTTGCTTCTGATAATATTGGTTCCTAATACCACATATCCGACATACACGAATAATACGAACCGAATAAGATATGAAATACTTGCATGTAATTCCCATCCACTTACATTCACGAGAGAGAGTGCAGCAGAGAGGATGAAGAGTGCATACCACCGGAGTTGCGGTAGATAGATCCGATGCTTCTCACCCATGAGCCATTTGCGAACTAGATATATTCCATATGTACCAATCATGAATACTGCCCACACGTCGACCATGGGCGCATAGAAATCAAGCGCAGTTGATGACGATCCTAACACTCCTTTGAGTGTATCGAGGTGCAATTCCCACCCGATCAACGGGTATAAGATGATCAAAATGTAGAGCCCAAACTCGAGATAATAGGAGAAAAAAAGTACGATCAATATTGCAGAGAGCCCTGCCAAGACCAGCGAACCTCGGGTAACAGCGTTCCAGAAAAAAATAAGAAAACATGCAGCAATACTCATGACAAAAGGAAAGGTGAGTTGTGTTCGGGTAGGCATACTAGTCTGTGACCAATTCTCGATATACTGCTTCGTACGCACTCGCCATATCGTGCACATCTGCGTGATCGAGCGCCCACTCACGCCCCCTCTTGGCGATTGCGAGCGATTCGTTTTTGTTCTCAATACATGATCGAATTGCCTGTGCTAATTCTTCTGGATTTTCTTTGGCAACCAGAATTCCATTGGTGCCTGACGTAATCATTTCTGGAATCCCATCAACCCGCGATGCAATGACGAGACGTTCACTTGCAAACGCTTCGAGTACCACCATCCCTAAGCCTTCCCAACGCGAGGGGACCAATACCATATCACTATGAGCATACACACTCGCCACATCAGTCGTCACTCCATTCCAGATGATTTTTTCTGCAATGCCCAATTTCTCAGAAAGATGTACCAGATTTTCTTTTTCTTCTCCTACTCCTACGATCATAAGCGTCCACGATATATCCCTCAGCTCTGCAAGCGCCTCGAGTGCTATGGCATGACCTTTTTGTTGTGTAAGCCTGCCAACCATTACCAGTTGATAAGGTGATGTAAAATGTGCTTTTTTTATTTTTTTAAAATTATTAACATCAATCCCATGCATAATCACCCGAACTTTATTCTCTGGAATCCGATATGCAGTCTTCATAAACTTCTTCACGGCAATTGATGGTGCTGTATAGAGAGTCGAAAAATTTCGCATACGACGCTTGATCATTTCCCAGAGCCAGGATTCTTGTATATTGATATTATGTTCGGTTGTCACGACTGGAATACCCAATGATCTGGCAGCACGCCTACCCCAGAGATCTGCGCTAAAAAGGTGTGTATGTACAACATCAGCTTCCATATCGCGAAGTACCTGACGTAGCTTCCGTACTCGACTTAGATAGCCGATTTTGTCCAGTGGAAATACAGTGCATGATACGCCTGGAGGGAGATGTGACATGAGTGGTCGATCATCCCAGAGTGTAATAACTGATTGCTTTATAGTTTTTTCTGAAATATGTTTTGTCAGCTGAACTACAAAACGCTCGGCTCCTCCGAAACCGAGTCTAGGAATAATGTGCACGACATGGATTTGTTTTTGTTTGCCTTCTACCACAACATTATGCACAAAATAACACGCGAATAAGGTGTACTTTTTTCATGCGTAATTATAGCATACGCAAGGGAAAACTAAAAAGTGACAATGGTCATTCGGAGCGAACCGAGCCAGGCCGGGGAGTCGAGGAATCTTTCTTACCTCAGTTTATGCAGGAAAGATTTCTCGCTACGCTCGAAATGACAAACAAAAAATCCCCTGATATATCGGGGGATTTTTTAATTTCCCTCAACTTTATTTCAAATCACTTACTATTTTTTACTTTGATTTGATGCAGAGTTGAAGGGAAGGAGGCGGCCGGACATTGCTGTCCGGACCGCCCCTTCGGTTGTATTGTGTGATCGTCGTCGAACGGTCACCTACTGAAGCGAATCACACTTGTCGCTTCGAGATGCCTCCGCAGTTGTGCAGAGGAAGTTCTAGGGTGCGCAGCCGAGCATGGCCGGGGACAGGGTGAGGTTGCCCGGTCCGAAACCGCCACACTGGTTGCCGTCCTGCTTCGCGGTGCCGACCTTCTCGACGCCATCGACCCACGTCTTCAGCTTGGGATCGAACTTGGTCGGGGTTCCGGGATTGCAATCCCAGAACAGGCCGGTACCCGGATTCGCGACCGCGATGTCGACGCCCCAGATGCAGGCGTCGAGCTTGTACACGGTCTTCGTGACCGTGTAGCTGTTCCCCGAGCTTGCGGGGAGCGGCGGATCATCGAAGTCGCCATCCCAGTAGAAGTAGACGTCGCCCGCCGGGGTCGTGAGCGGTTCACCTCGCGCCGGGATCTCGACCTTGATCGAGAACACGTCTTCGCAGGTCGCGGTACCGACGCATTCGCCACCGTCGCAGTGATCGCCGTCGGTGCAGTCGACTCCGTCGTTGCACCCGGTGTCATCCGGGTCGTCCGCGGTACAGGTATCGCTCGACTCGTCGCACGAGCCACTGCAATCGCTGTCCGTGGTCACGAGCGGAAGACAGGGGTCTCCCGCGTGGACGCTACAGCTTCCGCCGCCGCAGGTGTCGGCGCCGTTGCAGTAGAGCCCATCTTCGCACGGCGCGCTGTTGTTGACATAGTCGCAAGATCCATCAGAGGGATCGCACGAATCGTCGGTGCATTCGTTCTCGTCGTCGCAGACGGTGGGCTCGGTCATGCACCCTTCTTCGACGTCGCACCAGTAGTCCTCGGTGCAGTTGCTGTCGTCATCGCACCAGTTGTCCATGGGCGTGGAGACGCAGGTGCCTTCGTCGCACAAGTCCTTGGTGCAGTCGACTCCGTCGTCGCATTCCTCGGCCACGGTGCAGTTGTCGTCACCGTCGCAGCTGTAGTTCGGGAACTGCCACGAGTGGACCTCGGGGGTCCCATCGTTGTCGCAGTCCTCGTCGCACCAGTCGCCGACGGTGTCGTTGTCGTCGTCGCCTTGGTCCGGGTTCGAGAGGGTGGGACAGTTGTCGTTCCACTCCTCGCACTCGGGGGGCGGGAGGTAGATGGCGTTGTAGTCGCGCGGCACCATGACCTCGGGGTCGCACACACCGTCGTTGTCGTCATCAGGGTCGCAGATGTCGCCCCAGGCGTCCCGATCGGGGTTCGCCTGCGCCTGGTTCCGGTGATAGGGGCAGTTGTCGAGGTCGTTCCTGACGTTGTCGCCGTCCCAGTCGTTGTCGCAGGCATCGCCCCACC
>CAZMEW010000015.1:0-24385 GCA_964565405.1 uncultured Gammaproteobacteria bacterium
ATAGCAAAAGAAGGAGAAGTATATTTTCGCTTCATACTAGGGAAAGTATACAAATAATACGGAATTTATACAAGGGAGTAACAAGCGTTGACTTTTATCAATATATGGAGTACAATAATCCAGTATTTGCGAATGTTTTTTACATCAGTATTTTATTAAGGAGAGGTGGCTGAGTGGTTGAAGGCGGCAGTCTTGAAAACTGTTGTAGGCTTTTAGTCTACCGTGGGTTCGAATCCCACCCTCTCCGCAAGAAAATAAAGTATTCGTATATTTGTTTCAATGTCACAAGTTAGCTGTTGGCAATGGAGAGGTGTCAGAGTGGTCTATCGTGCAGCTTTGCTAAAGCTGTGTCCGAGTTATATCGGACCGAGGGTTCGAATCCCTCCCTCTCCGCTATCGGAGATACAATATTCATGCAAACCCAAACAGTAAAAAAAATTTGAAAATAATGGAGAGGTGGTTGAGTGGTTGAAAACAGCAGTTTACTAAACTGCCGGATCCGAAAGGGTCTCGCGAGTTCGAATCTCGCCCTCTACGCAAGAGAGTTAAAAAAGACACGACGCAATTTGGCGTTGTGTCTTTTTTTTAGTACACTAGAATGTATTCCCTCTTACTTAATGTTACATTTCACTCTATGAAAAAATCTCTCATCTTAGTGTTTACACTTTGCATTTCTATATTTACCCCCTCTCACACGCATGCTGAAAATTGGACACCCACCACTCCACAAGGGTATTCACCCATTACATGGGTGTCAGGAACTGGTATTAAAAGTTTTATTAAAGTTCCTGAGAATTCAGGATATATTGATTATCTAACCATTATTAACCTTGCAAATACTCAAGTAAAATTAATTGCGTCATCGACTGAAAAAATCCTTAAAGGGCCAAGTGTCGCCCCCTTTCCCGAAGAGGGCGTTGAAAATTGGGCATTTGCAAAATCAATGGTAGAAACATTCAAAACCGCAAACCCCGAAGTAAAATTTCTATGGAATGCCCCATTTTTCAATATAAATACTCCGACAACTGAATTAAGTCTCGGGCTTAAATCTTCTGATGCACAGGGTGAGTACATCACGAGCGGATCACGTCCAGCAAGCGATACCGAGCAATCACGACGAATGCTGATTATTGATAACACACATGGAGTCGCAAACATAACTGATTTTGATGAAAATATATTTGTGAAAGATGGAGACCAAGCAGTAGAAGGATTTCACCCGCTTGGAAGCCCGAGCATCAAAACCGAACAAACCGCCCGAGTATATCTCGGAGTCAGATCAGAAGGAAAAGAATTATTGGTATATTGCAGCAGAAGCGCTACACATGAATGGGCCAGTGAAGCACTAGAGAATGCGGGAGTTCCTCTTGAAAATCAAGTGCAACTTGACGGCGGAGGAAGTGCAACATGTGCCTATAATCTGCCAGGGCAATATTTTGTTGAACCAGGAAGAACTCTCCCATATATCATGGGTGTAACTCCAAAGCTTCCAAAAGGAGTAACAACTATAGACAAGCTCAATGTACGCTCAGGTGCAGGAGTGACCAACAAAGTTTTAAGACAACTTCCACTAAGTACAGAAATAACAATATACGAAGAAGTAAATGGGTGGTATCGTGTGAGCGAAAAAAATAGTGAGTGGGTATCAAAGACATATATAAAAAAACCAATGAACTTCCCATATGATGCGACAATCACAATCGACCAACTAAATGTGCGCTCAGGTGCAGGGACTAATTTTGTGGTAACCCGAAAATTGAGAATCAACACAGCTATCAAAATATACGAAGAAAAATCAGGTTGGGTGAGAATTTCAGAAAACGAATGGGTGTCAAACCAATATACAAAATAACAAAGGAAAAACCACTTTCTACCACACTACTTAAGCCCGATGGTAGAGCTGACAGTCAAGTATTCGACAATAGCGGAATCATGTATGACGCCCAGAATCCACATATCAAATGAATCAATAAAGCGTGCCTGATACGGAGAAGAATAATAGAGATGAGCCATAAGATGTCCAATAGTATTCTCTTGAATGAAATCTGAGAAGTATGAATTTTCATGAACTACAAGAAGCTGTATTGCTGCAGACCCCTGCCCTACAAACAGTATTAAAAAAAAATAAACATCTCACTATCCAAGATTATTTTAAAAAAAATCTGGCTTTTGTGTCCGCAATTTCAAATGATCGACAAGAAGAATTATTGTCAACAATCGACTCACTCATACGCACAAATGTTGAACCTTCAATAGCCGAGACAGCGATCAGACACTTGAGAAAATTTTATTATGTCTCAACAGCAGATCATCATGGTCCGATTACCCACCCGTTCTTCGTCAATAGCCACCTGGCACAATCATATGCAAATCAGGAACAAGGATTAAACACGATATTTGTTTTTTCATGTGCAGGAATTTCGCTGAATAATTCTTCATTTCCACGCGGATTATTCTTTCACGATACAAAACTAGAAAAAAAACGTTACCATTTTTTTAGTCTCAAAAACCGCCACCAGTCAGTATTTGGATTTCCTGCGTACCACACAACCGCTATAGAAAAAAATATTGCCACAATTAGAAGACAAGAAAAAATGCACCACTTAGTGAGAGAAATATATCTAGAAGAGCAGGTCCTCAACGAAACTTATTACGCAGATCAAATTTCACGAAGTAACTATACTTTGTGGAAAAAAATACCAGGACAAGAAAAAACGAATTTAGTCTATCTTGCCCAGGAAGATATCGTGAATAAGCTATTATCTACCTTTCACCTTAAACAATCTACCTTTTTGACGGAACTTATCAGTAATGTATCAATAATCGAACAGTTTGAAGACTGTTTTGAAGATATTCGTGGTGCATTATCAAAAAAAGGACACAAAGGTACTACCTTATTCTGGGCAGTTCAAAATGGCGAAAGGAAAGGATTGATACTCAAAAATAATCGTCTAGAAACCATAGATGGATCTTTTAAAGTGTCATTGAGTAGCGAGGATATACAGGAAAAAATAGAAAAAAAATATCTCATGCCTAGTATGGCGCTGTCTTTTATAGTACTCAGTCTTTATTATGGTCTCACCTGTGGTGGAGGATTCTTGCAAGTCAACTACCTGAGTGAAATGAAACAAGCATACCTGAAACTACTTAAAAATATTGGAGAGATAAATGAACTTGAACGGGTAGAAAAAATCACTACTGACTATTTTTGTGGCGAATTTGCATTTGCGATGATGGGTAACGAAAACCGTATAGCAAAAGCATCAAGTATTGATCTTATTTTGTATGGAAATACAAACACGGGTAAAGAATTGCAAGAACTAGCCAAGAGTTGTACACTGGGTGAATCCATAGACCAGATGATGCCAGTGTTCTATAAAATTCTCTATGGTGGAGAGTCACCTGTCAACTACCCACCTCTCTCATTTTCTCCCATTTTATATGTCTCATAAATGCCTATATTGTGGCAACAATCCGACGCCTCACTTGCTAACCTGGATGTCCCAGTCATTTATTATCATCATGAATCCAATCGGAGGAATCATTTCAGGTGGTCCATTCGCTCGTCTGTTTTCAAAATTTACAGATTGGTTTTTCAAAGCAACATTCGCAGTACTTAATTTTTTTGGGGCAGTCAGAGAAAATACTGATAAAAAAAATGTGGTAAGTGATCGAGGCAGGGCGTTATGGGATGCAGCCGAAGAGCGGAATATCCCATTGAAAAATTTTATTGTATGGGAGAGACCGGTAGATATCTACGAAACAACGATACAGGGTAAAAAAATCAAATTCAACGGACTCCCACGCCCACCTCATAATGAAAATGGTTCAGACTGGTGGCTTGATGACAAAGCAAAGATAAAACAAAAATTAAAAGCAGCTGGAGTACCAGTAGCTAATGGCGGAGCATTTACGCGTTTTGAGCCGCTACTTAAAACTTTTTACACACTCAGAAGACCGGTGATCATAAAACCACGCATTGGCTCACGAGGACGTCACACTACTACACACATCTCAACCGAAGAAGAACTAAAAAGCGCGTTTGAAAGAGCAAAACAACTCTGTCACTGGGTGGTCATGGAAGAGCATCTAGTAGGCAGCGTCTATCGGGGCACCATGATTGACGGAAAGTTTAGAGGAAATCTTCGGGGTGATCCTCCGCGTATTACGGGAGATGGTGTACACACGATTGAGGAATTAGTAGTAATAAAAAACGCAAATCGACATCCAGAAGTAAAGGAAGTCAAATTAAGCAATGTTCATACTGAATTTCTTGCACGAACAGGCAGAAAATTTACTGATATTCTTCCAGCTGGGGAAACGATTGATATTCTTGAAAAAATCGGCACTTCATATGGAGGATTTCGAGCAGAGGTGACCGAAGAGACACACCCCGAAATAAAACGTATACTCGAAATTGCGGCTGGTGTAGTAAAGGATCCTATGATTGGTTTTGATTTTATTATCAACGATATTTCACAATCGCCGCATGAACAAATCTGGGGAATTATTGAATGCAACGGGGTGCCTTTTGTTGATCTGCACCACTACCCACTTGCAGGAAAACCAAATCCGGTTGCACAACATGTATGGGACTATGTCGAAAAGAACCTACATCTATTTTAAGTAACAAACCGCATGTTAAAAAAATTTTTACGACATGCGATAATGTATATATTTAATTTTGTCTCTCTTATGACTGCACTACACCATCGAGAAAATAGTAATTTTAGACCAGAAGAAAAGAAAAACGTAGAAAAACAAATTATCGTAGATATTGAAAATATAGATACCCAAAAAATTCTTAATATTGCCGAAAAGCTGGGCGCGACAGATCGAGATCTGAGAGAATTATTTATTGCAGTGGGTTTTGAGCCCGTAGAAGCGCAGGTAATCGTCGGAAAACTAGGTACCCCCATCGAAACAGAGAATTACCAATCACAGGATTAATAACCCCCCATACCCAATAACCCGTCCAAGTGATGGGTTATGTGTTACTAGACTTTTTAAAAATTCTGCGGTACAGTCTGTAGGTATGTTCACAGGCATTATTACCGCAACAGCAACCGTCGCAAACAAAAAACTCACTACCAAAGGGATGGTATTAAGTATTACCAAGCCAAAAAAATGGAAAATAAAACTGGGTGCAAGTATTACGGTCAACGGCGTGTGTTCCACGCTCAAAAAAATGCAAAAAGTAATGACCTTTGAATATATGCCTGAGAGTCTGAGGCGGACAAATCTTTCTAACTTAGAAATTGGCTCAGTAGTCAATCTTGAGCAATCACTTACCCCTCATGACAAATTAGACGGACATATAGTGCAAGGACACGTGGACACGATCGGAACTATCATCTCAATCATGCCTGAAGGAAACTCATATATATTCACCATTGAACCTCGAGAAAAAAAACAACTTCAATTAATAGCCGAAAAAGGATCAATCGCCATTGAAGGGATTAGCCTCACCGTGACCCAGGTAACCAAAAAAAACTTCTGCTTCAAAATTATTCCGTATACCTGGGAGCACACCAATTTGTCAGAAAAAAAGATTGGTGATACCGTAAATATTGAGACTGACGTACTTGCAAAGTATTTACATCAATTCCTAAAATATGCAAAACGTTCCTAGGACAACTATCACACTCGATGCTCACGGAATTAAAGTAGGTATTGTGGCCGCTCGTTTTAATACAGAGATAACCGACGGATTAGTCTCATCTGCAATGAGTAAACTATACGAATGCAAAGTCGAGGAAGAGCATATCACCATACGAAGGGTGGCGGGATGCGCTGAGATTCCGTACACACTCCAAAAGCTTGCACTCACTAAAAAATACGATTGTCTGATTGCACTTGGATGTATAATAAAGGGAGAAACCCCACATTTCGACTATGTATGCAAGATGGTACAGGAAGGCGTACTTCGAGTATCACTCGATCAGCAGATTCCAATTGGATTTGGAATCATCACAGTGCACAACCAATCCCAAGCTGAAGCAAGAAAAAATCTCGGAAGTGACGCAGCTGCTGCCGCACTTGAAGTTGCATTATTATAAAAAAAGAGGAAATAAAAAAAAGCGCAAAATACTTGCGCTTTTTTTATCGAGTAGTATACTAAAAATATGTATTATTCTTAACATAGACATATGACACAACAACCAAAAAAGAAGCATAATGGAAAATTGGCACTCGGTGCTAGTATCGCGGCTCTGACGGTAGGTGCAATTGCCTACTTTCTCGTCGGACCAGACGGCAAAAGAAATCGAAAAAAACTAACAGGCTGGGTGATCAAAATGAAAGGAGAAATCGTGGAGAAACTTGAACAGACGAAACAGATTACGCAGCCAGTATTTGATAACGTGGTGAATCAGGTCGCCAATAAATACAAAAAAATAAAAAATATTAGCCCTGCTGATGTGGAAGAAGCAGTAAAGGAGATGAAGAAACAATGGAAATCAATTGCAAAAGAATCTTCGAGTGAAAATAGGAAGTCAACAAAAAAATCAAATGCATAATGCTGATAAAATTATTATTCTTAACGTATCTATATGCTTACCACAATTGCAATCATTCTGTTAGTACTCTGGCTCATCGGTTTTGTCGGATTCCATACCCTGGGTTGGTTTATTCACATCTTACTGGTTATCGCGATCATCATGTTCTTAATCCGGATTATCAGAGGAGAAAACCCAGTAAAATAACTACTCTCCTAACGGGAGTACCGTCCACTTCGAAGTATCAAAAAACAACACCGCAATACGATTACCCTGCTCTTTGTTATAACTCACAAATGTAGGAGAAAACGTGAGTGTCAATTCTCTCCCTACATCAAACACACTGACTGCATACGGCAGTCTTTTGTGTCCATAGAGGATGGTCTCATAATCAGATGATAGAAAATGTGGTGCGCTTGAAATGCGTTCATAAGGATACGGACTCATGTAATTAAAACTGTTCGCGTCAACACGAGAAATAAAAAATCGATCATCCGGATGGTATAGAGTTCGGTTTCGAGTAACAATAAGACGGGTGAACGGTATCTTAGAATCTTTCAATGATAAGGAAAGCGCTAACTCAAATGCATTCCTAAAAATAGGAGCACCCCGATACTGCTCCGGCAGACCAACAACCACGTACCCATCATACACCCCCCCTTCAATAATCGTGACAGCTTGCTGTACTAAATGTTGTGCAAGCTGAGAGCTCTGATTCCATATAAAAATGGTATACCATAACTGGCCGTATAAAAAAATTCCGCACAAGACTCCGCCAATAATAAGATAACTACGCTTATTTTGTTGCACTACATCATACCCATATGATAGCACAGCAGCAATACAAAAACACAAAAAAACTGACGGCAAATAAATATAACGTTGACCTTCTTCTGAGATATACTCAGAAGTCGTATTAATCGCAAATCGAATTACCGGAACAATTGAAAAAAGGTACAAAATAAAAGAAAAAAATACTGGAATAAAAAATTTTGATCTTCGGAGGAGATACACGCACGGGACCAATACAGCACAGAATACTACCGCAAATAAAGAAAAATGCGTGATAAAAAAATAGGTAACCTGAGTACGTACCCACCCAGAAAGAAAAAAACCAAATGTATAACTTACAAAACCTCGAATAATATGATATATACTCAACGTTACATTACCGGTATAATCTGCAAATAATAATCCAATCACGTGATAGCGCAGTGCAAAAAACACAACCACAATAAAAAAATATGGAATGGTAATGAGGGTCGCGTGTATAATTTTGGTAAAAAAAGACTGGGATTTCGGGTATTGTGCAAAAAAAGTAAGGAAAAAAATAGTGGGTGGAATAATAAGTGCAATCTCTTTGGTGAAAAATGCACAAAAAGTAGATACGAGTGAGAGTCCAAATAGAGTATACCTTCGTAATCGTCCTTCAGTCTCTAAAAACCTCAAAAACAGAAACACCGTAACTAATACAAAAAATACAACCAGACTATCATTTACCACCGAAATCCACGCGAGCTCCCCCCTACTCGGACTTATCGCAAAAAGAATGCTCGCAATTCCTGCGATCCTATTTTGAGTTGGTACATTTTTACAAATACGTTTAATCACAAAAAACAATAAAACAACATTAGCCACGTGCAAAGTAGTAGTCGATAGGTGATACAGAAAAGGATTGAGGTGCGCGATTTGATACAGTCCACGCCAAAAAACGACCACCATAGGACGATACGACCCACCTACATCATTACCTTCATTATTAGTAGAAAATATTTGACTCAAGGAAAAACCCTTATGTTCGGCTGCGTACAAAAAATCCCAATCATCAGAGACAAAAGGGTTAAAAAGTGTAAAAGAAAAAGGTAAAAAAGCAATAATACCAATCACCCATACAAGGACATGTTGTCGAAGCCAATTTTTCATATGTATACATGGTATACCATTGCACTATCCACGCGCAATACTCCACCCAGATACCTCCGAAACACCCCCACATAATAAGGCACGCGCACACTCAGTAATGGTACTTCCCGTAGTATACACATCATCAACAATCACAACCTTTTTTCCAACTAATACTGATTGAAACTGCGGAATAACCCGAAAGGCGTCTCGCACATTGACTAGCCTACTTTCTCGGTCAAGTAGTGCTTGCTTGATCGTATTACGCGTACGCGTAAGTGCATTCAGTAATGGAATATGTGTATGCCGACTCAAAAGTCGACCAATTCTCTCACTTTGATTGAATCCCCGTTCGACATAACGCTTACGATGTAGAGGAGTTGGAATAATATAATCGACCAGTGGAAAAGAATGTTCGCTCAAAAATTTCTCTATCAATGCATCGAAAGCAGATTCAAGTGTTTCAAGATATTGGTATTTGTATAAATGAATAAGCTCATGAATAAGCGCATCATCCCTCATAGGAAGAATAGCGGAATGACGGGTAATTAGCGTTTTACCCGCGCAATGACCACAACATTCGCCCTCGGTCGTCGCAATATGGCACTGAGGACAGCAAAAAACCCCCGGAATGTTCATAGCGTCCAAACATTCAAGGCATAGAATAGCCCCTTCGCGCGCGCACTGCACGCAAAAAGAAGGAAAAATATATTCAAAAACATTGTTCCAGATGTGCTCAAAAACCCCCTCCATAATTCGAATGTAAAGTAAGCCTAGTTTCCCAACCAAACCCCCTCAATAAGCCACGTATCCCCCATTTTTATAAGGTCAACTCGTGCTTGTATATTCTTTGTTTCTTGAACCAGGCGATCATTGTCTCCCAATACTTGAGTACTCTGCCGCGCTTCAACTTCGACTTGTATTTTTACACCCTCATGAGAAAGAATACGGCTACTGAGAACCTCCGTTGTGACTCCCTGGTAAGAAGAACTTTGTTCGTGAGATTGTGATACAATCCAACCATGCATTGAATCTACGGCGAGCGCAAGCGCATCTTCAATATGTTGATTATCGTTTTGATTTGAGTAACTCAAAAAACGCTCAACAAAAATACGCGCAGTCTGTTTTGCATAGGTTTCATCTGGATCATTCGATTGAGTATCACTTTGAGTGGGTGTTATACTCGGCTCCTTATACTCAACCTCCCCGATGGTGGAATCCTCAGTCACTGGTGTTGTATCTACCGGGGTCTTATGAAGTTTATCCTTAAAAAATATCCAAACTAAAATTGCGATAACAATGATTAAAACAGAGGCGATGAGTAAGAAAATGCGTTTTCGAAGGGAAAGCATATCGTATTAATTTAGAGAGTTGACGTATAATTTACACAGGTGCCTGTCCAGTTGGTCGAGTACTTGATGGACCCTTAAACTCAGACTGAAATTCTTTCCGTGCTCGTTCAATATCAAGCAATTGTTGAGGGTTCGAAGTCACTAGTTGATCTTCGGTATACGAAGCCACAATCTGAATTGCGGCATGTCTATTACCTGCAAAGAATATACCCTGCCCAACCCCGCTGTCGAGCAATAAATATTTCTCACCTTCAGTCAACATGAACGTCTTCTGTATCATATCAACAGCCGAAGGTGATTGTCGAAGCAATAATTGAAGTGCGGAATTATTCACAATTGCCTGCCCATAAGGAGAGCGCAAGAAATCATTGACATCCTGAGTAATGGTAGTCACACCAAGATAATATTTACGGCAGCGCTTGACGAGAGCATACATGAATTTCGCACTATCTTCATGAAGCATAAGCCACCACGCTTCATCAATAACCAATAGTCGTTTTTTACGCTCTGAACGCACCACATTCCAGATATAATTAATAAGCGTATATATCGCCATTGGACGAAGTTCATCCTCAAGATCACGAACACTGAAGATAACGAGTTGATTATTCATATTCACGTTCGTCGGAGAATTGAAAAGCCCAGAGAACGTACCATCCGTATATTTTTGAAGCTTAAGAGAAAGTGTTTCAGCCCCATCCATTCCATCAAGCACATCGAGAAGATCTTGCATAATAGGAGCCTCAATAGCTGAAAGATCTGAGGAAGCAGTGATATCTTTCTTGGCATAGGTTTCAAGCACGGCTCGATCAAGAATTGAATCCTCGGTAGCCGTAATCGTGCCGAACATGATACGTAATAACCCTTTGAGCGTGATAACAGCGCTTCGGATAACATCTTCAGTCGAGATCTGTTGTCCGACTGGACGCGGCAGATCAAAAGGATTTACTTTGCTCTCCGATGCGAGAGAGATATTAATATACGTACCACCTACAGCCTCTGAAAGATGAACATACTCCATTTCAGGATCAATGACGATGACATCAATTCCCATCATAAGGCTGCGTAGAATTTCAAGCTTCACCGCATATGATTTGCCAGCTCCGGAGGTCGCAAACACAACCATATTCGCGTTCTGAAGTGAAAAACGATCAAATAAAATAAGGCTATTATTGTGTTTATTAATACCGTAGAGAATACCATTATCACTGGTAAGTTCAGTTGAAATAAAAGGGAAAGATGCAGCAATCGGAGAAGAATTCATGTTGAAGGATATGACCAACTCATCAATACCTAGTGGTACAGTCGAATTGAATCCTTGCTCTGATTGGTATAGTACATGTTTACTATGGATGAGTTTTGAACCAAATATGTTATGGATATCTTCGGTCACACGATCGAGCTCTTCCTTACTCGAAGCATATAAGGTTACATAAAATGCGAATTGAAAAAAATGCTCAATACCCTGAGTCAAATCATCTCGAAGCTGCTCTACATCTCGAAGAGCGGTTTCACGGATCGGATCTCGGGGCGCCCCTTTCTCAGTATCAGCGCTAATCTGTGCCTGGAGTGCACCTACCTTTTTCTTCAGTTGTTTCAAAATAATCGTTGCCTCAACCGGATAAAAAAACATGCCGATATCCATGGTCAAATTCAAATTAAGTACCGGAGAACTCCAGCCAATAGAAATATAACGAGGATAACTCACAACAAAAATCGTACGCAAAAATATCGAGCCCAGTTGCAAAAAATTAGACTCAACATTAAATGCTGAAGGTGCAATCAGATCTCGAAGCGCGACAGTTCCTTCACGATATACGCGTTCTTCTTCAAGCGTGACTAGAGTCTCATCAGTCTTTTTCTTATTTGCCTGACTACGATACGACCCTTTTTGGGATTCAAATGAAACTGGCTCAAATGGCATACACTATAGTGATAAATTTTCTTCAACTTGCTGTTTGGTCACATCACCCATCTGTTCAGCAAATGAAATGTCCGGATTATAGGTGCTATAATACAATTCAATTAATGCTTGGGTATCCAGTTCAGCAACCTCAAGGCCAATACCTGAAAGTCCACTTTGGATTTGCCTCACACGAAGATCAAGATCCTGTTTGCGACGCTCAAACTGATCTTCTTTGAGGTTAAGTGTAAGGGCTGGAACAATAACTTCTTTAAAACGTGCAAAAAATCCTTTTTTCTTATTATCGAGCGGAGAATACGGGACAATAACAAAATATCGTTTGGTCATAATTTTCCCGATATCTACCAACTCTTCGATAAAAAGCCGATAATCTGCAATCTGAACTCGAAGGAGCTCATTTGCCTGCTCCCGCTCAAGCTTATTAAGCGTTTCAAGATACGGCTTGATCTGAAGCTTGCGTGACTGGACCACAATCTGTACCGGAAAATCAAGTGAATTGAGAAAACCTACATACGACGAAATGATCGCATTCTGTTCGTCTTCTGATTTCAAGGCAAAATTAATACTTGAAGTAAGAAGTACTTTGCGCATGGTTCCATCTCTCAACACCACCACACCATCTTTAATCTCAGCAATCGGTAGATGAGTCTGTGTATTGGATTGTTTTGCACGTTTTTGTACTGCTTTTTTATCTTTCATAGTTAGAACTTATCATCTTCTCCCCGATAAAATCCACCGGTATTTACCAATAATGATAAATCCTGAATCCGTTCCCGTCTCACCGGCGCTACTGCAACCTTTACTTCAGGAATTTCAGGGACAAATCTTCGAAGCATATTCAATTCTTTTTTTGATAGTGTTTTATGCCACACACGTCGTGAGGGTCGCTTCAAAGTTTGTACAATATTTAAGAAAAAATAATGAAATGGTTGACCATTCACCCTCACAAACGCCACAACCATCCCACCAAGTCCAAAAAAAACAATCGAGAAAATAAATAATCCTAGATCTCCCCAACGGTAGCAGGCGAACACGATCAGTCCAGTGACGAGGAGAATAATAAATTGACGTGTCGTTATTGGACCCAAGATTTTATCTTCGACATCAATGAATTGTGGAACGATAAACTGCTGCACACTGCCTTAAGTAAAAAGTAAAAAGTAAAAAGTAAAAAATGTCATCCCCATTGTATTTTCTTTTTACTTTTTCCCTTTTACTTTTTCCGTTCCCCTAGTCCATCATCTCCAATTGGTGATTCATGCCTGCAAGCGCAAGATATTCTGGATAGGTGAGCATACTTCCTGCGAGCGATGCTGCAATGGTAGATCTTTTCCCAATCGCATGTATAGTCTCATCAACATAGACACGAAACAAGGGACTATTTTTCCAACTATCTCGCACCTGTAAGTATAGCAAGTATGACTCATCTTTCCAACCTTGAAATTTTGCCAAGACCATGTCCCCAGCAGTCTTCGGGTCTCGTGAGAGCCGTCTAAAATCTTCGAGCGTGAATGTTGCCGCCTCTTCTACTGGTCCCATAACACGTGAGGGTGGTGTATTAGAATCAACCTCACGAATAAGTGAAGTCGACAAGGGAATCGAATTAAGTTGAGGTTTTCTTTGCTGGTTCGGTGTGCGAGATTGTAGAGGTACCGGTGAAGCCGCTCGAGGAGGTGCGGGAGGGTTAGATGGTTTACCCAATGTTGCGTTCTTGGAAATTTCCGCAAACAATTTGTCTGCGTCAATCTTCGATAAGCCCAGTCCCCCATCATGCTCTCGACGTGTCGCATACTCAACAAACTGTCGCTGATCTCTAATACCTTTTTTCCAAGATAAAATAAGCGCAGAGGTACGTGCTTCCAAATCTTTGGGAATCTTGACTGAGCTTGAAAAAGAAACCGCAGTAATCGGTGAATGTGTAGTGTTATTTTTTTTCATCAATTCCGCGAGTTCAGTATCATCTTCTTCAAGTAATGAAGCATGATCCATAGGCGCCGCACTACGGCCTGGCTGTTTGAAAACTTCCGTAACGGGCGTACTCAGCGCGACATGCAACTCGCTCTGCATGGTAGGTGCGACTACCCCAACTTCCTCAACCAGCGGAATCGCACGATGCTTTTTTTGCGGTGGAGACGATTGAGTAGTTTCTTCTACCAGAGGAATGGCGCGATGGGGGGTGCGAATTGCGGACTTTTTTTCTACACTATTCACTTGCGAATCATCAACTTTTTCTTCAATCAATGGACTTATTTTCTTGGGTAAAGGTTGGATAGTAGGCCGCTCAACCCGAGACATCGGAGGATTGGCAACCCTCTCCATCTGAACTTGAGAATTTGGTTGAGCCTGTTCTGGTTCTTCTTGTTTTACTTGAGCCTGTGGAGGTTGCGCTGCACTAGCGCTCGTTGCAATTTGTCGCCTCTTTCGAAATTCCTCAAGAGTAATACGCTCGCTCGTACCATCAGCTTTTTTTACGAGAATAGTAGGTTGTGATTTTGAACTAGTATCCATATTATTTCCCGTTTAATAATTCATCATTCCACGCAAATGTTCCGGTCTGTTCATCATAATAATAAAAATCAAGAATGCGGGGATCATTATATTCCTTGGAATATTGATCAAGAATAGAAAAAATCTCAAATTGATCCTCAATTTTACCACTTTCGAGATCGCCTTGAATCTTATTTTTAATCTCAACAAAATAATTCTTAGTAGTTACTCCCTGAGCTGGTAACATAATTTCTTCTTCCTTATTTTCTCCGTTAATCTCATTTTGTGTTTGCTCTAGTACTGCCTGATCTGCATATGAATTTTCTTCCACTAGTCCATAAATAAATTCAGGCTCGACACCGATAAGAAAGTGTATAAATGAAAAAAAAGTCGTAACTACTTCTCGTTTATTAATATCCAATAATTCAATATAATTTGAATCCGGTAACTCAGAAAAAAGTATGGTCTCTAATTTGACCTTGTATTCAGCAATTTCTAGCGATTGATTCCCCATCTGGTTAAGTCGTACAATCTCAGCAACAATGTTCTTTACAATCTGAGGCTCATTCTTATATTTACCCACTATCATGTCTGATTCAAAAACAGCCTTTCGAATAAGGGTATACTCTGAAATACAATCTGTCTTATCGGGAAATCGAGTACCTAAATACCACAATAATTCATCAATTGGTTCGAATTTAAGGATACAGGCCATAACCAACTGTTTCCCGAAAAGCACTGTAGCAACCGAATCAGATGGAGAAACCCTCATTCTATTCCAATTCAATTCAGTAAATAATCGATATAATTTCCACCAATGCTCAACAATCTCTTCGTTAGTCATTTGAGAAAAAAATACATCAAAAAATTTCCAAACTTCATTTTTGGCAATAGGATTACGCATCATCTCACGAAATTTGCGTTCAATTTCATGGAAATCCTTGAGAGTGGTTAAATTTTCGAATGAATTATCATACATAATACGGTGATAAAGATGCGGGCATTATGGCTGTCCAGGTTTTTGAGGTTGTTGAGCCGGGGTAAGTACTTTTTTTTGTAATTCAGTTAATTGTTGTGCCTCAGAGGCAATAGCTTGGTTTTGAGAAGCTGCAAGTTTTGTAATTGCACTAGCCAAATTTGTATACATTTGTTGCCACAATTGATAAGTCGCATTATACCCTTGATAATTCATAGTTTTTTTAAGCTCTAACAATGTATCGATCACGGATTTAACCTGTTTAACACTTTCAGCTTCTTTAGCAGGATCCCCGGCAGGATCTACAAAGGCAAAACCATTCATACTATCATTTATAGGTCTCATCTTTTCATTCGCTAGTGCGCGTGTATCAACTCCTCGCATGGAACGTGAAAAAGCCATCGTTCCTCGTCGACTGAATGAACTAAGAACGGCGCGGTCAACTTCTCCGGCAGTGTTTCTTACTAATTGAACACTACCAAAACCAAAAGGAGATTCAGTACGGCTTCGCGATCCCCAATATTCTGCATTTGCTAAACCCTTACTTCCATCAGACCAGTCTTCAACCTGTTTTTGATTTTTAAAACTGAACGTGGGGCTAAAACCCGCTTGGGTATTAACATCAACTACTCCCACAAATTGATGAATACCCTTCTGCACAGCATCTTTGGATGCACGATCAAATTGTCGTAAAACTGATTGATACTGTGCGTCATCAGGAGTTCTTCCATCAGGACCTCGGTACAAATCTTTAAGTGTGTTCTCAAGATTTTGTATGTTACGATCAGTTGAACCAGTCAAATACCGTAATATAAATTCCAAACGATTGGATTCATCCAAGCTATCAAACTTCATCTGATCCATTGCTGTAAACATGGTATCCCTAACAGTATCCTCATCTGCAGACATATTAGAAAGAACAAGTTCAACATTTTGCCTTCGAAGCTGCCTAAGATCTTCTTCCGTACGAGAATCAACTGGTTGCCCCGATTGTCGCATGGTATTTATTTGATTTTCCATCGAAGCAAGCTGTTCTTGCATTTTGCGCGTTAGAGCGATCTTGTCATTATAATCAGTACCAGCAAAAACTTCCTCATTTTCCTTTTTACGAATGGCGGCGGCCGTAGTTTTTTCGATACCTTCCGCCCGTACTCTATCTCCTCTTCTTAAATAAGCTTCTGCTTGAGCTTTGCCACCAAGTCGCATCTGTAAAATATCATTCTGTCTCTTTTCAACCGCAAGTTCTGCCTGGTTTCGTGTCTGGCTTTTAAAACGTCCACTGGATAATAGCCGAGTAATTTCTTTTAAAACTGCTAACTCTTCCTTAGTTTTAAGTCCACGCTTTTCAGTTTCAACTTCCGCCTTCATCTTAGCGAGCCCTTTTGACCAGGTAACAAATTTTGTAGCACCTTCAGGAGCCCCTCTTCGTTCCAAAAAAATTCTTTCTTCATCTTTCGTCATGGGATTACGGTTTGCCAATTTCCGTTGTTGATTCTCAGCTTGAACAGATTCAAAAGCTTTATTAAAATCCTTCTCTACATGAACATGATGTTCTTCTTCTTCAGTATGCAACCTCTCCTGAGCACGGTGGCCCAAAATCTGCGTCTCAGCCAGCTTGTCCAAGTCTGTTTTTACTCGGTCGTCTGTTTTTTTCAAATTCAAAAGTCCTTCAGCTTCTTTTTGTGCACCTTTTGCCTGTTTCAACTCAACCGCAAGTTCGGTTTTTATACGCTGTTCATCCTTACCTTTTCCACCCCACGTTCCACTATTAGAAATACGCGCTTCATGTTCTTCATCAGCATAATGAGCCTTCTCTTCCCAGGTTCCAGCAAGAGCATCTTTCTTCTTGCTAGATGCTAAAAAAGTTCCTACGCCAAATCGTAAGAGACCATACTTCAGCATGTCAGCTCGATTATCACTTTTTGTAGCATCCATTAAGCCCTTTTCCCATTTTTGTACTTTTTCATCTCTTGCCGTATTGATCTTTGACTTATTATCATTCCACGCACCTTTGATCATAGTTGCCTTTCTGGCAAGAGCTTTACTACCAATAATAGGTGTGTTTGCCTTAAGACCCTCAAGCGTACCTCCGACCAGCCATCTCCCAGCCGCGTATCCAGTGGCGATCGTTGCAACATTCTTTCCAAAATCAATCGCACTTCCGACAAGACCTGCTCCGGCAGCACCTGTTTCTTCAGTCTTCTTGATACCCACCCACAAGAACCCCAGCCCGAGAAGGAAGCTTGCCAGATTTTCCCAGGTGGAAATCTCGAGTATTGATACGGATTGCGCTTCCGCAGCTTCTTGCTCACTCGAAGAATTGATCTGGATCACATTAGGACCTTTCTGGATTTCAGAGATAATTTGCCCAGTTCCGAGAGTTGCGAATGCGAGCCATAGAAAAAATACCATGATCGGAGCAACAATGACGTGTTTGCTAAACTCACTCCACCACTCATGTGCATAATCTTCACCTTTGGGCACCGCATAGAGCATGAATGCGAGTGGTGAGAGTACAATAAGCGCCCAGAGATATACGATACGGAAAATCATGACAACTAAATACGCACCGACAGTAAGGGCTGAAAAAAGTGCAAAAAGAAACGCAAGAACTCCACCAGCAAATAATGCGGGTCCAGGTGTTTGTTCAAGCGCTTTCGTACCTCCGGTTGCGAGCTGGAGTATACGATCAAGTTGAAACATATTGATAAGATTCCCTCCTGCAGTTGCGGATACGGCATTGAGGAAGGTAATAGTAAAAATATGTGCGACATCAATAATCAGCTGGGCGATCAGATTGCTAAAATTGATGAGAATAGCCATGAGTACAATTTTTACCAGTCCATGCTTCCACTCATAGCTCTCGAAGCCGAGAATAGTCGCAAATGCGATAACCAAAAGCCCAACAATAAAAAACATGTTGGCCACATCTCGGACCATGACCCACCCAAGCTTGACTACACTCACGTCAATAAAATTGTTATAACTAGCAAGCGTAATAAACGCGCGCAAAAAGAAAATAGTCAAAAATATACACAATTTTGAAAGCTCAATCAGGAGACTAGTAAGCATGCGGAGTAATCCATTGATCAAATCATCAACACCCCATGACTGAGCATGTACCGGAAGTATTGCAACAATCCCGATCATAAGGATAGCAACCAAAAAAACAGGCCACCACGTCCTTTTTTTGAGTGTTTTCGGAAAAAATTTCGTACATGCTTGCGAAATCCCGATTATTATCGGGACAAAAAAGCGCTTCATGTAGGGATAATTAAAATACACGTGGGTTAGTATACCACAAATAAAAAACACACGCTACAAAATGTGTGTGTAGATGTCCCCTCCTTTTAGGAGGGGGGGTAGGGGGAGGTCAGGGCAAATCCCTATATATGATAGACTCAAGATAATTTAAGGAGGGACTATGTCTTTTGCGTATTCAAATAAACGCTCACGTATTGATAAACGTCGAAAATTACATAAAGATCAGACAACGGCAGAGCATGCACTGTGGCAAAAACTTCGTCATAAACAATTTGGAGTATATTTTAGACGACAATACAATATCAATTCATTTATTGTTGATTTTTATTGTCATGAATTGAGACTAATTATCGAACTCGATGACTGGATTCTGGCACCTTCCACTTCACTCAACCTAAACATTCTCCTCTCGCTTCCTCAATTTCACCACAAAAAAACCCTCAACCTGGGTAGTAGGCATGATTCGGAGCGCATTCTTTGTAATAGTCTCGGCTATAGGCATATTTTTTGCCTGTGCCATGATAGGAGCTGGGGTGAGCTGGGGAATTTCTGTCTTCAATACCTCAGCCTGAGGACTTCTCTCAATAAATTTCTGTATCTGTATCTCATTCTCCTCTGGGGCAAAGGTACAAGTGGAATAGACCAAGACTCCACCAGGCTTGAGCATGTGCCAGGCTGCTCGAAGCAAAATCCGCTGAGTATAGGCCATTTCCTTGATTTTTCGCTCGCTCCAATACCCGAAGCTTTTGGGATCACTCGTATCAAACCTAGCTTCAGCACTGCACGGCGCATCAAGTAAAATTTTATCAAAATAATTCTCATACTCCCGTGAAAGCTGCGCTCCATGTTCCATCCTGAGTACAAACTTCCATTGACTCCCATCTTCTACTTCCGCTCCTTTTAGGAGAGGATTGAGGTGAGGTTGAGTCTTCGAAGGGTTAACATCAGTAACCCCCAACATCTCCATGTTATGTTTGAGCTTAAAAAAACGTACTTTATTCTTGTCATTGGCAACCAATTCACCCTTTTTCTCCATCATAGCTGCAATCTGGCTCGTTTTACTCCCCGGAGCAGCAGTGAGGTCAAGCACGCTATCCCCTGGTCTAGGATCAAGTATGAGAGGTGGGACCATACTCGCAAGACTCTGAATATAGATCTTACCGTCTATATACAATTGGGTATCAGTAAGTTCGCGTTTTGATTTATTAAGAAGAATATATGCGCCTGATAACCATACGACTTTTTGTACTTTGAACCCATGTTGTGACAATTGTGCAAGCACTTCAGCTTGGTTTGATTTAAGCGTGTTTATACGAAACGTCGTTGGTCGAGTAGTGAAGGTACGTTCAATTTCATGAAAACGAGAAAGACCAAAAAGCTCCTTCGCACGGTCAACAAATTTTTCAGGTAATTCTTTTGAAAATCCCTTTCCACCTTTCTTTTTTTTCATATAAGTTCAGAGCTAATAGTTCATAGGAATACAAAATTCCAATGATTCGAAACTACTTATAAAGTACTTCTCGATATCGATAGAGCATTCGAAGTACTTCATTAAGTAATGTATCTATCTTTAACCATTGAGTATCAAGTAAAAATCTAACCTTTTAACAATTACGGCTTATGTTTCAAGTTCAGCGCCTGAGCCAAATGAGATATTTACAAATTGAGCATTCTCTCTTCTGTTTTTTCGAGCATAACCCTCAGCAATATTAGAAGGTATTGATACTGCCACTCTACGCATTTGTGAGACTAAACCAAATTTTTCTTCCGATGGAAATAAACTCATGATTCTATATATTTCTACCACAAGATCAATTGATTTCTACCATACGAGCAGATCTTTATATGTGTGAACACCTCCTAAAAATTATGTAAACTATGAACTACAGGTACTCTTCCCCCCTATTGGCTGCCTGCCGGTAGGCAGGGCTATGAACTTATCAAGGTCTAATGCGATTCACCAATCGTGGGAACGGAATACATTCACGAATATGCTCTACACCGCTCATCCAACGAACCATACGCTCGACTCCAATTCCGAATCCAGAATGAGGAACACTCCCATATTTTCGAAGATCAGTGTACCATTGATACTCATTCTCTGGTAATTTTTCTTCACGTATTCGGTCGAGTAATAAATCAAAATTATCTTCACGCTGTGAACCACCAATAATTTCCCCTGATCCTTCAATACCAATCAAATCATTATTGAGCACTCGTTCAGGATTAGTCGGATCAAGCTTCATGTAAAATGGCTTAATCGTTTTTGGCCATTTATGAATAAATACTGGAACTGGACTATCTGTGGTAAGTAGTGCTTCATCGTCATTACCCAAGTCTTCTCCATGCTTAATATCGCTCCCCCTCTCCTGAAGCCATGGGATAGATTCTTCGTAGGTAAGTTTGACAAATGGTAATTCAACCATCTTTCGAAGTGGTTCTGGATCGCGTTCGAGAATAGCAAATTCTTCGGTACACTTTTCCAAACATGATCGTGCAATAAACTTAACCAGACCTTCCTGAATATTCATATTCTCCTCATGTTCGACAAACGCAGCCTCCGCATCCATCATCCAAAATTCAGTTAGATGGCGCTTGGTGACTGATTTCTCTGCACGAAATACCGGACCAAAATCATAACAGCGTCCCACGCTTGCAATTGCAGCTTCAATATAGAGTTGTCCTGACTGAGACAAATATGCTTCCCCTAAATCAAAGTATGGAACAGGAAAAAGAGTAGTTGTTCCCTCACACGCATTGGGAGTAAAAATTGGCGAATCAGTGCGAATAAATTTTTCCTGATGCAAGTATTCATTGATTGCAGTTTCAATCACATCTCGAATACGGAGTATTGCCCATTGTCTTTTACTTCTAATCCACAAATGTCTATTCTCAAGAAGAAAATCAGGACCATGCTCTTTATGGGCAATAGGATAGTCAACAGTTTGGTGAATTAATAGAGCCTTCTCAATCGCGAGCTCATAGACACCTGGTTTTTTGGGGTGTTGTTGTACCATTCCGGTAAGTACGATTGAAGACTCCTGTGTTGCATCAGTAATCGCTTTCCACGATACCTCATCCACATCTTGTTCTGATGCCACACACTGGATAAATCCCGTACCGTCCCGTACTTCAATAAACACAATCGAGCCTGAAGATCGACTATGATAGACCCAGCCTTTTACTTCTACAGATTGACCGACATGTGCCTTGGCATCAGTTATAAACATTCGCATAGGTATAAACTTAAAACTCAAATATAAAAACTCAAAAATTCAGCTCAAAATTCAAAACGCTTCTCAATACTTAATTTTGTATATTTAAGCTATAATTTTGAACTTTGCCTGCCTGCCGACAGACAGGAGTTTTACGTTTTGAGTTTAGAACTATCCTACTGCATTTTAAGCCTCTACGCAAGCTTACCTGCCGTAACATCATCAAGAAGGCAGGTATGCGCCCAATTGCCTATGGTCGCCTCAGTCTGATACTGGAGATGGCCTGTCAAAATACTATGTACGCCAGGTACAAAAGCAGGACCTTCCAAAAGAGTGGCTGGTTGCTCGTGATGAATTCTCGCAAGATCCTTAAGCACCGCGGATGAAACGCGAAATAATGAATTCGCTTCACGATTATGAGAAGCACATACGCTACAGACTACACCACCCTGTGAAAATGACCAGAACGACAAATCCTCGAGACGGTCACAAAAAACACACGCAGAATACGCCGGTTCAAAGCCGACACTCCGTATAAGCTGAAACATAAACCAGTCTAAAAATCGACAATCAGGTACATAGGGTGCCTGATTGAGTGTGTGAAGCCAAGTGTAAAAAAGTTCAAAGATACCGTGTTCCACATTGTCGGGACGAGTAAGCTTGTACAGTGCATACGCAGCAAACTCAGCCTGTAGACTCTTTACGTAATGCACCCGGGTATTGAGGAATCGCTCGATTGGTTGCGCGACCGTAAGGACACTCATTTCTTTTCCTTGGGCCGTATCAAAAGAAATATGAGAAAAAGGTTCAAGATGGGGTGAGAGCTTACTTGTAATCTTCTTAATCCCTTTTGCAAGAATATCAACACGACCAGTGTGTCTGGTAATAAGAGATATGACTTCATCATGTTCGCGAATTGGAATGCGGACAAGCACAATCCCTTCGAGCATACACAAAAGTAAAAAGATAAATTACTAGATTACTAGATTTCTATATCTTCGTTTGCCTGTTTACTTTAAGATAATCTATCAAAATGAGCATAGCAGATTTCTCATCAAGGCTCGCGTCACCTTCCATGGATTGTGCTTCCCGGGTAGTGAAGCTCTCATCAATAGTTTCAATAGGTATTGAAATAAGCATTCCGAGTTCTTTGATAAAAGAACGGACGCGTTCTGAATTTCTGGTTTCTTCCCCTTCTGGACCATAGGGAATTCCTACCACCACAACACCAATTTTTTCGTCTAAAATCAATTTGGGTAATTCTGTTTTCCAATTTTGATGCTCAACTCTACCGTAGGGTAGTGCCACGTCAACACCTGATCCTGCCCACGCAAGACCCATATATTTGGTGCCAAAATCAATACTAAGCGTATTCATAATTAAAATTTTTCTCCTGGTCGCTGTGTTACCACAATCGGATTTCCTTCAGTTACAATAACCGTATGTTCAAAATGAGCACTAAGAGACTTATCGACTGTACTAATACTCCATCCATCCGCTGCCGTTTCGACTTCATGACTACCAAGTGTAACCATGGGTTCAATTGCAATTACCATACCAGGTTTGAGTTGAATTTTTTCTAGACTCTGATCATAGTAATTGGGTACTCGCGGCTCTTCGTGAACCAGATATCCAACCCCATGTCCCACCAGATCTCGAACAATCCCATATCCAAATGGTGTAATATAGTTTTCGACCGTTTTACCAATAGTTGCAATAGTATTCCCCACCCGTGCAACCTCAATTGCTCTCTGCAAGGACTCATAGGTGCGCTCCAGAAGAAGTCTAGTCTCAGGTGTGATTGAACCGACCGACACCGTAATCGCCGTGTCTGTAAAAAAACCATTTCCGAATCGCCCCAGTCCACTATTAATGGGATACTCCATGCCAATATCAATAGTAAAAATATCTCCATTTTTAAGTAATTTTGTCTTAGTTGCGATTCCATGCACCACCTCTTCGTTAAGTGAAGCACAAATAGTTGTAGGAAATGGAGGATCACTTCTCCTTGATCGATAACCCTTAAACGACGGTCGACCATGAGCTTTTTTGATCAGTGCCTCAGCCTCACGATCGATATCATAGGCGGTAACTCCTGCCGCAACCAAAGTACCAAGATACTCAAGAATCTCACCTAAAATTTTTCCCCCTTCGTTTATCCATGATTGTTCTTCCCTAGTTTTGGTATATGACATAAGAGAGGTATCCTAGCAAGATTGTAGCCATTTGTAAAACCTACACAATGATTAACAAACCAAGCAGTGCGATAAGCATAAGTGTGGAAGCAATCACATGATAATGTTGGTGCCGAATTTGAATAAAAATTTTAAGTGAAAGAGCACATATAAAAAACGTGAGTAGACCATATAAGACCCCTTGTGATGCAGGTGACAAAGTTCCCAATACTCGTGGCACAATCCGCGTGAGTTCATATTTGTGTGCGCTACTTAGACTAATCACTGGTATATACTTCCACTGAATGGTCGACTGTGTCTCTTCACCATCTGTCCAAAAAATTACAATTTCAGGAGAAAGTACTGCCTTAAAAAAATCATCAAATGATTCAGTGACCGCGAGGGTGCCAGTCCAGACATTATCTTCATGCGTATTGTAGAGTTCGAATTCATATCCTTGCGAACGAACGATCACTCGATTGGCAGAACCAATAATATGTGCACTCGCATGAAGCTCAATCGTAGTATCTGTGCGTTCCCACGACAGATGCGACCCACCAAAATCATAATAGAGCGCATGTTGTTTTGACTCTT
>CAZMEW010000016.1:0-22492 GCA_964565405.1 uncultured Gammaproteobacteria bacterium
GACTGCGATAAGAGAAATCAATCCAACACTATATTTATAAATCGCAGAAATAAATTCTCCGAGGAATGGAATATTGAGCCAGCTTGCTCCGGATTCGTCAGTTGTAATATTACTTTCTTTGGTAATATTGGTAAAAACAACCCCCGGGATACGTATTTTTGTAGTAGGTGTTACAAATTTAGGCGCTTCCATAGAAATATCGAAACCCAAGAATGTAGTTTCCACTTGATTGTTCGAAGGATCAGTAGGCGCCACGTGCGTTCTCATTTCAAGAAGAGTGGTTGGAACCCAATTGTTGGTCGTATTTTTGCATACCCGTAATCCTTCGAGTTTACCGCTACCGTGCACCACCGTCCAATTTCCTGGACCATATTGCTTGGTGCACACTTCATTGATAGTGTCAGTAGAGGATTCATCGAAGTCAGCAGTGCAGACCTTAAGTTTTTTTCCAGAACTAAACCATGGGTCATTTTGTAATGTACTATCTGTCTGAGTAGTATTACACTTTTCTCCCGGCCCTACAGAGGATAAACATGTGTCACCGTCATCACATGGCTCGCCCATGTAGAGTGCTTGCTCAACTGGGTAGATAACCTGTCCAGACAGTGTGTGGAGAGGGTAGCTCGTAACAAAAGATTTATTGACACAAAAATCAATAAAACCACGATATTTGTCTGGATCTTTACCCTCCTCTTCGCATTTCCAGTTTTGAGCTTCGACATCTACGTTTGAGGTGAGTCCATACTCAATCGCACACTGTCTACTTGGGCTTGAGTCGCTACAGTCGCAAAAACTGTCTTCGCAATCATCACTACCGCATTGTGAATTACTGGTGCACGCTGAGCCCATTCGTAACTTGCATTTATTTTCAACACATAAGCCACTAGCACAATCGGTATTAGCCGTACACGCATCATTGAGTGCTTGTTGCCCTGATGCACCAAAGACGTGCGCGGGGAATATGAGACCGGCTATCACCAATAGTGCCACGTAGATTCGGGCGATGAGAGATAGGATCCTAAATCTTTTTTTCATAAGCCCAGTTCTCGTTTCCACTCATCGATTGATTGAGGTGTTTTTATTTGAGTATTCTCAATAAAGAATGTCGGGACTGATTGAAGATTAAGTGTCTCTGCAATTTTTTTTGTAATTCCAACTGTACGGTCTGGTCGATCAGAGGCGAGGCACGAGGTTAGATCTTTGGTATCAAGTCCGATTTCTTCCCCGATTTGGATGAGTGTTGATTGTGATAGATTATCTCCATTGGAAAATGCGTATGCTGCAAATTCATTGAATTTCTCTTGTTCCTCAGCGCATACGCCATAGCGTATGGCATCGATCGAAGGATAGGGAAAGTCATGTACTGGAAGTCCCTTCCAAATTATTTTTACTTTATCAGGATATTCTTGTTCTAATTGGAGAAATAGATCATGCTGAGCTTTGCATGCCTCACAAGAAAAATCTTCGAATGCAATCACGGTGAGAGGGGATTTTCTGTTCCCAATAATAGGATCAGTAGGGAGGATGGGGATCGTAAAGGTGGTATCTAGAGTTTCTACATTTGTTTTTTCTAATGAGGGAAGAAGTGGCTCATAGCGGATAATTTGAATAAAAAGAGCGAGCGCTCCAAGCAGGATGGCAGGAAAAAAAACCGCATAAATTTTTTTGTGTGTAAGCTCTTGAGCCATAATTACAAAATCTAGTTGCGAATGATGGATACCAGCGACTTACTTAAGGTCGATACTAAAAATACCACTCTGATTTTTATCAGTAAAATACAGAGTACTTCCATCCTGACTAACAAACATGGAATCGACAACGTGGGCATCGTCAACAACAAGCTCACTTCGAACTCCGGTAATCGTATCAATTCGGTAAAAAGTATCAGGAGTAAAATTGGCAACTTCGGGTGCGAAACCAGCTCCACTCTCAAGTGTGGTTGGAACACCACAATATACGGTACGTTCGTCCGCCATGGTACATTTTGATGCCCAGGTGTTCACGCCGAGAGGCTTCCGGTTTCCACCGGCGGTATCAGGTGTTGCATCGACAATCCATAATTCAGGTTTATAATCAGTGCGGGAGCTATACACGCTATGTAATAGTTTGCTTCCCGCAGGCGACCATTGTGTTTGTAGTCCGCGTCCTTCCACTTCGATTGATTTGAAATTTTCTCGATTCTGTCCCACCAGTAATATCTCTTGCCGTTGTCCACCTATCTGTTCTCCAGTCATAGAAAGAGCAATAACTTGACGATTGGGTGACCAGTCAACAATTACTTTTGAAGCGTTGTCTCCGAGAGGTTCGATAAGTGATACATTGTTTCCGTCAGGATCAGCAGTCACGAGCCATCGACTGTCAGGGGAGAGTCCAATACTCTTAGCAGTAATTTTTCCGCCCTCGTGTGAGAATGAAAAAGATTCCCAATGTTTAGGGAGTGTAACCTGTGTATTAGAGTCAAAATTGTAATAAATGTTTGATCCATCAGGGTATTCGATAATTGATTCGTTGTTTTTAGATGACCAGGTAACCTTATCAACATTGTAAAAAATCGTGTCGCTAAGCGCTCGAATTTGTCCCGAACGATCAAGCGCATAAAATTTTCCATCAGTTTTATTGTAAAAGCGGGTATTACCGCTGGGTCCTGCACTTGGGCTTCCAACACCGACATCCACCATCTGTGAAATAAGTGGTTGAGAATTCGGTGTTCGATTGCCGGTCGATTGAGTATTTCCCGTTTGTAGAGTACCGCTGCCTGTCTGCTCAGATCCTGTAGGTAAGGTACTCTCTCCAGTAATAGTGCTCTCGCCAGTTCTCTCACCAGTGGTAGGAAACGTGGTGCCGTTTGTTTGTGTAGTGTTTTCTGATGGAGTAATAACGGTAGGTCGTTTAAAAAAGACTCGATATATGAGAAAACCAAGCAATGTACATAATGCAATAAAACCGAGAATAATGAGTATACGTTTTTTATCCATAACAATTTACATGAAAGCCTTACGCTTGCTGAGGGGTGGGAAATTTATCTACTGGTTTCGCACTACCCGTGCGTTTTTTCCGCTGGATAGATTGTATCACATTAATGAGTTTTTTTCGATTCACTTCAGTTTCTTCTATGTCTTTTTCGATTGATTTGATTTTTGCCTGGATAATTTTTACCGTTGCGATAGCAGCGGTCTTTGGAATAAACATGAGTACGTAGATAATATAAAGAATAACTCCAATAATTGCAGGAATAATGAGCCATGCAATACTCATGCAGGCACTCGCGAGCCATCGGACCGCAGAATGTAGGATAGTAATAAATGTCTTAAAAAGTTTGGCCGCATGTAGTGCGATCTGAAGTGCGAGTTTTTTCATTTTAAGATTGCGGATCTTGGCGTCCAATGCTTGTTTTTTTCGTGTGGCCTTTGCAAATGCGTACCAGAGTTTTTGTTGTTTTTTTCTCTCTTCTTCCAGTTGTTTTGATTGTTGTATCATCTGTATCTGAGCTTTCTTTTGCTCTTCTTGTTGTTTTTGTTTCTGTTCGAGGACCTTTTCTTCTTCTTGCTGCTTTTCCAACTCTTCTTCCTCCTCTTGATCAGACAATACTTCTTCTTGCCGCTCCAATTCTTCTTTTGACTCTTCTGATCCATCTTCGGTCGAATTTTGATTTGGTCGCTCGAGACTGTCCGGTGCTTTATTATCTTCATTAGAAAAGGGTTGATAAGGATTTTGTGGATCCTCTCTATCCATTTCTTGCATAAAATGTTCGAAGTCTTCATCGTTTTCGTCTGTTTCAGATGGCACTTGAGATTCCTGATCCGAATGTGCAGCTTGTAATTCTTCCTGTGGATGCGCGCGTGCCCATGAGGGTTTCCGAGAACGAGAAATTTTCCTACCACGACCACGAGTAGTTTCTGGATTTTCCTTGTCTATATCAAATGTTCCATATATGTTTACTCCACCTTGCTGATTTGAAGATGTTCTGATTGATGAGCGGGTACCGTCAGTAGAATTAACACGTGCCTGGAGAGCATCTATCTCGACACTATCCGCTTCGTTGGGGTTTTTTGCCCTCTCCTGCGCTTGCCTTCGATCGGCATTGCGATTTCTACCGAGTTCAGCTGCCATTTCATGTTCTTTGGCTTCCTTTCCTGAGCCAGATTTTTTAGGTAACTCAAAATCATCTCTCGTTTCAAATTTTCTCGCGGCATCCGCCATAACATTAGCTTAGAAGATATTGATCTTTTTTGTGCGTGAGTGTGTACGTTTTTTTGCCTTTTTTTGATAGGGCGTCAATGACCAATGCTTCGAGGATGCGCTCAAGTTTTCTCTCAATGTTTCTCGCTCCCAGATCCTTGTCTCTTGTTTCCTTGGTCAAGGCTTCAAGTGCTAAGGAATCGTGAGTAATGGTAATATGCTGACTTTCCTTGAGTGTATGAGTAAGTTTGACTAAATGTTTCTGTACGATATCCCGAACATCTTGGGAGGTGAGCTGATTAAACACGCAAATCGTATTGATACGACTGAGCAGAGCAGAAGACAAAGCTTCCTTAAGTTTTTGAGTGATAGTTTTTACCAGGTTATTTCGATGTTCAGGTGTATGTGTGGCAGTCTCGCCAAACCCAATACCATGTGATTTGTATAATTCTGATCCAATATTTGAGGTGAGTACCACAATTGAATGTGATAATTTTACTTTCTTTCCATTGACGTCACTAATTTCTCCTTCATCAAGAATTTGTAAGAGTAGCTTGAGTACATCAGGATGAGCTTTGTCAATTTCATCAAACAGTAATACTGAGTAGGGACGAAGTTTCAGTTTTTCAAGAAATGGATTCCGATCTTTGTAGCCAATATATCCGGCAGGAGAGCCAAGCAATTTTGCAGTACTATTACCCTCTGAAAATTCTCCCATATCCAGGCGAATAAAAGCTTTCTCATCGTGATACAATTCTTCGGCAAGTCGTTTGGCGAGCTCAGTTTTTCCTACTCCTGAAGGACCGGTAAACAGAAATGATGCATAAGGTTTTTTGGTATCTCTTATGCCAAGTTCCGCCATCTTGAGAGTTTCAACTACCTCAGTTAAGACTTCCGGTTGTCCAATAATATGATTTTTGAGTCTGTCAGGGAGTGTTTTCAGTCGCTCCCATTCATTTTGATTGAGAATATCGCGGTTGATATGCATTTTTTTACTGAGCACGTCGCGCACATGTTCGGGTGTAACTTCAAAACGAAGACTCAGGTGTTTCTTGTTTTTTTTCTGTGAAGTTGCGGTAAGACTGGCGATCTTTTTTTCTCGCGCGGTAATTTTATCTTTTATTTTTACGGCATCTTTGAGTCGCTCTTCGGCAATAGCTTTATTTTTTTCATCAGTGTATTCTTCGAGTTTTTGTTCTAATGTATGGAGTTTTGCTATCGCCGTAGGGGCTTTCTGTTTTGTCTTGACTGAACTTGCAGCCTCATCAATTAAATCAATTGATTTGTCGGGTTGGAAGTTATCGTGAATATAACGATTACTAAGCTTGACCGCTTCCTCAATGGTTTCGTCACTGATTATCACGTGATGATACTGTTCGTATTGTTTTCTGATTCCTTTGAGAATAGTGACCACTTCGAGATTGTGTGGTTCTTCAACATCGATTTTCTGGAATCTTCTCTCGAGTGCTGGGTCACTTGAAATATATTTCTTGTATTCATCATACGTAGTAGCCCCAATACATCGCAACTGTCCTCGCGCAAGCGCGGGTTTTAATATATTTGCCGCATCCATGGTACCTTGATTTGATCCAGCGCCAATAATATTGTGCAGTTCGTCAATAAAGAGAATGTAGTTAGGATTTTTCGCGCATTCATCAATAATTTGCTTTAATCGAGCTTCGAATTCGCCACGATAGATAGTTCCCGCAACAAGGAGCGTAAGATCAAGAGAAAGGATTTTTTTTCGCTGTAAAATATCAGGTACCGTACCTTCGGCAATTCGTTTTGCAAGCCCTTCGACAATCGCCGTTTTTCCAACACCGGGTTCCCCTACCAGAATAGGATTATTCTTGGTTCGTCGTGACAAAATATTAATCATGCGCTCAATCTCATCTTCTCGTCCAATAACTGGGTCCAATTTTTCTGTATGTTGACGATGGGTGAGGTTGTTGGTGAATAAAGCAATTGCAGAAGTTTGTTTGCGGTCGCGGGAAAATGAAGCAGGTATATTTTCTGGTTTTTGGTTTTCAAGAGAAGGGGCTTCTACTTCTTCATCCTCTTCGGTGGATGGGGGAGTAGAGCCCTGTATTTCTTCAAATATTTCCATCACTTCTCCCATCTGAGTAAATTTATCTGCATTGTGAAAAGACAAATCGAGCTGGGTTTGAAGTTCAGCCGTATTCACTGAGAGGTGCTCAAATAATTCCTGTGTGTGCTTGTCTTTTGATGATAATATACCAAACAATAAATGCTCTGTCCCGATATAGGAGTGTCCTTCTTCATGTGCACGAAGCAATGCTTTTTCAAGAGCTCCTCGGGAAGCATGATTCAGATTGGGGACTGCAGAAGATAGATTCCCTTGGATTTGCGGTGCGTCTTGTTCGAAATGAGCGTGCGCATTTGCGGCAATAAGCTCAGGGGTGATTGAGAATTTTTTTAAGAGTTCGCCGCCAATACTCCCAACCTCTTCAGAGAGGGCGTGGAGTACGTGGGGTAGTTCAACCTGAGATTTACCCAGACGTGCAGCAAGGGAAATCGATCGAGCAATGACATTTTTCAAATGGGTGGAAAAATTATCCAGTAGTTTTTGAGCATCCATAAAATTAGCTAGAAGATTGCATTTTCTATAGAGGGTAGTATATACTAATTCGATAGTAAAATCAAACAAAATTAACTCATAAAATATGTACCCAACGCACATCTTCAAAGCATATGATATTCGTGGATTGGTTGACACTGAACTAAGCGAGGAGCTCGCGTGGTCCATAGGACATGCTTTTGCGTATTTATTAGAAAAAAAAGGAGTAGCCCTATCTGGTCGTTCGCTGGTTGTAGGATATGATATGCGCAAAACGAGTATCCCGTTTGCTAAAAAAGTAGTGGAAGGAATTTTGGCGCGGGGCGTATCGGTGGTTGATATTGGCTTGACCTCGACACCTGTATTCAATTTTGCCTGTGCACATTACGGAGCGCATGCGGGGGGCATTATGATAACCGCAAGTCACAATCCATCAGAGTATAATGGGTTTAAAATGACCTATGAAAATGGTCTAGCTCTTGGTGCGGGAAGTGGTATGGAAGAACTTCGAGAATTAGTAATGCAAAATTTTAGAGAAATAAAAGAAGAAAAAGGATCATATACAAAACACAATGTAGTCGATGAGTATGTGGCGTATATTTTGAGTTTGGTTGATACAACAAAAATTAAACCCATGAAAATCGTGGTTGATGCAGGAAACGGAATGGCGAGTGTTTCAATTCCAAAATTATTAGAAAAGCTTCCTATAGGAGTTGAGTATCTATACCTTGAGCCAGACGGAACATTCCCAAATCACGAAGCAAATCCGCTCAAAGTTGAGACATTGAAAGAGTTGCAGAAAAAAGTGATAGAAAATAAGGCAGACTTTGGATTTGCGCTCGATGGCGACGCTGATCGTATTGGATTGGTGGATGAATTAGGACAGGTTGTGCCAGCATCGTTTGTTGGCGGGTTAATCGGTCTTGAGGTATTGAAAATTCACCCCGGAGCACATATGTTCTATGATCTCCGTATGAGCAGAAGTGTGAAAGAGGTGTGGGAGAAGCATGGTGCGACGACCGAAATATGCAAAGTAGGGCATGCGAATATTAAGCGTATGATGAAAGAAAAGAAGGCAGTGTTTGCGGCTGAGCTTTCACTCCATTTGTTCTATCAAGATACGCATGATGTAGAGTCAACAGATTTTTCATTGCTACTAACGCTTCTCACGCTTTCGACTTCAGAGGCGCCTTTGAGCGAGCTCTGGAAGTCACTTGAAAAATACGCACACTCAGGTGAGATTAATTTTCATGTTGAACATACTGATGCTGTAATACAAAAAATCAGACAACGTTTTTCAGATGCACAAATTAGTGAACTCGATGGAGTGTTATTTGAGTATCCTGAGTATTGGATTAGTATACGGAAGAGCAATACTGAGCCAGTGCTCCGACTAAATGTGGAAGCGCATAATAAACAAAAGATGGAGGAAATTGTTGAAGAAATAAGAGGGCTGATCAGACTCTAGATATGCAAAGTAAGTATTGGATGTTTGATTTGTTTGGAACATTAATCGGTAGCGAGGGTGCGGAGAAGATTTATACCGAAGCTTTGAATGAATTATTTGTAGGAATTGAATATTGGACTGTTAACGCCTACGTAGGTGTTAACGATTTTGGTTCAGCAGATAAATGTGTTCTTGAAGCTTTAAAAAAGTTCAATCTTACTGCAACTAAAAATCAGATAGAAATTTTTAATAAAAAATGGGACACCTGGAAAAAAATGATGCGCTTAGAAAGCGGAGCGATTGAAGTTCTGGATGAACTTAAAAACCGGGGTTGTAAACTCGCGTTAATTACCAATGATAATAATTTAATCACTGATCTGATTGAAAAATTTGATATAGAAAAATATTTTGATGTGGTTTTATCTTCATATAAGATTGGATTAGCAAAACCAAATCCAGAAATATATAAATTATGCGCAGAGAAATTGGGAGTGAGTGATTATTCAGAAATTACCATGGTGGGTGATAAGCTCGATCGTGATGTTGAGCCGCCAAAGGCACTTGGTATGAAAGGAATCCTGTATGATCCGTATCAAAAAAATATAGACTACCCTGATCGAATTACTCATCTAAAAGAATTATTTAATTAAAAAATGATATGTCTGAAAGAGGTGAAGGATTTAATGGAAATAATTCTGAAAATGTACACGAACACTCAGGGGAGGGTGTCTTTGATACATCGTCTGAACAAGAAAATAAGAATACATTAGTTCAGAAATTCCAGGGGTTGTATAGTAAGATTGATCAGATAAAATTTAAGGAAGAAAAAGAAATCGCGATTCAGAATTTTTATACAGCATTGGATAAGTGGGCTCATGAAAATGAGGTAACATTGGCGCCATTTGAAGGAGCCGAAAGTCAACTTCTTAATAAAGGAAATATAGTGCGTCGCGATAATCCTGAGAAAGTACTTGCGCTGCTTACGGGGCAGGAGCAGATTCACATACGGCCACTGAACGATGGAGATGCTAATGTGGCAACAGATGCATATGAAGGTCTCAATCTTGCACTTACTGAAGGATTTCATGGAAAAAATGTGGTGTCTGTATATGGATTCCATCCAAACACAGAAGCAAAAGTGATGCAAGTAAAAAAACCTTCGGAAGATATGCGTGACCCGAAACGATTTCACTATATACGTTCATTTTCTGGAGATGTGAATCCAGAAGATATTAGATTTGTGTTATTTCGGTTTCCAAGTACTGGAGTTCCAGAGAGTGTATTGACTGAGTCAGAGGAAGAAAAACTAGAAGATGATATACCATTGCGATATGTGTACCGGTCAATTTCATTCCCAAAAGGAATTGGGGGGCAAGAAAAAACTCAATAAAAACAGAAAGGCGTTTCCCCGAAAGGAAACGCCGTGTGGTCTACGGAGCTGAACGGACGATGCCGATAAATTCCGCAAACGGGAAGTGGTCGCGAGTGATCAAGTCCTGCTCGGACTCAGTCAACTCGACAAACCGTGTTGCAAGCTGAGGATCCAGGGTTTCCTGGGCTCGTTGATGCATCCGTACCCAGATCGCTCTGAGTGCAGAGGTATCAACGGGGCGCGGCAAGAAAGTCGTCTCGGCAAGTGCCTCCGAGATGATCCTCCCCCACACGTCTTCTTCGCTAGAGTCACTCATAATGCTCTCTCCTGGTCGGATTTTTCCAAATCGGAAAGGCATGAGACGCAGAAACGAGTCTCCGGGCGGTGCATCAATCGCTTGAATGGGATCGCTTCATCGCACCGCTCACAAACGCCGATGGTCCTGAGCTCAAGTCGTTTGAGAGCAGCCTCCACCTCCGGGATCTCAATCGTCGTCTTGTAGATACGGAGCTGCTCCAACATGTAGGTGTCTGTTAAGGAGAACCAAACAGCCACAAGCTTGTCGCTCAGGCGGGTTTTGAGCTTCTGAAGCTCAGCTTCGGTCATGATGTGCGTGGACAAATGAACCCCTCTTGCTTAAAGGAACAAATCAGGCAACCAAAGAATATACTATAAAATGACTATATTGTCAATAGTCATTTTAGGATAGGTGAGGGGGCTAGGGAAATTTAAGAAATATGATGACGGGGAGCTTACGTAATGTTTTCTCTCAATCGCTTGATTCGCTCTTCGATTGGTGGATGAGTTGAGAATGCATTTGCAAGCATTTTTCCCTTGAATGGATTCGAAATAAACAAGTGAGCTGTCGCAGCGTTCGCGGTATTCAGGGGAATAGGCGATTGCTGAATTTTTTCGAGCGCTTTGGCGAGTCCTTCAGGGTATCTAGTCATGAGAGCGCCAGACGCATCAGCAAGATATTCGCGTTTACGAGAAATCGCAAGTTGTATGAGCTTGGCAATAAGTGGGGAGAGGATCAGCAGAATGATTCCGATAATCGCCAGAGCACCACCAGTACTTTTATTATCAGAATTTCGTCTCCCGAAAAAACCGCCATGAAAAAACATATTCGAGATAAGCGATACCGCACCGACCAGTACAATGACAATCGTCATGACACGAATATCATAATTTTTTATATGTGATAATTCATGTGCGAGCACTCCCTCGAGTTCTTCATTTTCAAGTGCGGCAACAATACCGGTTGTAACCGCAACTGATGCGTGTTCTGGATCTCGTCCTGTTGCAAATGCGTTTAAAGCTTGAGAATCAATCACATAGACTTTTGGAGTAGGTATGCCAATTGATATAGCAAGGTTTTCAACCATTCGATGGACGTACGGGTTTTCTTCTTTGGTGGTAAGCTTGGCACCAGTCGAGCGGAGAGCTATCGCGTCACCTTTGTAATACGAAACAAGTGTCATGGCAATTGATATAATGATTGCAAATACCATTACGTCAAAACTTCCGAGATATACAAACAAAAAGAATCCCAAACAGAACATGAATGCCAGGAAAAGAGTGATGAGGATGGCTGTTTTTCTTTTGTTTGAATCTATTTGAGAGTACATAGGGTAAACTTAAAACGTAAAACTCAAAGCTTAAAACTATAACTAAAAAATAAAAGTTTTGATTTTTGAGTTATATAATTTAGAACTGTACCTTTACGTTCTCTCGCTCCTTCGCGTCTTCAATTTCAAAATATTCAAATTTGGTAAATTTAAGTTGTCCCGCAATCATATTATTCGGGAATGATTCAATCTTAGTGTTGAAATCTCGAACCATACTGTTGTAGAAGCGTCGTGATGCCTGGATTTTGTTTTCGGTATCAGACAGTTCATCCATCAATTGCCCAACATTCGTATTGGCTTTGAGGTCAGGGTACGCTTCAACAGCAATTTGCAGTTTTCCCAGTGTACTTCCGAGCATACTCTCGGCTGACGCAAGTGCTTTAGTATCCCCACTATTTTGAGCAGAAATTGCAGCGGTTCGGTATTTGGTGACATTTTCGAGTAACTCGCGTTCATGTTTCATATACCCCTTCACACTTTCAATTAAGTTTGGGATAAGATCATGGCGTCGTTTGAGCTGTACATCAATGTCGCTCCACCCTTCCTGGGTGCGATTTCTTAGGCGAATCAGACTGTTATATAGGAAAATTACCCAGAGCACGATAACACCAACGACAATTAATGCGATGACAAGTGGAGGCATAGGAAACATAGGGTTAAAACTAAAATAAAAGTTAGTATTGAAAAAAAGACTTATCTATGAAATACTTATATCTATTAACAGTGTAGTGAAAATTAAGACTAAGGTCAATACATCTTTAGCTATGGTAACTATCGTATTGTTTATTTTGATTTTGGGAATTCTCGTGGTCGTGCATGAATGGGGTCATTATTTTACCGCAAAAAAGTTCGGGATCAAGGTGCATGAATTTGGATTTGGTTATCCGCCTCGTGCATTCGGGTGGTATCGTGATCCACATACCAAAAAGTTGGTATGGGTATGGGGAAGCGGTAAAAGTAGTCTCAAAAAAACCGTTGCAGGGGATGAACAACAAAAAGAATTTCCTGGAATGCTCTGGAGTGTCAATTGGTTACCACTTGGTGGTTTTGTGCGAATTAAAGGAGAAAATGGAGAAGGTGGTCATGAATCTGATAGTTTCGGTCATCATAAAGCTTGGAAACGAGTATCAGTACTTGCTGCGGGTGTGGTCATGAACGTGGTCCTTGCAGCAGTAGTACTATCCGCTGGATTTATGATTGGACTACCAGTCGGTATGTCTCATGACGAGGAGCTAGACAAATATGCTCAAATTGTAGAAACGCCAAGCGTTGTTATACAGTCAATAGAGACTGATTCACCGGCTGATAGTGCGGGCTTCGAGTTGGGTGATAAGATCGTACAGATCAATGAGTATATAATAACAGGAGCTGCTGATCTGGTTTCATATGTCGGATCTCGGGGTGGACAATCACTTGAAATTCATGTGGTTCGAAGTGGAGAAGAGCAGATACTCAATGCAACACCAGTTGTAACCCAAGGTGAAGACACCGCGCGGTTGGGGGTGGGCATTGCTGAAGCTGGAATCATTCGTTATCCCTGGTATATAGCTATTTACAAAGGATTTGTTGGGGCAGGTATTGGACTTATTACCGTATTTGTTTCTTTCTATTATCTTATTTCCAATCTCGTACTTGGTAATGGACTTATTTTTGATGTGGCAGGTCCAGTCGGAATTGCACAGGCAGTGGGGCAGAGTGCTGAGTTAGGATTCCAGTATTTGCTAAGTGTTGTAGCGATGCTTTCACTCAGTCTCGCGGCAATCAATATTTTACCGATACCAGCCCTTGATGGTGGACGTATTTTGTTTGTTATTTTAGAAAAAATAAAAGGTAGACCAGTATCGATGAAGTATGAACAGATGGCGCATACTATTGGATTTGTATTACTTATGATATTGATTATCGTGGTTACCTGGAGAGATATTGCAAAACTCTTTTAATCGTTGGTGTATGATAGAAAAATTAGAAAAAATTAAAAAAGAAGCAGAGCATGCGATTGCGGATGCAACATCGCTTGAAGTGCTCGAAAGTGTGCGAGAAAAATTTTTTAGTCGAAAAGCAGGAGAATTTACTGTGGTTGCAAAACAGATGTCCAACCTGTCAGACACCGAGAGAAAAAACGCAGGACAAAAAATGAATGAAGTAAAAATGGAAATTGAGAGAGGAATTGAGAAGAAGAAAAAAGAATTCGAAGATAAAATCTGGGATGCAATCAGAGAGACAGAAGCACTCGATGTCACTGCTCCACGATTGGACAAAGAAAAGCCAGGACATCTGCACCCCATGACGATTACCCATACTGAACTTGAAGATTTGTTCACTTCGATGGGTTTTATGGTACTGGATGGGCCTGAGCTTGAAAGTGAGTATTATAACTTTGATG
This sequence comes from uncultured Gammaproteobacteria bacterium, assembly GCA_964565405.1. Taxonomy (GTDB): domain Bacteria; phylum Patescibacteriota; class Patescibacteriia; order Magasanikbacterales; family UBA922; genus UBA922. Next base: position 13,588 of record CAZMEW010000016.1, read on the forward strand.
CTCTCAATATTCCAGGTGATCACCCTGCTCGTGACTCACAAGATACTTTTTTTATCAAAGATCATGAAGACTGGGTGATGCGTACCCACACGAGTCCCGTACAGATTCGTGCGATGCAAAAATATGGAGCGCCGCTCCGTGCAGTGGTTTCGGGGAGATGTTTTCGGAATGAAGCAACTGATGCAAGCCATGAACACACATTTTATCAGATGGAAGGGTTAGTAATTGATAAAAATATTTCAATTGGAAATTTGATTGGGGTCATGAAAGAATTATTGAGAGGTGTGCTTCGCAAAGATGTTGAAGTGCGGTTACGTCCTGGATATTTTCCCTTTGTCGAGCCAGGATTTGAGCTTGATATGAAATGTCTCGTGTGTGGTGGTAGTGGCTGTGGAGCGTGTAAGCATAGTGGCTGGATTGAGACCTTGCCGTGCGGGTTGGTACATCCACGCGTGATCGAGGCAGGGGGATTGGATCCTAAGGGGTGGACAGGTTTTGCATTCGGCTTAGGTTCTATGCGACTGTGTATGCAAAAATATGGGATAGAAGATATCAGACATTTGCATAGCGGAAATCTTGATTTTCTTGAACAATTCTAATTGTATGTTTCCGCTCAAAAATCAAAGTTCAAAACTGAAACAGGAATTTAATACAGTTTTTAGCTTTGAATTATAGTTTTGCGTTTTGAGTTTTTAGCTTTGAGTTTTTCAAAATAATTATGTTAATTTCATACAAGTGGCTCAAACAATACGTCGATCTTCCAGATTCGTTGACTGCTGAAGAATTAGGTAATGCACTAACACTTTCTACGGTTGAAGTTGAGGGTATTCATCATAAGGCACGCGCATTCGATGGTATGGTGGTTGGGGTAATTAAAAAAGTAAAAAAACATGAAAATGCCAACTCACTTAAAGTGTGTGAAGTTGATGTAGGAACTGAAATACTTCAAATTGTCTGTGGCGGGTCGAATGTGCGAGAAGGTATGAAAGTAATCCTCGCAAAAGTAGGATCACATGTCACCTGGCATGGAGAAGGAGCATTGGTAGAACTCAAGCCAACAACCATCCGCGGTGTCGAATCGTTTGGAATGATTTGTGGAGCTGATGAGGTGGGCCTACTCGATATGTTCCCAAAGAGTGATGAGAAGGAAATTGTTGATTTTTCAAAAATAAAAGCAAAAGCGGGGACGCCACTCGCGGTTGCTCTTGGACTAGATGACGTAGTGATTGAGATTGATAACAAATCGGTTAATCACCGTCCTGATCTATGGGGACATTATGGAATGGCGAGAGAGGTTGCTGCAAAATACCGCAAGAAATGGGCTCCGTATACCGTAGCAGAGATAAAAGAGGGTAGCCAGAAAAAAATCAAAGTTTCAATTGAAAATTCTTCTGACTCAATGAAGTATATTGCAGTTGCTCTTGATGGCATTATAGTGGGTCCATCACCTGAAAAATTGCAGCAGCGTCTTCGTGCGATTGGAATCAAACCAATCAATAATATTGTTGATATCACGAATTTTGTCATGTTTGACTTGGGTCAACCCATGCATGCATTTGATGGCTCAAAATTAAAAAATAAAAATTCAAAATTTGAAATTAATGTACGGCGTGCGCGTGCAGGAGAAACAATTATCACCCTTGATGGGAAAGAAAGACAGCTCGAGGAAGGTATGTTGGTTATTGCAGATATGGAAAAACCAATCGCGATTGCGGGAGTTATGGGCGGAGCATCTTCTGAAATTACAGACACTACGACATCAATTATTTTGGAATCAGCGCATTTCAATGCAGCACTCGTTAGAAAAACTAGTACCAGGTTAGGACTTCGGACAGATGCTTCTTCACGATTCGAGAAAAGTCTCGACCCGAATAATTGCGTCTATGCACTTAAGCGTGCAGTCGAGCTTGTGTTAGAACTTTGCCCGACTGCGCATGTGGTAAGTGGAGTTGCGGAGAAAGGGAAAGTGGAAGTATTCAAGGGTCCTATACTGGTAACCAAGGAATTTATCAATAAAAAAATTGGAATGGATTTGCCTACCAAGGAATGTGTTCGGATTCTTGAGAGTTTGGGATTTGGAGTGGTACTTACAGGCAAAAAGAATGAGGAAACACTCAAAGTGACTGTACCAAGTTGGCGTGGTACCAAAGATATTTCAATTCCTGAAGATATTATCGAAGAAATCGCACGTATGTATGGATATGGAAACATCGATACTACGTTGCCCTTATTTACCATCACCCCTCCAGAGCGAAATGAAGTGAGAATAATCGAGAGGAAAGTGCGCCAAACTCTTTCGACTATGCTTGGATTTACTGAAACATTGAATTATTCATTTGTTTCACCCAAGTTATTGAATGTACTCAATCTCGATCCATCACTCCATATTGAACTTGATAATCCTATTGCAAGCGACCGCCCATATCTCCGTAGAAGTTTATTACCGAATATTCTCGAATTAGTAGAAAGAAATTCACACACACATGATGAAATAAAAGTATATGAAATCGGAAAGACATATTTGAAAGACGAGCCGGGCGCACGTGTGTCTGAAAGTGGAGATGAACTTTTACCAAGGCAAGATTCGATACTTGGATTGGCATACAGTTCAAAAGACGATACAAAACCTTCGATTATGATAGGTGATTCAATTGATGAATTGGGAAAGAACGTAGGTGTCCAGATTTCCATAGAGCCTTCGATAAGTTCAAATGGGTATATACATCCAAGTAGGCAGGCGACTCTCGTGGTGAAGGGTGAAAAAATTGGAGATTTTTTTGAAATACATCCGAAGAGTGCTAAGGATTTTGGTTTGGCACAGCGGGTGGCATATGCAGAAATAAATCTTACAAAGTTAAGCGAGTTTACTACAACCCCAGTATCTCATTATAGACCGCTCTCATCATTCCCAACAGTCATCCGTGATGTTGCTTTTGTAGTTCAATGCTCCATACTCCATCGTGATATTCATACTGCACTGCGTGCAGCAGATCCGCTGGTTACATCGATTACACTCTTTGATGTGTTTGAGGGAAAAAATGTAGGACATGGAAAAAAGAGTATGGCATATCGCATTACCTATCAGTCAAGAGAAAAAACACTTGATACTGCAGAAATTGATGCGGCACACAAAGCAGTAGAAAAAATCCTCAAAGAAAAATTCAAAGCTGAAATTCGTAACTAGTATGAAAATCGCCCTCCAAATCGGAAGGCGTTTTTATTTGTATAAGTATTGAGCAGACAAGGAAAATTGAAGTTCGAAAGAAGTTCGCGTAGTCCAATAATTGTATAAAAATATACACTTATACACACCCATTCTCGGGTGTGTTTATTTTGGATTACAAAATTATGGTATACTGTATTTATTAACTTTGTTTGCCTGTCTATGTTTGAAACAAGCCGTGACTTATTGTATGTAGTACTTTCACTTGCGATCATTTGGTTTACCGTATTTTTGTGCTGGCTTATGTATCAAGCAGGGAGAACACTTCGCAATGTCAATCGAATCGTAGAATCAGCGCTTGAGAAAATGGAGATGATTTCTACCGCAGTAGAATTTATACGAAAAAAAGTGGACGGTATGTCGAGTCATCTGGGTGCAGTTTCAGGAATTGCGTCAGGGTTATTTGAAAAATTTGTAGTAAGAAAATTGTCTGATAAGTTAGATGAAAAGATCGCTGGGAGAAAAGTGAAATCTAGAAAAGAAGATTAATATCCCACCGTTTAGGAGGGTGTAATAAAAATCTATATGAGGAGGGGCACAGCAATCTTGTTTTTAATTGGATTGTTTTTTGTTTGTGTAATCGGTAGCATTATATATTTTTTGGTAGCGCTTGAATCACAGAAATTTGAACTGATTGAAGAAGGTGTAAAGGTGTTAAAGAAAAATAGAGAAAACATATTAACGGATGAGCGTGTGGGATATGAAATGAAATTGCCACAGGAGATACTGTTAAAAACAAAAGAGGATATGATTTTATTTTATAGTTCACATGAAAAATCTCTTGTGGTAGGGGGGATACGTATTTTCGAAAACGAGAATAATTTAACACTTCATGAATGGATCGAAAAATTGCACAAAGAAATAGGATTTTTGTATTATGATAGTCGAGAAAATATTAAAATTGGTGGAATAGACGCGATAAAAATAAAAGTTGAAGGTGAAATCGAAACATATGAATATTTTTTTAAAAAAGAAAATAAAATTGTTGGTATTAGTTTGCCAACAGATAGACGTTTTATGGAGTATGTACAGAGTGTCAGGTTAATTAGATAATTCTTAGTTTCAAAATATGAAAAGGAGGGGAAGGAGGATTTTTTGGGTATGTATTATTTTATTTTTTAACTTTATCTTTGAGCCGTGGGGTACTATAACTTTTGCAGATGACGTGACTGAGAAGTTTTTACTACTACCACTGGCCGCGGACATGCATGTGCTTCAGGGATGGGTCTATACCGTGAAAGTAAATGGGAATCTTACTCACGGTGCAATGGATTATGATTGTGAATTAGGTCAATCTGTCTATGCATCTGCCGATGGTCTTGCAATGTCTTCGCGTCAGGTGAGTGCAATATTAAAAGTTGGATATGGAGATTTTGTATTTATAAAGCATGACAATGGGTATGCGACCTTATATGGTCACCTGAATAAAATAAACGAAAAGATTACTAGATACCGTGACTCGGAGCGTAGTAATACTGAGTATACACAGTGGGTAAAAATCAAACAGGGTGAGTATATCGGGCAGTGTGGATCGAGTGGCACTGATAATGTACATCTTCATTTTGAAGTAACGAGTGGTGCGTATGCAGTCGGTCGAGTCGATAGCTATGATCTTTACAAAACCAAGGAATATTATCCTCCAAATAGTTCTTATGTCGCGATGGGCTCAAAGCATCTCTGGAAGACTGAACCACCGGAGTATGTGGAAAGTGGCCTGGTAAGAGAAAAGGATGTTAATACTGATAAAAAAGGAATAGTGGATAGGATTAAGGAATTGGTAATAGGCGGTAATAAAGATATTAGCGAATTAAAGGTTGATGACTCGAAGAATGGTACAGGAATAATGGATCTTTCGTTTGTTGATGAAATAAATAATGTCTCGGTGAGACCCATGGAGGATGCAGAAATTAGTGTTGCGGCAAAAAATGTAGGAAATATCGTGTGGAAAAAAGAGAAAGTTTCTCTTAATGTGGTGGGTGGGGCTGAACAAAATAAAATATTCAGGCATACATCCTGGATTACAAATTTACGACCAACGCTATTGAATACTGCAGAAGTGGAGCCGGGGGATGCCGGGACATTTACATTTTCAATACCAGGACTTCAACCAGGATCCTATATTTTAAAATTAATGGTTGTTGAGACAGGTACCTGGAAACAGATTGGAGACGAAGAGTTGATACTGAATATTTCAGTAGTCGAAGAAAAAAAAGATGAATCCGTATTAGAAATTAAGAAACCATTGGAAGGGGTTGTACAAGGTGTGAAAGACGTGGTTGGTTCGGTAGTTGAGACTATTGTTGACGTAATTGAGTCAATTCCAAGATTTTTTGGTGGAGTGCGTCATAGATCTCACGGCGATAAGGAACAATCTCTTAGAGAAGTAACTATCGGGGAATCTGCTCAATCAGAAGAGTTAGTTATCCCAGATGAATTCGGAGACACTGGAGATGGTGGTAAAGTGAGCGGGGAAGTTATATTTAATGAAATTGCATGGTCTGGATCAAGTAAGTTTTGCGCGGATCGTGAATGGATTGAACTATACAACTCTTCAGATGAACCGCGTTCTCTTGAGGGTTGGAGTATAGATAGTAATGCAGCGGGGATAACAACTACCGTTTATCTTTCGGGAATAATTGAAGGAAAAGACTATTATTTGATTTCTGATCCGAATACATTTACTTCATTTATTACTCCAGATGTCGTATTGCAGGATAACCTTGAAATACAAGATACGGGTGGTACATTGATATTGAAAAACCAAGGGGGAATAATTATAGATGAAATAAATCAAAATAGTGGGTGGCTTGGCGGAGATGCAGGTGAATTTCCGCACACACTTGAACGTGATTCATTTATGGTAAGTTCGAGTTGGCATACCAGTGATTCGGTGCGGTATGGGGTAAGTTCGGGTACATGTGGACAAATAACTGGAAGCCCACGCTTGGCGAATAATGGATATGCGTTTATTTCAGATGAAGCACTAGGTTTTTATCCGATTGATACAGAAGGAAATATATCTCTTTCAAAAGAAGAAAATCCACATATATTTTCAACATTTACAATTAGAAAAAATAAAAAAATGATAGTTCATGCAGGTGTAGTATTCGTGGGTCTCAGTAATGATGCGCAAATTGTAGTAGAAGGTGAAATTGATTTGTTAGGAAATGAAGATCATCAAGTAATTGTAACTTCTAAAAATGATCGAGCGCATGTAAGCTCTTCCCAGATATGGTGGCATATATTCTCAAGTTCGAGTCCTCGATCAGGGGATTGGCAAAATATTTTGGTTAAGCAGGGAGGAAAATTGGATATAGAAAATAGTATAATTTCATATGGCGGAAACAGGTATGGGGCTAGTGCTAGTTGTCAAGCGTGCGCACATTCGCAAATGATTTCCAATGAAGGGGGTGTTGTGTATATAAATAAGAGTGAAATATCATATGGTTATGATCAGGGAACAATAGGTTCAAAGCCTGATTCTATGCTGTATACTGAAGGTGGAGAAATGAGTCTATATGATGTCGAAATTCATCATGGAAAAAGAGCACTACATAGCGATGGGGATACAAAAATAATATCTGAAGAATTGGTGATACATGATTTTGATTCAAGCGATAAAGTAGTGTTTTTTGCGTACAAAATGCCCGTTCATTGGGAGAATATCACCTATACTGATAATACACCCTCCCATGCATACAGCCCTACCTTAGTCGTGACAAGTACGTATACACTAAAGGAAAATCAAAGGTTTCAGTTTGGTACTATTACTGTGGCCCCGAGTGGGACGCTCAATATATATCATAGTGATCTATATGCCACAGAAATAAAAATTAATGGATCGCTGTATATGGAAGAAGGGGTGATAAGTGGAGGTACATCTACATCATCTACATTTTCATATATATTTTTCTCTCCGGGTTCATCGGGTGCCTTATCCCATGTAAATATGCACGGCGGTGGCTATGTACCAAGTATTTCAGCATATCCATTTGTCTCTTCCAGACCATATATGCTCTGGATTGAGGGTGCTAGTGTTTCAATTAGTGATTCGAAAATACTAGATTCAAGACGTACTGGTGGAATTGTGGTTGTAAAAAATGGAAACATCGTGATTATAGACTCAGAAATTGGGTGGACTACAGGGTATGCTAAACAAGTTACATGGAAAGATTATGGAATTGTAGGGAATAACCAATCGACGATTCGTCTAGAAAACATACAGTTTGAAAAAATGGACTATGTGGTAGAACTTAATCAAGGATCTACTATGACGTATGATCGAATGACAACTCAAAATTTCATAGATTTGTATAAGCCAGACCTACTTCAAAAAAATTGGTATCCACAGAACCTTTTTCCATTTCAATTATGGTAATTTTTCTCTTATTTTAGCCAAATTATAGCATAAAAGCATTGACAAAACATATGAAATATGCTATACTCATTCGTTCTATGAAATTGACGCTGGGTCAGGTTTGGCTCAGGGATCGAGTAGGACATCATTCTCTGATAGAGAGGTCTCTCATGGCTAAGAATGCAAAGATCATTCATTTTCGTCTCGACACGGATGTGACGTGGATCGATGTGTACACGCAGCTGCTGTGCGGATCGATGGTCACGCTCACGACGACGGTGGGTGAGGTGAAGTTCATGCCGGATGTGGATCGTATCCGCACGGATATTATCCCGGGTGCGGTACACTTCGAGGGGATCGAGATCTACGATCAAGGCGGAGAGCCGAGGATCGCAGACCTATTCGTCGGCGTCCTCTTCTGTGACGATCGCAAGGGAACGATCCACGATGTTCCGCCGCCGGCGCCGTCTGAGTATCAGCGTATGCTCGACCTTATCGCGCAACTGTCGCGCGAAGAGAGGGCTCGAGTGTCTGCCTGAGAAACTCATACAACATCCGACGCGTAGCGCAAAGATTGTACCCACAAGGGCACGCAATCGCGCACGCGTCGGGGACAATCTACCCCGTCTTTCGCGAAAGGCGGGGTTTTTGTTTATAAAAAAAATCCTTAAATAAGGATATAGTTGGGTTAGGCGCGGTGATGAAAGTACGGGTGAGTACTATCATGCACCGCGCCCGGGCATTCAGAGTTTGTCACTATCTTGCGAATGTCTACTCCGCCAGATAGTCTCGTGGTAGCCAGAGCAGTACCCTTCGCTGACTGCCCGCGTATGACCGCTGTTCGGGGTGTGCGGTACTTTTTTGTGGTAGACCACTTCTCCAGGCATGGCTCCTGGGCACCGCTCCCACTGAGCGTGGAAGCATCCCGTGGGACTGAGCTGGGTCAGGCCGGAAATTCCACGACCTCCTTCGTGGAAGAGCGTGGCATTTCGAACATCTCCTTTGAATTCGCTCGTGATGAGGAGATGTTCGTCACATCCCATGGTACTTGTTTCCGGGGTGATCATGATGATGTTGGTCATTCTGGCGTTTTCCCTCCGATGTCGCGTCTCCCGTACGGACAATGCTGTGATTGCACTACATGGTCAGGGAGATGAAAATGATAATTTTTTATCATTTCTACTCACTGATCATTTTTTGAATCATGGAGCATAATGTGAATATCCTCCGAGTGGAGGATATTCTTTGTGTGACCCCGGTGGGGATCGAACCCACGACCATTGGCTTAAAAGGCCACTGCTCTACCAGCTGAGCTACAGGGTCAT
>CAZMEW010000017.1:0-14422 GCA_964565405.1 uncultured Gammaproteobacteria bacterium
TTTCACCACATCGGCGATATAACCTTTTTTACTGCGTTTTTTTCTTCGAAATCCAGACCTTTTTCTCATCAGTGTACCATTCAATAATGTTGCTAAAACGTTCCGAAGGCTTGGCTATCCGATCGACAGAAAAACCTTTGATGGTATCAGTTAATGCGTAAGTATAGATGGGGGTATACAAGAAAACTGCGGGAACGTCAGCGATAATCGTATTTGCGAAATTAGTGTATAGTTGGGACACTTCAGCAGTATCAGTCGTCGTGCGAACCTTTTCAAGGAGTTGATCGATCGATTTATTTGAATATTGTGATAAATTAAGACCTGGATAACTAATCTGACTGGAGTGCCAAAAAGGATATTGATCAGGATCACTTCCAACAATAATTCCATACAGAAGCATATCGTAATTTCGAGATCGCAATACCTCGCGTGTGATATCCTGTGGATCAACCAAGCGAACTTTAGTCTTGATTCCTACTTCCTGGAAGTATCCTGCAATAATATCAGCAACCTTCACATACTCAGGAGTAGCTGCAGTTACAAGTTCGAATCCTATCGCGTCTTTTTTGTTTCCATTTTTTGGGTATCGATAGAACAATTGTGCTTCATTAAGTTCGAGATCTAATTCTTTATTGACCGTATCACGAATCAATTCCTCGTTTACAGTAACTGCAGTACTAGTCGTAGCGACAGATGGCTGATCTTGAGTGCTCGTAGCGGTAGTGGTCTCTGCATTTTTCTTTTCCTGAACAATACGCTCGAGAACACGCGCCTCAAAAAGAATTGATCGATATTCATCAGCAGAAATCCGATTATAATATGTATCAAGTCCCTTATTTGCCTCTTCAAAAGAAAACTGAGTCGTAGTTACATTCTCACTATATCCAGGGAATCCTGACAATAGAGGACTGGAAATAATATGCGCTTCATTATCAAGCACATCCGCAACGATACGGTTCTTATCGATTGCACGTGCAAGTGCGGCACGAACTTGTTTATCCTTCAAGAATTCATTTTTTTGGTTGAAAAATAATGCAGTATATTGTGGAAGTTGAAGTGTATTTAGTGTGATATGTTTTCGCTTGACACGCTCACGATATTCATACGGAACAAATGAAATACCATCCACCTTCTGTTCACGGAGGGCAGAGACAAGTCCTTGAGGTCCATCATAATCACTAAAAAACTGGAATACCATTTCTTTCAAATAAGGTGGATTTCGATAAAAATCAGGGAAGCGCTCGAGTTGCACCTGTTCGATATATCCATCAGAATTTTTTACCAATCGTTTGAATTTGAAGGGTCCAGTTCCAATGGGCTGTAGATTCCTCTGGGCGAGTCTGAATTGAGAAGTGGGTATGGAAGACCAAATATGCGAAGGCACGATACCAACAGTAAGGCTGGGCAGAAACGAAACAAATGGTTCAGTAAGGGTAAAGGTAACGGTATAGGGATCTGTCGCCACAACCACAACATTCTTAAACGCAAGGGCAAGAGGACTCCCAACCTCAGGATCTTGAATAAGCTCAAACGTTTTGACTACATCCTCAGAAGTAAAAGGTTCACCATCATGCCAGACCACATTCTGTTTGAGTTCAAACGTATACGTCTTATTGTCAGCGCTGACATCATATTTGACTGCCAAATCAGGGACCAATCGTCTGGTATTATCATATCGAAGCAACCCAGAGTACACCAAAAAGACGACATCCTGGTCAACTTCATTGATCGAAGAAAACAAAGGATTAAAGGATTGCGGAGAGCCGATTAGTCCTTCACGATAAATACCTGCAACCTTGGGGACTGAAACGCGATAATCATTCGCGAGGATAACTCCAATAAATCCAAGTGACCCGACAAAAACAATTAAAGCTGTCCAAAATAGGATCCGCTCTTTAAGCGATAATACTTGTCCGATTTGAAACAGTTGACGAGGAGAAGGAATTCGACGACTTCGAAGACGTGAAAGCAAGGCGATATCATGCGAAAGTCGTGGTTTCTTTCTTCCGTTTCCTCCTCGTACTGCCTTAGTATAGTTAGGAAAAGGCACACCAATATGAGAAGTTAAAAAGCACTGCAAACATGAAAACTACTAGAAGATCAGATTAAGAAGAGCAATAGCAAAAAACATGAGAGAGAGTGCGATGGTAATATTAAATAGTACTCGATCAATACCTCGACGGGAGGTATAGACGCCGCCGGTTCCTCCGAAAGCGCTACCAAGCCCTGCACCTTTTTGCTGAAGCAATATAGCCAAGACAAGAAGTCCAGCAACAATCAGATGGGCAATTGAAAGTATGAGTGACAACATAACATCAGTATGAATCTAGTATAACAGATAGTAAAAACACATACAATTGAGCAAACCGTAGTGTACCAATAAAGCTATATACTGTCAAGTACGCTGAACAATAGGAGAGCCTTGGAAAAATAGAAAAATAATGCTATAGTATGCATAACTTATAGACTTTTAGTTATGTCACCACGCAGCATTAAAATACTTGGGTTTTCTGTATTAATATTTATTAGTATTGTAATTGCAGTATTTCTCTATTTTTTCATCTACTATACATGGCAACTGAAGTACGGATCGCCTGAGACACAGGCAACAATAACCAAATCTCTCGACGGCTCATTTAGCAAATCAGCCAATACTGATGTTCCAACCTATCGTAATGATTACCGGACGTTTATTAGACCTGGAAATCCTAACCTTGGCGAAACTACAGCTCCAATTACAGTTATTATGTTTATCGATTTTGAATGCCCTTACTGTCAGGCAAGTTTTCCAATTTTCAATGAAGTAATGGACACATTCGGAGAGAGTATGCAGGTGGTATTCAAACAATTTCCACTAACCACGATACACCCGAGCGCACGCAGTGTGGCTGAAGCAAGTGCATGCGCAGCAGAGCAGGGGGGCTTCTGGAAATTCTATAGTAACACTTTTAAGGCTGCGAAACTTGACGAATCGAGTCTTTATACGTATGCTAATGCATCCGGTATTGATGTCGCCCTATTCGATCGGTGTTACAGGGACAAAAAATACAAAAAAACAATAGACCAGGATCTGGCCGATGGAGTAGTACTCGGAGTACGGGGTACCCCCACCTATATCGTCAACGGTAAATTTGTTGAAGGAGTAGCAACGCTCGACGAATGGAAAAAAATTATTCTCGAAATTTTGAATCAAAAATAGCAATCTTTTTCATCAGCCTTTATGAAAAAAATACTTTTCCTGCTCGCGTTCGCCGCATTACTCCTCCCCGATCCTTCTCATGCACAAGTCGATCAGCGATGTTGGTACAGAGACGACTGTATCGGAGCACGTAAAGAACTAAATTCTGCTTTAACACCAGAAGAATTAGAGAAAGGATTTATAACCGACGGCACAGCAAAGGAGTTATGCAAAAACATATATCAGACAGAACAAAATCCAATCGGCTTTTGTCTTCCACCAACCAATGCAAAAATAAACATCTCAATCGGAGGACAGAATGAATTTACCGGCCTTGCGGAATTCGTTGCGTTTATTTACAAATATGGTCTAGGACTCGCAAGTTTACTCGCCGTATTAGTGATGATTTTTGCAGGAGTCCAATGGATTATTTCGGGGGGAAATGCAGAAGCAATTAGCAGTGCCAAGCACAAAATTAGCGGAGCAGTGATCGGATTGGTAATCTTGGCCTCGGCATATACAATTCTCTATACCATCAATCCTGACCTGGTGAACCTACGCCCTCCTAATGCATGGATGATAAATGCATTTAATATCCCTACGACCCCCTCTTGCCAGTCACTTAAAACTAATGAAAAAATATCCCAAAGTCCTGCCAACAAAACTAGTGAGAAAATTCAAAAAGAAGAACGGGAAAAAAGATTTAATAGTAATATCACGTGGGTCTCTCCTACTACCACCCAAGCAAATGCAGCACCACCAAACGCACCACCAGCACATTGTGGACAGGATTATTTTGTACAAGGAACTGCTGCACTTACATGCACTGGAACATACTGCCCCACAGGACAAGCATGTGCTGATTTCAAATTAGGTGAAGGAAGTAAATGTTATAATGTAAGTATTGCAGGTTCTGTATACAATACTAAATGGGACGACAATCTTCTCGAAGGATCTGAAATTGGTGCAATTATTGCAAACTGGGTCCTCGGAAGACAAGGATGGTCATTTCCTTGGATAACTTACGCTGATAGCTTACTAGGAAGGGCACCGATTATATTATATGTGGTATGTGAAGATGGAGAAAGTATACGTGTAGGTGATGAACAATCCACTATAATAGATTTGCCCGAACAAACACAGACATATTGGGCACTATTTAATCCCAAAGAAATCGATGATGCAAATACCAACGAGTGTAAAGGATCTTCGGGTGGTGTAAAGGGGTTCGTCATCGCCCCAGTCTTTAATGAAGCCGGCGTGGTTGAGACAGGAGAAAGACATTTTATCGGAAGAACTAAACCTGCCAACCAAGAAAAAAAATATATAGCAAAAGATCTAGGAGACGTAGCCAATGCCGCGGGAGACTTAGATAACAATTGCATCCTAAAACAAGCGCCCAAAGATAATTTTTTCACTGCGATGGAATTAAAACAAAGTTTTACTCTTGATATTAATGCGAGATATATCGCAGATATTAATGATGACAATGATCGAATAAACGCGTATAAAGATTTCCTTAATCCAAATGAATGCAGGTAGATAAAGAAACTATGAAAAACGACACAATCAAAATCGTAAACGCGCGGGTAAATAATCTCAAAAATGTCTCGCTCGAAATTCCAAAAAATAAACTCGTAGTAATCACAGGATTATCCGGATCAGGAAAATCTTCGCTTGCATTCGACACCATCTATGCCGAGGGGCAACGTCGCTATGCTGAAAGTCTCAATGCATACGCACGGCAATTTATGGACATGCAGGACAAGCCCGATGCGGACGAGATATCCGGCCTCTCCCCAACGATTGCGATCAATCAGAGAAACACTACCCAAAACCCACGCTCAACCGTGGGTACTGCAACGGAAATTTACGACTATTTACGACTATTATTCGCACGGATCGGCGTTCAGTGGTGCCCTACCTGCAATACGCCGGTTACCTCATACAAACCAGGGGTGATTGTAGAACGTGTGCGGACACTCGCCAAGAAATCACCTGAAAGCATTCTCCTCTCCCCCATTATTCGCCAAGAATCAATTACCAATAAAGAATTAAAGCACCGTGTAGAACGGACTGGGTATCCTGCAATTCGTTTGAATGGGGTTGAAACATCAGTAAAACAATTATCAACCATCTCACTCAATCCGTCATACCTGTACGACGTCGACATTGTGGTTGGCGAACTCAAAAATCTCCTGAAAGAATCTTTTGCAAATCATGTGCTCAAGGCGCTCGATTTCTCAAATGGGTATATAACTGTCTACAATCCAGAAAGTGAAGAAGAAACCACTTTTTCACAAGTGCCGCTCTGCAACACATGTGCGAGAACATTTTCACACATTGAACCTCGCTCATTTAGCTTCAACAGTCCATATGGTGCATGTCCACGCTGTACAGGTCTCGGGAAGACACTTGAAGTGGATCCGGAATTAGTCATTCCAAATCAGAAGCTCACGATCAGTGAAGGCGCAATCCAGCCATGGACCCGACTCGTTGGAAACAATACCGGACTTATGGAAATCCTGACTGAGGTCGCAGTGGTTCATAAATTCTCACTCAATCGCCCTATCGAGGAATTACCTCAAGCAATAATGGATGTGATTCTCTATGGAACAGATGGTCAGGAATACACCGTCAAAGGCAAAAAAACAAATTATGAAGGTGTCATCCCCAATCTTACAGCGCGCTATATCGAAACCAAATCAGAATATGTGAAAAAGGAGATCGAAGTCTACATGCGCGAAAAACAATGCTCAGTATGTGAAACCAAACGACTAAAAGAAGACAGCCTTAATATCAAAATTAGCGATTACTCAATTGCCGATGTGGCTGAGATGAGTCTTGAGGAATCATATGAAATTTTCAAATCTCTTGAAAACCAGACCTCGGGACTGGCAAAAAAATTATCTGCCGAAGAACGGTCCATCGCAAAACCGATCGCACTTGAAATCAGGAGAAGAATTGAACATCTGCTCGATGTAGGTCTTGCCTACCTTACTCTCGATCGCTCTCTCAATACGCTTTCGGGCGGAGAATCACAGCGAGTCCGCCTCTCAACCCAGCTATCTGCAGGATTATCAGGTCTTATTTATATTCTCGATGAACCTTCTATTGGTCTCCACCCAAAAGATAATGGAAAACTTATCAATACTCTCATTTCACTTCGTGATGCTGGGAACACGGTTATCGTAGTTGAACATGACAAAGCGATTATGCAGTCAGCTGATTATCTGATTGATATTGGCCCTGGAGCCGGAGAATACGGAGGAGTGGTGATGGCGTCAGGTACACCTGAGCGCGTAATCAAATCTGATAAATCCCTAACTGGACGATATCTCTCAGGAGCAGAGGAAATAAAACCGCTCGGAAAATTACGCAAAGGTAGTGGAAAAAAACTCACAATTCTTGGAGCAAAAGCAAATAACCTCAAGAATATCGATGTTGATATTCCACTCGCTATGTTTGTGAGTATTACCGGGGTCTCAGGTTCCGGAAAATCAACACTCATATTGGATATTTTAGGAAAAATGCTCGAGAAAAAATTCTATCGAGCAAAAGATGAACCAGGCGATCATAAAGATATCAAAGGATTATCAAATATTGATAAAGTTATCGCAATCGATCAGACACCCATTGGTCGAACTCCTCGAAGTAACCCTGTAACCTATACCGGTATTTTTACCATGATTCGAGATCTCTATGCTGAGTTACCTGAATCAAAAATGCGAGGATATCAAGCCGGGACGTTTAGCTTTAACGTCAAAGGAGACGGGCGATGTGAAGCGTGTGGAGGAGAAGGATACGTCACGATTCCCATGCATTTTTTGAATGACGTGTTTGTCGAGTGTAGTGAATGTCATGGCACCCGCTATACGAGAGACGTACTCGAAATACACTATAAAGAAAAAAATATTGCTGAGGTCCTCAAAATGACAGTAGAGGAAGCCTTTAAATTCTTCCAAGGCAAGCAACCGATCACGGATAAACTCCAAATACTTCGAAATGTAGGATTAGGATATGTACAACTCGGTCAACCAGCAACTACCCTCTCAGGTGGAGAAGCACAGCGTATTAAGTTAGCAACCGAGTTATCACGCCGCTCAACCGGAAAAACAATCTACATTCTTGATGAACCTTCAACCGGGCTTCATTTCGAAGATATCAAAAAACTCTTACACGTTCTCCACCAGCTCGTAGATAAGGGAAATACCGTATTGGTAATCGAGCATAACCTCGACATTATCAAATGTTCAGACTGGATTATTGACCTTGGTCCGGGTGGAGGGAAACATGGTGGGCGTGTGGTCGCATCAGGAACTCCAGACCAAATCCTTAAAGCAAAAGAAAGTCTAACCGCAGAATATCTCAAAAAAGAGCTGGCAGCTTCAGATAAAAAAGCTCCAAAAAAGAAAAAATAGTCTATGCATGACTACACATGGACTCAAAGAGCTCATACAAAAACTTCATAACTAAAATAGTCAAAAAAATCCCTCCATTTTAGGAGGGATTTTATTTATTTGCTTTCTTCTTTCGTCTTCACTTCTTTCAACTTTTTCTTATAGTCTCGCAAGAAATACGGTCTTGATTTTCGCACGTGCATTGCGCGTACAAGCTCAATCTTTTCAACAACTGGGGAATTAATAGGGAAAATCTTTTCCACACCAACTCCATCTGATACTTTTCGTACGGTAATGGTTGCACCGGTCTCACTGCCATGCTTAACTGCAAGTACAATTCCTTCAAAAATCTGAATACGTTCTTTTTCCTCACCTTTAGTATTCAATTCTTTAATCTTTTGATGAACTTTAACGATCATCCCTGACTTAACTTCATGTCTGATATCTGTTGACATAGGTAAATGCTTAATCGAGAGGTTGGATATATAGAGAATGCCAACGTCGGAATATAATATAATGTAGTGGCAATAATGTACTACAAGAAGAGTTGTCTGTCAAGAGACGGAGTTCGTGTGGCGTGCATGGGTAATAGCACTAACAAGATTCTCAACGGTTTCATCAAATTTGCCCTGCTCATTCACAATCTGCAGATCATACGTTCCTGCTTCCCCAATCTCCTTTCGTGCAATCTCTAAACGTTCGTCGATTTCCTCACGCGTAAGCCCCCCACGAGCAACTATCCGGTCTCTCAAAACTTCTAGATTCTCCGGCATAAGAAAGATTGCCAAGTGCGGTATATGAAGACGGTCAAACGACCGTTTGCCATGCAACTCAACTTGAGAATAGACTACGGCATGTTCCCTCAGCGCTTGATCAAGTACCGATTTTTCAGTCCCATAGTAATTCCCCGCGTAATAATTATATTCAACAAATTCTCCCCGAGAAATTTTGTCCTTGAATTCACTCTCTGAGACAAAATGATAATCAACGCCCTCTATATTACCCGGTCTGGGTGGTCGAGAGGTGGTCGTAAGACAACGGATTGAATCGGGAATCTTATTGATAAGAGCCTTGGTCACCGAATCTTTCCCCCCTCCAGAAGGAGAAGAAATAACTACCAGCAAACCCTTATGTTTCATAAAAATTAACTTAATTTCTCAAGATAAATAGCGAGTTCACCTGGAAGCGGACTTTCATAACAGACTTTTTCATCCGTAAGTGTAGTAAAACACAATTTTGACGAATGAAGAAACAAACGATTCAAGGGAATATTATTTTTTTTAATATTCCGTTTATGTTCATACAGAGTATCACCCACGACAGAATGATTATACGCATGCATATGTACTCTGATCTGGTGCATACGTCCCGTATGTAGCCTAACTGAGAGTAAGGTGTATCTTGCAAATCTCTTGAGTACATCAAACTCAGTCAAAGCTTCTTTTCCACTCCTATCTTCTTTTACGTTACGAAGAGTCATGGTGGTGTTTGGTCGTGCGATCATCTTACCCTCACGTCCGCGATCGATAATAAAACTAATTACGTCATGATCAAGAGAGATAGAACCATACACAAGAACCGTGTACGTCTTTTCTACTAGTCGATTCTTAAATTGTGTTTTCAAATGCTCAAACATTTGCTGTGTGCGAGCAATAACCAATATCCCTGATGCATCTTTATCGAGCCTATGAACAATGCCTGGACGAACTTCGGAATCGCCTACGGTAGCAATTTCAGGATAATGTGACACAGCCCATGATGCAAGTGTTACTTTTTCTCCTGCCTCAGTAGGATGCACAATCAAACCAGCAGGCTTTTCTACTATGACGTATGTTGTATCTTCATGAATAACACGTATTTTTTCTAGTAGCTCCCCAGATTCTAGAATTTCGGTATGTGTGATAACTTCAGGCTCCTCACGATCATCAACCTCAATCATATCGCCTTTTTTCACTCGATACGAAGATTTCACGCACACAATACCATTTACAACCACAAGCCCGCGATCAATCAATTGTTGAATGTGCGTACGGGTCCCAAATCCATTCTCAGTAAGGAACGCGTCAATTCGGTGTTTTTCTATTTGTTCGGGAACGATGATCATACTTACTTTTGATTTTCTAAATAGTAGGCCTAGATGGACTCGAACCATCGACCCCAACGTTATAAGCGTTGTGCTCTAACCACCTGAGCTATAGGCCCATAGTAAATAAGTCCATACTAACAAAGAAATAATGCAAAATCAAGGTCTTGAGCAAAAACAATTTTTCGTATATACTTATGTGCATATGATTGATTCCAAGTATACCTTCATGATAGATAAAGCTCGCGAGCTCATGAAGCTCTCGAAAGACCCTATCCATGATCTCTCACATGTAGAACGCGTAGTCGCTAATGTTAATAAAATCGCACCTTCACTCAATCTTTCCCCGGAAGAAACACACGCGATCGAGCTCGCAGCATGGTGGCATGATGTCGCCCGAGTACTTACCAAACAACCTTCATTTGTATGGATGGCATGTATTGATGACGCAGTTTCAGCGCTCATGCTTTGCCTACACAGTATACGATACGGATTCTGGAGACAAAGTGGTGGGATCGCAACAAAACTGATCTTATCAAAAACTTTTGCCACTGGAGCAGTGTTTACCAAAATCCTATTATCCAAGAAAGAACGCTTGATGATGCACGTGCTCAAAGACGCGGATCAGCTAGATATCATGAACGTAGAAAGACTTGCATTAGTATGCGAGCTCTCGAAAACCTCAAAAAAATATTTCTGGGGTCTCCAGTGTCTCATATTCTACAACACACGCCAATCAGCATTGCAAATGAAAACTACAGTTGCAAATGTGTATCTCAAAGAAGGAGTCGAGGCAATCTATCACTGGATCTCCGAACGGAGAAATGATCCTTCATACGTGAATTTTTTTGGTCAAGATTGGATGGACAAGGCAATCGAAAAATTTGCCAAGGTGCGTCAAAAATTTTATCCAGCGAAAGAAATCGTATAAATAAAAAAGATTATTACAAAAGAAGCGAAAGCTTCTTTTTTGTTTATAAAATAAAAAAAATTAAATTTAAAAAATAAAAAGTTAGAAAAAATAAAAAGTTCATGTAAAAAAGTTATTCACAGGTGGGAAGAAAAAAAAGTTATTTACTATTCAACAAAATAAAAAAACAAAGTATACTTGTGACAAAGGTCGTTTATATTTGCAACTTAGTTTTTACGTCAATGCTTGTCATGTAAAAACTTTTGCACATTCGTATTTCTGTGACACTTTGGTGTGCACCATGGTCACATCATCATTTACAAATACGATATCCTAAATTTAGAGAGGAGGTGTACAATACGTATGCCAGCAAGAAAAAAAGCTAAGAAAAAAGTAGCTAAGAAGCGAAAGCCAGCAGCTCGCAAGGCAAAGAAAACCACCAAGCGAAAAGCTAAGCGCAAAACCTCAAAGAAAAGATAGTCTTTTCTAGAGATAAAAATCTCCCGTTCTTCGGGAGATTTTTTTATATAAGTAACGATCTATTCCAAATCTAGACTCACCTGGGTCGAAAACCCACGCGATTCCCCACTCTCAAATACTCGGACGACCCCAAACTCGCCATCATACCCAGGACGAATATAAATATTTCCTTTTCTCACACGGTCGATAGCATCCGCAATCACTTCACTGGAGGCTTTTTTGATTTGCTCAAGCTCGGTAGTAAGTAAGATATCAAATTCAGAACCAAGTTTCGCAATTAGCGTATTATACTCACGGTTCACCTTCTGCGTAGAAACCCCTACCTGATATACATCTGCAATAATTTCTGGGAGTGGTACCAATGATTGAAACGGTATTCGTTTATGACGAAGCGCATATTCATGAGCTTCGTCAATAGTGCGATCAGCTAATTCTTCCACGCGATAATTGACACCAATAGTTAAGTTCTTACCACACACCGGACAAATCCCTTTTCTTTTTTTAGTCTCGACTGGTGCGCAGAAAAATTTGCAATCCCGGTGTCCATCATAATGGTATTTACCTTCCTCAGGATAAAATTCAATTGTCTGCACAAACTTACTGCGGTCCCCTTCTTCAAGAATACGCATAATTTCAGTATACGTAATTTCAGTAGGAGAATTAAATTGTAATATATTTGCTTCTCGACCAAGCTTGCCAAGACTGTGTGCATCAGAATTTGAAACAAGTGTTATGTTATCAAGATGACTCCACCGCCAGTTCATAATCGGGTCGCTCGACAACCCCGTCTCAATGGCACGAATATGGGGGGACAAATCTTCAAACGCTTCATTAAGCGAATCATACCCCCCCTTGGAGCCAAAAATACCAAACCAGGGCGTCCATGCATGTGCTGGGATCATTTTCATTCGAGGATCAATTTCAAGCATCAATTCAAGTATCTGCTTTGAAGTAAGCCCAATAATCGGCCGCCCATCAGAGTGTATATTAAAGCCTCGATCATCGAGTGTATTATTAAACCTCTCAGCTACTTCGAGTGTAGGCGCAAAGACGAGCAGATGAATACGCCGTGTCTCATTCGCATGCTTTTTAATTGATGCAATTTCCGTACCAATGATAAATCGAGTGCTGCTGCTATGATTTTTGAGTTTGTATACCCCTTCAGTATCAAGACTAAGCTCATCCTTCATATGTTGAAACCATTTCGGATGGGTAAAATCACTCGTCACCATGATATCAATACCCCGTATTTCACAAGCCCGAGCGATTTTTGGTAATTCCAAATCCTTGGAGCATGCTCGCGAATATCTGGAATGGGAATGTAGATCAAGAATGCGCTGAATCATAAAATAAGGAAATTAACTCCTTAAGCATGGTTATAAAAATTTTACACAAGAGAAGCGAGATGTAGACAAACAAAAAATATTTTATCTACAACTTTTTTCTGCTCACGCGCGACTTCTGCATGACTAAATTGAATTATGGTATATCCGTGAGTAACAAGCCATACTTCCCTCTGTTCCCAGTCCGCTTTGTCTTCTTTTTCAATTTCAATAATTAATTTTAACTCAGGACAATAAAAGTCTACCACAAAACGGCCCAATTCTGTCCGAGGCTTAAATTTATATCTCAAATCTCGCCTTTTTAATTCTTGCCAGAGTATTGCTCCAGTTTGAGAAGGTACAAGAAAATCCTCACCAATGCGATCTTCGAGGGGATTATGCGTATACGAAGTATTATTCATAGGTCCTCCATTACTACTGTATAACGTTTAGTTGATATATTCAATATCGTTCTCTTCAATTCTCCGTATACCCACATCATGAGAAACTTCCTCATAAATATGAGCAAGAATTCCTGGAATTCGTCCGATGAGGAAAAAAATATTTCCCACCTTCGGGTCAATCTTCATATCACAAAGTATGGCAGCAATTGCGCCGTCAATGTTAAGCGGAAGAGGTCTTGAAGAAATTTTGTTTAATTCCTTTTCCACAACACGCGCGAACGCACTATACCTCCCTAGAATCTTTTGTCTTTTCGCAATAGTGAACAATGTTGTGGAGCGCGGATCTCGATCAGTAAATACTTTATGTCCAAATCCAGGTACTCTTACTTTTGCATCTTTTAATTCTTTAATCGTGAATGCAATATTTTTATTATTCACATTATCATAAAAAAATTTCATGGCCCCCTCGACCGCCATCCCATGACGCTCACCAAACCCAAGAATTCCCGCTGCAAGCGAGGAATGCACTGTATTACCTGCCGAAGCAGATACGCGTGCGGTAATTGCACTTGCGACACCCGGACCATGATCAATCACTGAAGTAAATATCGCATTACACATTACTTCTTCATTTTTTTTAGGCAACCGGCCAAATAATAAAAGAAAAATACTTGAAACAAAAGAATATTTTTTAACTAAAGATTCAAGAGATTTACCTCTAATAATTTCAGCTTCCTTTTCGATCTTTGTAATAGATGTTTTAAATTTCATACGAGCTATACAAAAGGCTTAATTAATTCAACAAGCTGTTCATACCGATCAGCGATCATAACACCGACACCCTGCAACGCTGCTTCTTTCTCGAGAACACCCTTTCCACGCTCCACAATTGCTCCCGCATGCCCAACATTCATACCCTCAGGCAAAATACTTGCGAATTTCCCTCCAATATAGAT
Source organism: uncultured Gammaproteobacteria bacterium (assembly GCA_964565405.1). Classification (GTDB taxonomy): domain Bacteria; phylum Patescibacteriota; class Patescibacteriia; order Magasanikbacterales; family UBA922; genus UBA922. The sequence continues at coordinate 13,734 of CAZMEW010000017.1, forward strand.
TGCAACTGGTTTCGTATATCCTTTTCTATTGATCAATTCAACGATTTCAAATTCATATGAACCGCCATGTTCTCCAAAAATAATTACAGCCTTTGTTTGCTCATCTGCTTCAAACAGTTCAAGCACATCAGCATAGGTAGTACCCATAAGCAGATCACCTCCCACATGTACCGCGGTACTCTGCCCTAAGCCCGCTTTTCTAACCTGCCATGAAACTTCATTAGTCATACCCCCTGATCGAGAAATGATTCCTACATGGCCGGGAGTAAAAATCTCGTCAGCCTGAACTTTGGGGCCACCGACAACGCCAATTCGTCCGACCCCTGGAGTAATGTACCCGAGAGAACTTGGCCCAATAATTCGAATTTTTTTTTCTTTTGCAGCGGAAAGACAATATGCCGTATCCTTAATAGGGATACGCTCAACAATCACGCTAATTTGAGGAATTCCAGCATCAACAGCTTCAAGTATTGCGGCTTTGGCAGCAAAAGGAGGAACAAATACTGTGGTTACCGAAATGTCAGGATGTGCAGCGAGTGCCTCAGAAACATTATTAAAAACAGGAACCCCCTCAATATTCTCCCCGCCCTTTCCAGGTCGAACGCCACCAATCACATTAGTCCCATATTCTCGCATTGCAGCTGAAGCTTTCTGTCCTTCTTTTCCTGTAATTCCTTGTACCAATACCT
>CAZMEW010000017.1:14449-17767 GCA_964565405.1 uncultured Gammaproteobacteria bacterium
ATCCCCATATGGGTATTTTCTTGTAACTTTTCCTACCTGCAATGCCTTGTATAGCAATGCGGGCGGATCATTTTTATTTCTAACCTTTCCAAGAGCTACCATCTCCCTGATGAACCGCCACCACCAGACATTCCACCACCAAATCCTCCAAATCCACCCGAACTACGTCCACCTCCACCACCAAATCCTCCACCCCATGACCCACCACCCCGTGGGGGCCAATTATTCTTTCTGTCCTTTTTCATTTGCAGAGCTTTTTCTCTTAACTTTTGGAATTGCGGCGAACGTGATACAGCCCAATCAACAAAGGCTCCAAACAAAGCACCCAGCACTCCCCCCATAAACACACTGCCCGCAATCAAACCCATCAGCGCGCCAAGTCCTCCACCTACAATACCACCCGCGACAAATGATTTCGACTGAGAGAGTTCTAGCACTACTTGCGAAAATACCACAAAACCAATAAAACCTGCAATTAGTAGAATAAACAACGCTCCAATCCAACCCATTACTCCATCATCTGTAGTAACAGTCTCGACAGAATACTCACCCTCCACTGCTTGAACAATCGCATTAACAGCTTCATCAATTCCTTCACCGTATTTATTATCCTTAAATGCCGGGATAAGAATGGTATCAATAATGTGCGAGGATTCAAGGTCGGTAAGTGCTCCTTCTAATCCATATCCCACTTCAATTCGAACCTCACGTTCATTTGGAGCAACAAGAAGCAATACCCCATTATCTTGTTTTGCTTTGCCCACCCCCCAATATGCAAAGAGTCCAGTAGCGTATTCTTCAATACTAAGATCCTCAAGTGAAGCCACTGTTGCAACAGCAATTTCACTGGTTGAAGTTACCTCAAGCGCACTAAGACGCGCTGTAATGCGCGTCTCAATACTATCATCAATAATATGTGCAGCATCAACTACAAATCCTGTAGGAGCGGGATAATTGGGAGCTGCAAGAATGGCCCCATACCATGCGAGCGATACAAACACTAAGAATGCAATCGCATACAATATTCGTCGCATAGTAACGAATGTTATGATCCAAAGTTAAACTGTACTGCAGGTGCCTTATCAGCCCCTTCAGTTGCAGAAAATAACTGTCGTTCCTTTGGAAGACCAAAAATAGATACAAAGAAAACACCAGGGAAACCTTTTGCTCGAACATTATACGCCTTTACCACATCGTTAAACCGCATGCGCTCAGTTGAGATACGGTTCTCGGTTCCTTCAAGCTCAGTCTGAAGTGCAAGAAAATTTTCATTGGCTTTAAGACTTGGATACGCCTCAACAGATACGAGCAATCGTGATAATGCCCCACTAAGCTCTCCTTGGCTCTGTTGAAATTGCTGGAATGCAGCCGGATCATTGATTAATTCTGGAGAGAGAGTCACTTGAGTTGCTTTTGCTCGTGCTTCAATAACTGCCGTAAGTGTTGATTTTTCAAAATTTGCGGCACCCTGAACTGTAGAAACGATATTTGGAATAAGATCCATTCGACGTTGATACTGATTCTCCACCTGTGCCCACGCGGTCGATACATCTTCGTTTAGACCGATAAATGAATTATAGGTTCCAACAAGCCACATTACGATGACGAGGAGAATTCCTCCTCCGATAATCCAACCTTTCATAAGGTAAAAGGATAAAAATTAAAAGATAATTTGGTACCACTATACTATACTATTTGACGAAGTTTGCATAGTAGAACCTTGCAAAAAGACAAAAATTGTGATATAACCCTAGAGTAAAATAATACGTTAATTGGTTTTAGGTATGCTGACAAAGCGTTATCACTGGATATTTGATGCGGAACATGTCCCAAATGATGTGGGGACAAATACAGAATTAGTGGACAAGGCACTGAGAGATATCGCACAATTGTGCGGAATGACTATTGTGTCGGGACCTCACGTACTCCGAGGAGTCCCAGAAAATCCTGGAGTAACCGGAATTTGTGTAGTAGATTTTTCCCACATATCAATTCACACATTCTCCAATCCTGGTGAGGTATGTATTGATGTATTCTCATGCAAGCCATTTGACCCCGAATTGATTCATGAATATTTGAAAAAAACATTCCAGGTAGAAGACCAAGATGCAGTATATGTGGAAGTGAAATACCCAAACGAAAAATAGAATCTAGTGTACCATGCCAGCAAGAATACCAGCAGTCTCAGACATGCTGGTTTCTTTTCCAAAAAATTTGATGTTAAGATTGTTTCTCCGAGCACACTCTCGCATAACTTCCATTCCTTCTTTCTCAGAGGGGCCCGCACGTCGGACTACAATTGGATAGGTTGGTTTCATCTCATCAAGTGCATCGACAATTCCATTAAATGTTTCCTTAATATTAGTAAAATTAGCTACACCACCCGCAATCCATAGTCCTCTAAGTCCAGGTTTCGATAATACAATTTTTGCCAAATCACGGACTTTTTCTCGAGGAGGATTGCCTGAGTACTCAGTGTAATTCGCGGGCTTGAGACCAGTCTTAATCAATGCATCCATATTCGCAATACTTGCTCCGCCGCCAGAAAATAGAATCGCGATATCTCCGTCCATTTCAATATATTTCCCCGCAGTGCCCCGATAATAATCCTCACCTGCGTCAATCGCAGTAACTTCTTTCTCACGTTCAGTTGGAAGTCGCCCCATCATAGTTCGAGCTTCATAGTTCTTCCATGTTTCGTGTCGATAAAAAGCATCGTCGTCGAGTGCGACTTTTGCATCAGCAGCGATCCATTTCCCGTCAGTAGTTTTCACTAGTGGATTAATTTCAACCTGACGCGTGTCTTCCTGTAAAAAACAATTCCATAATTCCTGGGCAAACGGTATATCCCTGCCAGAGGCGGATAAAACCTCTTTTCTAATATCTAGATTTATTTTTGTGATATTTTCTTCTGAAACATCTTCTATATCCACCCCACCTTTTTTTGAATACACCAATATTGGCTGTTTTGAAATACTATTGTAGGTAATGGAGAGGTAGTGCTCTTCTGCGATTGATACTTTTTCTTCAATCCGAACAGCGGCAACATATTGTCCACGTACCTGCATTGCAAATAATTCTTCACAGGCACTTGCAACCTCACCTGAGGTGGAACAAAAACGGATTCCACTATTTTTGCCTCGCTTTCCAGATAATACCTGCGCCTTTACCACTACCTCAGAAACTCCAAGCGAGATGTATGCATCTACAAAATTTTCACCTCGACGGACCACTACACCCTTTGGAATAGCGATTCCATGCGAGGCAAATAATTCTTTTCCTTCAAATTCGTAGAGGTTCATATATGTTAATTAAAAT
>CAZMEW010000017.1:17777-22265 GCA_964565405.1 uncultured Gammaproteobacteria bacterium
CTGCAGAAATAATAATCCGCTCTCCCGCCACGGGCTGATCAAATTCAAGTGCAACAGCAGACAACGCAATCGCTCCTGGCTTATATTTTTCCTTTGCACCATATTTTACATCACCTACCAGCGGATGCCCAATATATGCAAACTGAGATCGAATTTGGTGTGGCCTACCAGTTTTAAGCTCAATCTCAACTATTGTATGCGTATCTTTAGAACCAATAACCTTATAAGCTAATTCAGCTTTCTTAGCGTCACCATGCGGAGTATCATACACAGTCACAAAATTTTTGTTCTCGTCTTTACTCAAATAATTAACAAGAATTCCCTGTTTTTCTTTTAGCCTACCCTCCACTAGCGCATGATACATTTTCTTCACCGTATGTGCTCGAAATTGTTCTGAAAGTCTCGAGGCACCCTTACTCGTTTTCCCAAAAACCACTATTCCAGATACTGGTCGATCAAGCCGATGAATAAGACCCAAGAAAACCGCTCCTGGTTTCTTGTATTTCTCTTTCAGGTATTCCTTTACCATATCTATGAGGGAAGTATCTCCTGATTCGTCTCCCTGTACCAGAACACCTGATTGTTTATATACAGCAATAACGTGATTGTCTTCGTAGAAAACTTTCATAAGTTACAGAGAACTCCAGCGTGAGAATATTCCACAGGGCAATAATTTCCCTGATTTTGATTCTTCAATTGCGAGCTCCCCTTTTTCAAAACGTCCTCCAAAATCCACTAATAACTGTTTCAAATTATTTTCATATGCAATCGACGAATATCCTGATGCATACCCATTAATCAAGAAAAATAATGGTGTATCAGACAAAATTTCCGTACACAACTTTAATAACTCAGGTAAATCATCTTCAATTTTCCATAATTCTTTTTTTGGTCCATGGCCAAATGCTGGAGGATCAAGGAGAATCCCATCGTACGTATTTCCTCGCTTGATTTCTCGCTTTACAAATACTCGTGCATCATCGAGAATCCAACGTATTGGCTTTTCTTCCAATCTCGAAGCCTTCGCATTATCTTTCCCCCACTGGATTGCGACTTTTGATCCATCAACATGCACGACCGAGGCTCCTGCCTGCGCTGCAGCAAGGGAAGCACCTCCTGTATAGCCAAACAAATTCAGTACAGACGCCTTGCGAGGCGTCTCTGAAGTGCCTTCAACCAATGCTAATCTCTTGAAAATCTTCTCTCGCATCCAATCCCAATTCGGAAGCTGTTCGGGAAACAAACCGGTATGTTTAAAAGAAGTAGGACGAATCCATAATTGTAAATTTCCAAATTCAATCTGCCATTTCTCAGGCATCCCTTTTTTGAGATTCCAATCACCCTTCTTTCCATCTCGATTAAAGGATGCACTCGCCTTATTCCACTCCTGTATATGGAGACTCTTCATCCAGAGGGCCTGTGGATCAGGACGGCGGAATACAATATTGCCATATCGCTCGAGCTTTTCCCCATCTCCACTATCAAGAAGCTCATAATCTTTTGAAGGTTTAGTGATTTCAAGTGAAATGTCAGACATATAATTCTTATTGCTTATTGTTCCTTAATCTAAATCCATTCTAAATTCATACCCAAATTTTCCAAAACCTTTCCGCTCATACCATGCATGCACATCTTCACGTTGTGTTCGTGAGGTTGCAATAATTTTATAACACCCGCGTTCTCGCGCAATTTTCAACACTTCGGTAAGAAGGGTATTTCCCACGCCTTTCCTTCGTTCATTTTGAACCACACATAGATTCTCAAGAAGGGCATACGGTTTATCATGTAAATCATTGGTAATAAAAAATACATACGCGTGCCCGATTTCCTGTTGCGCAGCATTAGTAAGTGAAATACGTATGCCTATGGCTGTGTGTTCAGTATTCGATAGATGATAGTCCTGCATATTATACATGTTTCTCTATAAATTCATGAATCAATCTACCCAATTTCAGAGAATCAAGTCCTCCCTGAGGTAGTTCAAACGGCGAAGAAACGACAGGTACTGATACTTTTTCAGAATCAACAAGAATTCTCCCCCAACCTTTCTCCTCATAATACTTCTTTTGGCCATGATCAAGCTCGGTAATATTGGAAATTACCACATCTACCGGACGAGGTAAATAGGAATGTAACATCTCAACAATTTCGCTTATAGAAGTGGGTCCCGTCTCCCCGACCAACTCAATAGCGTTACCCGATACAAAAATAAATTTTGCTTTACTCTGACCAAGCGCTTCTTTCATTCCACTAGGCAAAAGAGTTGCAATAATACTGGTATAGAAACTTCCTGGTCCGATAATGATACTATCCGCTTCACGCACTTCTCGTACCGCACGATCATACATTACTGGTTGTGGTTCGAGCCACGCACGTAGAATTTTTTTTGAACGATCATAGGTAGGTCGATCAATCTCATGCTCACCCTTAACCATCGATCCATCAGACAATTCCACACACAAATCACTTTGTTCGAGGGTCACTGGAAACACAGGACCCACCGCATCTACGGCCTGAGCAAGCGCACGGATACCATCAGTAACGCCACCATTATATTTTTCCACTAACGCGAGAAATAAATGTCCCACTCCAAATCCCTGCAATTTTCCATGTTCCGAATAGCGTGTATCATAGAAAATCCGCTTAAGCAAATCGTACTCATATTTACTCATTGCAAGAATCGCGCGCAATATATCCCCCGGCGGTAGCACTCCTAATTCGTGTCTCAATTTCCCAGACGAACTACCAGAATCACTCATGGCAATAATTGCAGAGATCGAATACTCCTGAGGAAATTGTTTCATCGCCCGAATGGAAATTGATCCACCATTTCCTCCGCCAAGAATTACTATTTTTTTCTTTTGATCCATATTAAAAAAATAACATACGATTCAATTCCTCATCAGTTAAATCTTTACATACATGTAGAGCGCCCGGATGCTTCGCTCCTCTAATTAATAGTGCAGACATCCCAGCTGCAATAGCCCCCTCAGCCCCGCTCTCTGAATCTTCAATCACCACACAATCTTTTGCCAGAACTCCCAGGTTTTCCGCCGCCCGTAGAAACACATCCGGTGCAGGTTTCCCTATGAAATCAACAGTATCAATCCCTACAATGGTATCAAAATACTGAGACAAACTATTTTTATCCAACCGCTCTTGAATCGAACGAACTGAAGTATTTGATGCAATACCAAGCAATATTCCTGCTTCTTTTAGTTTTACAATAAGACTCTTTGCATCACTATATGCTTTGTCACCATGCACAATCGTTCCTTCAAAATCAAAAATAACTGCAGAATATTTCATACCCGTTATTCTACGGTAACTGATTTTGCCAAATTCCTCGGCCGATCTACATCACGACCAAGGGCCACTGCAATCTCATATGCAAAAATCTGAAGTGGCAACGTATTTATAAGAGGCTGCAATAATTCCATAGTTTCAGGAACATAAATCACATCGTCAGCAAGTGCTTTCGCAGATTCGTCTCCCTCAGTTGCAATGATAAGTAGACGAGCTCCACGAGCACGAACCTCTTCTACATTGCTTCTCATTTTTTCATACAGTTGATCCTTGGTCATGATCGCAAGAACGGGAAAATCTTTTGAAAGAAGCGCAATCGGGCCATGTTTCATTTCTCCGCCCTGATATCCCTCACTATGAATATACGCAATTTCTTTGAGCTTAAGTGATCCTTCAAGTGCAATCGGATAATTCACTCCTCGTCCCAAAAAATACATATTATGGTAATCTTTATATGACAATGCAATTTCCTTAATTTTCTCTCGATTTTCAAGAACAGTATTCATTTTGCGAGGTACTTCAAGTAATGCTTTCAATACTCTCTGTCCTGTGGCTGGGGTGAGTCGTTTGAGGCGACCAAATTGGAGCGCGTATAGAGTGAGAATTGCAACCATATTCGTGTATGCCTTCGTAGATGCAACTGCAAGTTCAGGTCCTGCATGGATATAGGTGCCACCATCTGTTTCCCGGGCAATAGTTGATCCAACTACATTTACAATTCCACGTACAAAGGCACCTTTTCGTTTTGCTTCACGAAGTGCTGCAAGAGTATCTGCAGTTTCTCCAGATTGTGAAATTCCGAATACCAATGTCTCATGATCAATGATCGGATCTCGATACCGAAATTCACTTGCCACATCGACTTCAGTGGGAATTCCCGCAAGCCGCTCAAATGCGTATTTACCAGCCATTCCAGCATATGATGCCGTACCGCATGCAATAAGAATAATCCGCTTAATACTTCGCATTTGAGCTTCAGTCATATTGAGTCCGCCCAATCGTGCAGTCCCTTCATTCAGATCGTATCGACCACGAATAGCATCTTCAAATACCGTCGGCTGATCAAAAATTTCTTTGATCATAAAATGCGGATATCCTTGCGTTTGTGCTTCTGCCTCACTCCACTCAATAGTCGTTACTTCCTTTTCAATATGTTTATGAGCTTTAGAAAATGTTTCAAAT
>CAZMEW010000018.1:0-7147 GCA_964565405.1 uncultured Gammaproteobacteria bacterium
GTCAACAGTGCGGTTTTTGGGCATTTTTGAACCAAAAAATATCGATAATTTGACAATTTTTGGGCTAATTCTTGCTAAAGGTGCTACTTTAGGATAGAATTTTAGGTATACTGGAACCTCTATGAAAGAGAACGAATTACCCAAGGCTTACGAACCAAGACAATATGAAGACGCTATATACAAACGCTCGCTTGAAAGCGGTTTTTTTGCGCCAGAGAAGATTTTAGAGTGGGGGAAAAAGAGGAAGAAACACGAAAGCTTTAGTATTGTCCTCCCACCACCCAATGTGACAGGTACTCTCCATATGGGGCACGCAGTCATGCTTGCGGTACAAGATGTGATGACGCGGTATCATCGGATGAAGGGGGATCGGACGCTCTGGATTCCAGGAACCGATCATGCGGCTGTCGCAACTGAATCAAAAGTAGAAAAGATGTTGATTGAAAAGGGGATGAAAAAACCAAAAACAGAACTTGGTCGTGAAAAATTTTTAAGGGAAGTTGAAAAGTTTGCCAAAGATTCTCATGATACGATTGTAAATCAAGCGAAGAAGATGGGAGCATCTCTTGATTGGTCACGCGAAGCCTATACACTTGATGAGCCGCGTAATCGGGCAGTCAATGCACTCTTCAAGATGATGTATGACGATGGACTTATCTATCGCGGGTATCGCGTAATCAATTGGTCAGTCAAGGGACAGTCTACCTGCAGCGATGATGAACTCGTCTATGTTGAGCGACCAGGAAAATTGTATTACTTCACATATGGTCCTGAGTGCCCGATCATGATTGCGACTACTCGGCCTGAGACAAAATTGGGGGACACAGCGATTGCTGTTAATTCAAAAGGAAAATGGAAAAAATATATTGGCAAAGAGTTTGTAATTAAGAATTTTGGTCAGACTGGGCATAAATTAAAACTGAAAGTAATCGGAGATGCTGGAGTTGATGACTCATTTGGTACGGGAGCTCTGGGAGTTACACCTGCACACAGTCAGACTGATTTTGAGATATATCAAAAAAATAAAGATATTGGGTTGATTCAAGTAATTGGAGAAGATGGTAAAATGACCGAAAAAGCGGGCAAGGCATTTGCAGGGGTTGCAATAGAAGAAGCACGAAAAAAAGTAGTCGTATGGCTTGAAAAAGAAGGACTGCTCGAAAAAACAGAAGATATAATGCAGAACGTAGGAACTTCTGATCGTTTTGGAGATGTTGTCGAACCCCTACCTAAAACGCAGTGGTTTATTGATGTAAATAAAAAGTTCAAGGCCAAAGATTCAAAATTGAAGAATATTAAGAAGGGTCAAGAAGTAACTTTGAAACAATTGATGCAGACTGTCGTTAAAACAGGTGATATTAAAATTATTCCAGAACGTTTTGATAAAATCTATTTCCATTGGATTGATAATCTCCGTGACTGGAATATTAGTCGCCAGATTTGGTACGGACATCAGATCCCTGTGTGGTATAAAGGTGAAGAGATTTTTTGTGGTACAACAGCTCCAGAAGGAAAAGGATGGACTCGCGACGTTGATACACTCGATACCTGGTTTTCATCAGGTTCGTGGACATTTTCTACGCTTGGCTGGCCTCGCACCACAGTCGGATTTGTTCGACATGGTGAAGCAGAGAATAATGTTCAGAAAATCGTCAGCGACGATATTGAAGGTAGTAACTTAACTGAAAAAGGACGGAAGCAAGTCGCTGATCTAGCAAAGAAGATTAAAAAAGAAAATTTTGAATTGATCGTCGCATCTCCTGTGTTGCGTACTGCACAAACTGCAGAAATTCTCGCAGAAAAATTGGGACTCCCTATAGAATTTGATGAGCGAATCAGAGAAGTAGGTTTTGGAAAACTTGATCATCATACTGAAACTGAGATTCAAAAAGAACGTAGTGTAAAGGGGTGGATGGTAAAAACTCCATTTGGCATGGAATCCTATGTGTCTCTGCGCAAGAGAACACATGAATTCATGCAAGAACTCATTGTAAAATATCCAGGCAAAAAAATACTCGTCGTTTCTCATGGGGATACGCTGGGAGTGTTGAAGCAATTTGGTACTGATGCATATACGAATGATATAGGTAAAACTCAAGAAAAAGCGACGTGCGATATTCACACATTTGCCAATAATGGAAAACAATCAAACGATTTAGAAGTATTCCATCCGACTTCAGTGCTTGAAACTGGGTATGACATTCTTTTCTTCTGGGTTGCTCGTATGATTCTCATGAGTACGTATGCGCTTGGCGAAGTACCATTTAAGACTGTGTACCTGCATGGACTTGTCCGCGACGAGCAAGGAAGAAAAATGAGCAAGTCATTGGGTAATATTATTGATCCACTGGAAATGATCAAGAAATACGGAACTGATGCAACACGGCTCTCACTTCTCATTGGTGGTACACCGGGTAATGACATGAAATTATCAGAAGAGAAAATTGCAGGATTTAGAAATTTCACCAATAAACTATGGAATATTTCAAGATTCATGTTGTTGAATATTTCAAAACCAGTAAAAGATATTAAAAACCCCCACGCGCATACTGCTGCGGATGAGTGGATTTTGTGGAAATTAAATACCGTTATTAATCAATCAAACAAGTTACTCGTCTCATATCAATTTTCACTTGCAGGTGAAGGTTTAAGAGATTTTACCTGGGGAGATTTGGCTGATTGGTACCTTGAGATCGCAAAAATTGAAGGAAATAAAGACGAAATTCTTAATTATATTCTTAATACTATACTCAAACTTTGGCATCCCTTTATGCCTTTTGTGACCGAGCAGGTGTGGCAGGAGATATATGGAGAAAAATCACTTTTGGTGGTAGAAAAATATCCGGAAGAAGTGAAACTGGGTAAGAAAACAGAGGTGGGCATTGTATTTATTGAGAGTGCTCTGCGAAATATTATTACCAAACTACGTGCACTCAGAACTGAATATCGTATTGAGCCGGGAAAAAAAGTAGTAGCAGGAGTAAGTTCGGTAAAATATAAGGGCTTGCTGCGAGAGTACGCACCAGTGTTTATGCGTTTAGCAGGTCTTGAAAATCTGTCAGAAGGTAAAAAGCCTGTAGGAACGACTTCATTTGTAGAATCAGGAGTCGAAGTCTGGATTGATTTCACTAGCGCGGTTGATACCAAGAAAGAAAAAGCTCGAATCGAAAAAGAAATTGCAACGGTAGAACCCTACGTGATAGGGCTTGAGAAAAAATTACAGAATAATGAATTTATGAAGAATGCACCAAAATCAGTGGTCGAGAAAGAGCGGCAGAAATTGGAAGAGGGAAAACAAAAGCTTGAAGCTCTAAAGAATCAATTAAAATTAATAACCTAAATTACTAATTCTAGTATAGTCATATGGATAAAAGACAGCAGAGTATCGTGTGGTGGGTCGCAGGAGTATTAATTCTAGCGGGTATTATTGGCCTCTCAGTATACAAGAAGAATCAGCCGGGACAGTATGATACCTTTGCATCATGTATCAAGGAAAGTGGGGCTATGTTTTATGGGGCGTTCTGGTGCCCTCACTGCCAGGAGCAGAAGGCGATGTTTGGAAATTCTGCAAAATTACTGCCGTATACTGAATGTTCAACCCCAAGCAAGGCTCAAACGCAAGTATGTAATGATGCTGGGATTGAATCGTATCCTACCTGGAAATTTACTGATGGTAGTGTACGAACCGGTGTTATGACATTTGCAGAATTAACTGATAAAACTAAGTGTGAGGTAGTACAATAATTTCCATTATTTTGCTTGATTTTACCCTTTTTGACTGCTATAGTTTCCCCATTATGAAAGTTTCAACTGATAAGAAAAAAATAGATGAATTACTCTCGCGTGGAGTAGAGGAGGTTATTGATAAGAATCATTTGAGAAAACGCCTAGAATCCGGAGAAAAGCTTCGAATAAAATTGGGAATCGACCCAACGAGCTCCAACCTTCATCTAGGTCGATCAATCCCACTCCTTAAGATGCGTGATTTTCAAGAATTGGGACATCAGGTAGTCTTTATCGTTGGGGATTTTACTGGAATTATCGGGGATACCTCTGATAAAGACGCGGAGCGCCCCATGCTTGCGAGCGATCAAGTAAAGAAAAACATGAAGAGCTATGTGGAGCAGGCTGGAAAAGTGATTGATATCCAAAAAGCGGAGGTTCACTATAATAGTGAGTGGCTGGGAAAACTGAGTTACGCTGAATTAGGCGAACAAGCAAATCAGTTTTCTATTGCAGAATTTATTGCCAGAGATAATATCCGACGCAGACTAGATGCCGGTACTCGTGTATCACTTCGTGAAGTACTGTATCCACTCATGCAGGGATATGATTCGGTTGTCGTGAAAGCAGATGTGGAGCTAGGGGGCACTGATCAGCGTTTCAATCTTCTTGCTGGTCGAACACTGCAGGAAAAATACAAGCAACAACCACAAGATATCATCATGAACCCACTGGTAGCAGGTACTGATGGAAGAAAGATGAGTTCAAGCTGGGGAAACACAGTCAATCTGACTGATGAGCCAAACGAGATGTTTGGGAAAATTATGAGTATTCCGGATGACCTCATTATTTCCTACTTTACCTGTATGACTCGAGTTCCCATGGAAACAGTTGTTGAATATGCCAAAGAAATAAAAAAAGGGGCAAATCCTCGAGATTACAAAGTGAAATTAGGTGTAGAATTGGTCCGTTTTTATCATGGACAAAAAGAGGCTGAAAAAGCCGAAAGCTATTTTGTAAGTACATTTGCAAAAAAAGAAACTCCGACTGACATCAAGGAGTTGAAACCATCTAAATACGATATTATATCTGTATTAGTAGATGCTGGATTTGCCACAGGAACGAGTGACGCACGACGGACGATTGAAGGTAGTGGAGTAAAAATAAATGACAAAAAAGTAACGTCATATGAAGAAGTGTGTAATCCAGGAGATGTAGTACAGAAGGGAAAAAGATTTTTTGTGAAAATTGTATGATTCGATACGTTCGGGACCACATTGCGGGTCTTCTTGAAGCTATTGGTATTGGTGAAGTAGGTATTATCCTCGCTACTCCGCCAAAAAAAGAAATGGGAGACGTAGCGTTTCCTGTTTTTCAGTATGCAAAAGAACATAAACTAAATCCGGCTGCAGCTGCAAAAATACTTGCAGAAAAATTTAATGCAGAGACAGAAGATACACTGGTCGAGCGCTCCGAGGCATTTGGTCCATATGTTAATTTTTTTCTCAATCATGTAGAACTCGCACGAATTGTTTTGAATCTCTCGAAGCATGTACAAAGAGAAGTACAAGGAAACGGTACGATTATCATCGAATACGCATGTCCCAACACGCACAAGGCACTTCATATCGGACATCTTCGCAATCTCATTCTGGGGGAGTCTCTGGTACGTCTACATGAATACGCAGGGTATCGAGTAATCCGGACGAATTATCAGGGGGATGTGGGGATGCATATTGCAAAATGTCTGTGGGGAATTGAAAAGTTACATGATGAATACAAGAGCGTGCAAACGCAGGGAATCAGTGACCGAGTGAAGTTTATTAGCAAAGCTTATGCGCTCGGAGCGACCGAGTTTGAAAAAAATGAAAGTGTGCAGGAAGAAATCAAAGGCTACAATGAGATGATTTATAAAAAAGACGAAGCAATTCGAGAGGTATACGAAAAAACACGAGACTGGAGCCTCGAATATCTCGAAAAAATGTACCAGATCCTTGATACCAAATTTGATCGATACTATTTTGAGTCAGAAGTATTTGATCGGGCTATCGAAATCGTGAATACAGGTAAAAAGAAAAAGATTTTTGAGAGTAGTCAGGGTGCTGTAATATTCAAAGGAAGTGAATGTGGGCTACATGATCGCGTATTTCTCAATAGTAAGGGGCTCCCAACCTATGAGGCTAAGGATCTTGCACTTGCTGAGAAGCAGTTTGAAGAGTTTCATCCTGACGGGGTGTATCATGTGATCGGGCCTGAACAAGCGGATTATCTTAAAGTGGTTTTTAAAGCCCTCGAGTCAACACTACCAGAAAGTACTGGAAAAGAGTTTCATCTGCCATATGGTTGGGTCACTCTTAAGGGGGGGAAGATGAGCTCGAGGACAGGTAATGTAGTAACTGCAGAAGATTTGATTGGAGAAGTAAAGGAACATATTGCAGCGCATATGGAGGCAAGTGAGGTAAAAGCACAATTAGCGCAGGAAGAAAAAGAGTTGACTATCGATAGAGTTTCGATGGGGGCTGTGAAATATGCGTTTTTGAAGACTGGGCGCATGAATGATATTGTGTTTGATATGCAGGAATCGGTGTCTACCTCAGGAGATAGTGGGCCGTATCTCCTCTATATTGTGGCACGCTTCAAGAGTATTTTGGGGAAAAGCACTATCTCTCAAAATGGACATGAGCCATATATCCCTCCAGTCCTTGAAAGTGCAGAAAAAGAGCTTATTACCAAACTCGGCGAATTCGAAGCGGTGATAGACGAAGTAATAGAAAAAAAAGATCCTTCAGGGCTTGCGCAGTATCAATTCGAGCTTGCGCAGGCTGGAAACCATTTTTATCACGAATGTCCAGTACTCAATGCACCTGAACCGATACAAGGGTTCAGGCTTGCGCTAATCGCCGAAGTAGTACATACTATGGAACGTGGTTTTGACCTCTTGGGGATAGCAAGTGTAGAACACATGTAAAATCGTATGTCTTCAAAAATTATTCAATTTATCACTGATTATCGAGAAGCTCGGATACCCACTTGGCTTTTTTGGCTCATCCTCGTATGTGCGAGTATTGGGTTTCTCGATGCGACCTATTTGTCGATTGAGCATGTACTTGCAGCATTTGGTACAGGATCAGTAGATTGTATTGTGGGGTCACCGGGAAACTGCAATATCGTACTCGAGAGTATTTATTCCAAAGTGATGGGAATTCCGTTATCGTATCTTGGGTTGTTGTACTATACCGCTATTTTGCTTATTATCACTCGTTTACATCTCGTGAGAGATTTACGCCTCTGGTATGTGCTCCAGGCGATTGTAGGATTTGGATTTATAACAAGCCTATACCTCGTCTACATACAATTATGTGTTCTCTATACTATCTGTCCATACTGTATGCTCTCAGCCTCAATGTCGACTATCATGTTTGGG
>CAZMEW010000018.1:7157-21803 GCA_964565405.1 uncultured Gammaproteobacteria bacterium
TAGCCTGACATAGAGGCTATTTTTTGTAATGTTTTAAGTTTTTATAAAAAAAGGTATAATTCTATCATCCTGAAATCAATATGCAGCAAAATCAAACTCCAATAAATTCAAGTCATAGCGTTAAACCCTATCTTTTTATTTTTTTGTTTATAATTACTGTGTTGACGTATTATCGAATTTACATAAGACATGATTATTATGTAATTCCTCTTAAGGAAAACACTACTGAATAATCTTCTGAAGTTAATTTTTTATGTCAGATTTCACGTTAGAACAAGTAGTAGGGGTCGTCGCGGGTGTAATGTCATTTGTTGCATATTTATCATATACTGTAAGTATGGTACGTGGGACATGTCGACCAAATCGCATGACTTGGATGACGCTTACTGTAATTGGATTTGGGCTTGCAATAAGTTATTATGCATCAGGAGCGAGAGAAACTATGTGGATTGCGCTTTCGTATTTTGTTGGCCCGTTAGTTATTTCATTATTTTCTATAAAATACGGTGAGGGTGGCTGGGACCCGCTTGATCGTTGGTGTATTGCAGGTGTTGTAATCAGTCTTTTATTAT
The DNA here is from genome assembly GCA_964565405.1 of uncultured Gammaproteobacteria bacterium. Lineage (GTDB taxonomy): Bacteria > Patescibacteriota > Patescibacteriia > Magasanikbacterales > UBA922 > UBA922. The sequence continues at coordinate 7,730 of CAZMEW010000018.1, forward strand.
GGTGGATTTTCAACTCAGCACTTGTGTCATTGGTCGCAAATTTAGTTGTTGATCTATTTGCGTTAATTCCCACAATTAAAAAATCAATTGTTGATCCTGTAGGCGAAGATCGTAATGCATGGGCACTTGAGAGTTCATCAAATATTGTAAATTTATTCGCGGTTAAACCATGGACGTTCGCAATAGCGAGTTATCCAGTTTATTTGGTGGTGATTAATCTGATTATCACCATTGCACTGTGGTTACCAAGAAAAAATAATAAGAATAAAAAATAAGTATAATCAATATAAATATGCACGAAACGCGCGGCAGTATTGTTAAATATAACAAACTCAATATTTCTTCTGGCGATAGTCCAAAAGGGTATGGTAAAGCTTATTTTGCACTTAGAGATTTTAAACCTGGAGAGGTAATTGTAAAAGGGATTGGAAAAATAATTGATCATCAAACCTCTCATTTCTCTGCACAGATAGGATTGGAACATCATTTTGTGCCAGAAAAATGGACCGGAAAATATATGAACCATTCCTGTGCCCCCAATTGTAAGGTGAGAACTCGTCCTGATGGTTTTCCTGATTGGGTAGTGATGAAGCCCATTAAGAAGGGGGAAGAGGTGACCTTCGGTTATTATATGACTGAATTTGAGTGGTCTGATGTTGCAGTTGAAAAGACCATCTGGTGTGGCTGTAAAGAAAAGAAAAAAAATCACAAAATCCCTTCATTTTCAATGCTTACACATCAGCAAAAACTTCGACTCAAACCTAAATTATCTAAATATTTGCAAGATCTTTGCCAAGATTTATGATACCTCCTGTCTTTTGTGATTATCCAACACCATACCTTTGGTTATTCTCAAGTAATGTACCTCCCGTCATCTATTATGCCCATTTTATTGCGTTAGGGTCAGCATTACTGGTAGGTTTATTTGTACTTATCTCAAATCGCAGAGCACTACAGAATAAAATATTATTCTTTACACTTTTTTTCTTTTTTATTTGGGTATTCGAAAGTATAATTTTCTGGGCTGCAAATAGCAGTGATTCAATCATGTTTACCTGGTCTTTGACAATCCTGGTCGAGCCACTGGTGTACTTGGGGGGTCTTTATTTATTCTATGTAACAACAAAAAAACAGGATGTAAAGTTATTACATAAAATTTTGTTTCTCATACCCTATTTGCCTGTAGCACTTGCGATCCCGACAGGGTATGCACTGCCAGGCTTTGATTTAAATAATTGTCTTAGTGTCGAGGGGTTTATCTCAGTTTATTATACCTACCCTCTTGAACTATTTTATACGGTAGTTCTTATTATTTTAGCGATCAAAAATCATCGCCAAACGATTGATCCTAAGAGAAGAAAAGAAATCTTTTTACTCGCTACCGGTATTGTATTTTTCTTACTCGCATTTTCATGGGGCAATATTGTAAGTAGTTTTACTGAGGATTGGAATTTTGCTCAGATTGGGCTGTTTGCGGTACCAATATTCATTGGATTTTTAGGCTACACAATTGTGAAGTTTCAAACCTTCAGTATTAAGGTTGCAGGTTCAATAGTATTGGCAAGTGCGCTATGGCTAGCTGAATTTGCTCTTATATTCTTACAACAAAATAATGTATCGCGACTTATCACCATTATCACGCTCATGTTTACGACGATTGTCGGCATCATGTTGGTCTTTGGGGTACATCGAGATGTGAGGCGCCGCGAGGAAATGACTGAGCTTGCGCATTCACTTGAGAAAGCCAATATTAGATTAAAAGAACTTGATCAACAGAAGACTGAATTTTTGTCTATCGCTTCTCATCAACTTCGAACACCACTTTCGATTATCAAAGGGTATATTGAACTTATTGAAGATGGGGCATATGGTAAGCCGAGTGCAAAATTATTAGGTGTACTTCATGATATGGATGTAAGTAATGAACGACTGGTGAAGTTGGTGGATGAATTTTTGGATATCACTCGTATTGAACAGGGAAGAACGAAATATACATATGAAAAATCAAGTATATGTAAACTGGCCGAGGACGTAGTCAAAGAGTTGGCTCCTCGTGCAGAAGAGGCCGGCTACACCTTAGTGTTTAAGGAACCGGATGAAGATATGCAGGTAATAATGGATGCTGAAAAAATCAGAAATGTAATCTTCAATTACACTGATAATGCAATCAAGTATAGTGGCAAGGGAAAGAAAATTATTGTGTCGATCGAAGATGAAAATGGGGGGGTGAGTGTACGCGTGAAGGACCAAGGGATGGGATTTGGTAAGAGCGATGAAGCGAAGTTTTTCCAGAAATTTTATCGTGGAGAGAATGTAAAAGGCACGAATGTAAATGGTACCGGACTTGGAATCTACGTATGTCGTATGTTTATTGAGACACACCATGGTCGTGTGTGGGCACGTAGCCAAGGTCTTGGCAAAGGGAGTGAATTTGGTTTTTGGATTCCAGAGAAGCAACCAGGTGTCTAATTTCTTGCGAAATAGAGTAAAATTGTATATACTACCTACTCATTATAATTTAAGGTGCCATTATATCTATGTTTAAAAATTCTTCAGAGACTTCTATGAATCAACCAATGAATACTAACCGTACTCAAATGGATGAAATCGAGACCGTCGTTGGTCCGTCTGTGGTGGTGGAAGGTGATTTTTCTTCAGAAGGAAATATTTTGGTAAAAGGCACTGTATCTGGAAATGTTCAGACAGGTAGACTCCTCACGGTAGAGGAAGGTGCTAAAATTCTCGCAAATGTAAAGGCAAGCGATGCTCTCGTCGCAGGCGAGGTAAAAGGTAATATGCGAGTCGAAGAAAAATTGCAGTTGACTCAGAGTGCGCGTGTACTTGGAGATATCTATTGCAGAGTTCTTGAAATTGAGTCAGGGGCAATTGTACATGGCAAGGTGACTATGACTGATATTGAGATTGAGGATGTGCGCCCCGAGCGCAAACGAGCGCAGTCTCGAACCAAATCAAAAATAGAACTCATGCCCGAATCTAATGAAGAAGTAGAATAATAGGCTCCTCTGTAATCTTCCAAAAGCTACGAGTGGTATGTACGTCTATCTCTATGACAACTTTTTAAGGCACCGGCGGTATGAGACGGTGCTTAAAGCTATCGAAACTCGTCTGACTGATTATGGGATTGCAGGAAAGATTATTCGACTCCAGCAGTACTCATCATCAGAATTTCTCATTCAGGAAGAAATTCGTCGTGGCGCAAAAACTATTGTAATCGTCGGAAATGATACGACATTTGGCCATGTTCTCTCATATGTTGCTTCGTACGATATCACGTTTGCATTCATACCCGTTGGTCCCGAGAATACCATTGCTGAAGTATTAGGTATCCCCTTGGGGCTTGACGCCTGTGATACGCTCGCACGACGTCGAAGGTTGCGTCTCGACGTGGGGTGGATGAATAATCGCTATTTTATTTCACAGCTCCACATTCCACCGAGCCACATATCGATTCAATATGATGAACGATTCAATGTCTCGAGTAAAAGTGGAAAAATGGAATTAGTGGTATGTAATTTGAAACCGTTTGTTTGGACAGGAAAAGGAAAGCGCTATATTGCGCATCCTCAGGATAACAAACTCGAAGCATTCCTGCGTCCAGTAGTTTCGGTGGGACTTTTCAAGAAAGAGCAGTTTGAAGAACCAAGTATTTTTCCCTTTGAAGAAATGACGGTTTCGAGTACTAAGCCATTTACGGTTGAAGCGGATGGAAAGAAAACAAAGGAGATAAAAATAACAATACGATTGGCAAAGAGTAGAATTGATATGGTGGTTGGAAAAGAGCGAAAGTTCTAACTAGAGAACGGTTGACAAAACCGTTTTTTTGTGATATTATCTTACTGTTTCATAGTACTCTGGATGATCGTCCCAATCTAATTGGGGAGGAAAGTCCGAACTTCTCTTATCTATATTTTAGGTAAGAAAAGAGGTAGTGGGTAACACCCACCTCAGGCATTGTAAAATGTTCTGACGGGAAAGTGCCACAGAGACTATACTAATCGCGTAGCGATTATCCCGAGCGAGTGCACCCGAGTCGAGGGATCTTTATGAAAAGACCACTCGATTCACTTCGCTCACTCGCGGTGATCGCTGCGCGACCAAAGGTGAAAAGTGTGTAGAAGTATTGATAGGTTCAGCATATGCACTATATCAATGCTACTATACTTCCTCTGTCGTGAGACAGATTGATGGTAAACCCTACCCGAAGAAAGAGCAGCGTTTCTCGAGTAATCGAGATTCGAAAAGTTAGCTCGTTTTTGATCTCACTGGCAACAGTGAGACTAGAGAAATGATCATCGCCTGGCCTAGCCAGACACAAAATTCGGCTTATAGGAGTAGTATGAAACAAAAAAACAGTCCTCATCCGAGGGCTGTTTTTTTGTGTATCACGTGTTAACTCTGACGATCATGGTGCAGCAACATTTCAATTGCATGATCCATAGAACCTGCACGGACTACTTCGCCCGCATTTACAAAGAATATTTCATCAGCATTTTGAATCGTATTTAGCCGATGTGCAATGATAACTTTGGTCGTAGTGGAGGGGAGATTGCGCAGGATATCCTCAAGTAGTTGTTCGGTGACGGTGTCGATATTTGCGGTGGCTTCGTCCAAAATCAATACTTCGGGATTGCGAAGTACCGCACGTATGAAGGCGATAAGTTGTTTTTGTCCAAGACTGACGGCATCTCCACTCGCGGTAAGTTTGGTCTCGAGTCCATGGTCAAAGCGTTCGAGTAATCTATCTAATCCAGATGTATGGATAATTTGTGTAAGCTCTTCATTACTAAGTGATATAAATTTTTCATTGCCGTACAGAATATTATCGCGTACGGAACCAGTAAAGAGGATAGGTTCTTGTAAAATAAATCCGATTTTTTGAGTTCGTTCAACCGCAGAGTAACTACGAATATCTTTTCCATGTAAGAATATATACCCAGTCGTTGGGTCATAGAGACGAGCCATGAGAGAGGCCGTGGTAGTCTTCCCTCCACCAGTAGGACCAACCAATGCATAGGTCTTCCCTTTTTCTAAGTTGAGATTAACACTATGTAGTACTGCTTTACCATCGGGATAGGTAAAGTTAACATTTTTGAATTCAAGTACTGAATCGGTATTATGTACCTCGGAATGTGCAACTACCGGTAAATTATTTTCCATGATGAGAATCTCATGAACTCTCTCCCAGCTTGCGCGTGCGGTTTGGAAGTTTGCCCATAGAGCAGCTAATTGTCGAAGAGGATTATAAAAATTATTCGCATATGAGAGGAAACTGATCAGGAGTCCAATTGTAAAATGTCCTGATGAGATGAGCGAAATACCATAGGCAAGAACAATGAGTTGTCCGATATTAGACGCAAGACCATAAATCGGAGTGAATGTATTGTTTGCAACCCCAGCCTCAATCGTAGCGGTATAATTGGTATTATTTACTTCCTGAAAGCGTTTTTTAAAGTAGTCGCGACGGTTGAAAGCAATAATAACCTTGAAATTATTCAAGCTTTCTTGAATTTCTGAACTCATGCTTCCAAGTGTTTGAGCGCTAGTGAGATTTTTTTTCTTGACCCAGGTTGAAAGTGCGAGTGTAATAAAGAGCAATACAACTGCAGGGGAAAGAGTCGCAAGTCCGAGACGAATATTGAGACTAAGTAAGAATAGGGCAGCACCAGTCATGAGAAAAATACTACCGAAAAATTGAACCAATGACTGAGAGAAAAATTGATTGATTTTATCAGTATCATTGTTGATTCGAGAGATCAGATCTCCTGCTTTATTTTGGTTGAAAAAAGCAATAGGAAGCGACTGTAATTTATTGAATATCTGATTCCGTAGACGGTATAAGACACGTTGTCCGACACCACCCATCAGACGGATTTGTACATAACTGGTTACTAATCCGAGTAAATAGAGGATGAGAATGATTCCGGAATATACCAAGACTCCATGATAATGGTGCTCGACAATAAAAGTATCGACTGTATGTGCGATCAATCGGGGAGCACTGAGGTTCAAGATCGAGTTCGCGATAACTGCAATAAATGCCAAGATAATGATCTTTTTTTCCTCAGCAATCAGTGGCCACAATTTTTTTGCAGCTTGCCAGATAGAATTTTTTTGATCTGCATCGTGTTTGTTTAGATCGTAGTTCATACCGTATTAGTACTTTGTTGTGAATTATAGATTTGCACATATTCAGGCGATGTGTTGACCAGGTGCTCGTGTGTACCGGTTACGATAACCTCACCTTCCATTAATACAACAATCTGATCATAGCTTTCGACTGAGGCGATCTTTTGTGTAACTGAGACCAAGGTAAGTCCTGGATAATTTTTTGAAATATTATCCAAAATTTTCTTTTCGGTAGTCGTATCGACACGGGCAGTGAAATCATCAAGAAGAAGAATTTTGGGATTGATCGCAAGAGCGCGTGCGAGCATAATTCGTTGCTTTTGACCTCCTGAGAGACTACTCCCTCTCTCAGAAACGATGGTATTGAGTCCGTGGGGTAATGTATGAATAAAATCCGTAAGTTCTGCGGTACGTATTGCTTTCTCTAGATCATTTTCAGTGACGCGGGTGTTGAAGGCAATATTTTCACGTAAGCTCATATTAAAGATAATACTATCTTGGAATACAAGCCCAATCTGTGTGTAGAGATTTTCTTTCTGGTAGTCTTTGATATTTCGATTGTCATATTTAACCTCTCCGGTGGTTGGCTCTATTAATCCGATAAGAAGATTGAGTAATTGAGTCTTGCCTGCGGCGGTGGGTCCAATGATCGCAACATTAGTACCAGACTGGATGGTGAGAGAAACATCCCTCAGTGCAGCTTTTTCCCCGAATAATAAACTCACATGTTCTATCTGTATACTACCTTTGAGAGGCTCGGTAAGTTCTCCATGGGCAGTCGGCGTAGATGATGAAAGTATAGTAGAAATTCTCTGATATGATGCTTGAGCTTGGGCCATAATATTACTCACAAAACCAAGAATAAATATGGGGAAAATGAGGATCGTGAGGTAGCTATTAAAGGATGCAAAATCTCCGAGAGTCATCGTACCACCAATAATGAATTTACCGCCCAGTACGAGAATGATAAGTACTGCCAGATTCGAGGCAAAGGTAATAATCGGGATCATTGCTGAAAATAGTTTGAGAATTTTTACACCGACATCCCGTGCTTTAGTGTTAGCTTCAGAAAATTTTGTATGCTCCAAATTTTCAGAATGTAGAACTCGGATTAAGGCGGCTCCAATAATACTTTCGTTGATTACTTTATTGAGCCAGTCAATTACTTCGCGAGTCTGCATGAAAAGTGCACGAACTTTGCCAAGTATGAGGAAGAACGTCGCCCCAATAATAGGTAAAACTACTAATACCGCAAGTCCTAATTTCCAATTGATCGAAATAAGCAAAATACTTCCTCCAATAATAAGGAAAATAGATGATACCACGTTGACTACTGCTTGTGAGACGAAGTTTTTTATTGAATCTATGTCAGATGTTAGATTGGTCAATAATTTCGATGGAGTAATTTCTTGTACCTGGGCAAATGTGTGTGTGGAGATTTTTTCTGACAGTGTATTGCGTAAGTCTCGCGCCACTTGTTCTGACGCATACGTTTGAACAATATTCTGTAGATAGGTGAGAATAAAAATAATCCCTGCGGTAATGCCAAATTCCCATAGAACTGAGCGAAGTGATCCGAGGGTGAGAAAGCGATCGATCCCGTATGAAAGTAATCGAGGTAGCCAGAGAGTAAGTGCACTACTTGCAAGAGTTAATAATATTAAGGGGATAATCAGTTTCCGGTATGGTGTAAGTAATCCAAATAGGTTTGCACGATCTTTTTTTTGATTGTTAGTCATAAGAGGGGAGAACTATACTGTTGTTTTGGTAGTAATATGTTGAACAATTTTCTTATTAAGAGCAGCGTACTGTTCAAGTTCCTCATCATTGAGTGCATCGAATACCTCAATCATCTTCTCGAGTGCCTGATCCCTGAACCCCTTAAATATTTTTTTTGCTTTGGGTGATAAGGATAATGAAATAGACCTTCGATCGATGTGATTATCAGTCCGGATAAGATAACCATTTTCGACCAGCCCATCGATCAATTGAGTTGCTGCGCTGCTGGTAATCTGCAATGCCCGAGCAATTGTCTTTACATTGGTCAGACTATGCTCAGCTACAAAGCGTAATACGAAACCCTGGGAGGGTGTAATCGTAAGCCCTTTTTTCTCAATATATCCGACCATAATTTTTCGTCGCATTGCGTGTAGATTGTGTAAGAGTTCTTCGATTATTTTTTTACGCTGTATCATAAGCGCAGAGCTTAGTATATAAGATACTTATTATATTAGCAGCTTATATATCATACGTCAATATAAAACATCTTAAAGATTTTTTAAGACTCCAAAGCCTACTTGAGTTTCATAATGACTTTAAGTATACTATCTCTAGTATAGAAGCCTGAGAGCTCAAAATTAATGAATAATGAATGGGCTGTATGGCATCGAATAATATCTCTCCTGTCTATCAAATACGTTGTAAGAAGTGCAACAAACTCTTAGCCGTCAATGGGGTCGATAATGATGTCCAAATAAAATGTGGACGCTGCGGTAGTCTGAATATTATATTTGAGGAAATGACTGAACAAATTGTAATAACTGATCCCCAAGGAATCATTCTTTTTGTGAATGGGGCATTGAATACAATTACTGGATATACTATCAATGAGGCAATCGGAAAAACACCTAAATTATGGGGAGGGCAAATGAGTAAGGAGTTTTATGAAGAAATGTGGCGCTGTATAAAAGATGAAAAGAAGGGTATCCAAGTAATAGTACAAAACAAAAGAAAAGATGGTACCTATTATCATGCCCAGTTGTGCATATCGCCCGTACTTGATACAGAAGGTGTGGTTCGGTTTTTTGTAGGAATAGAAAAAGTGTTGAAAGATAAGGATGTAAAAAATATTGAAAAGTAGGGCTCGATCTATACAGGCAGAGACTCTTTGAAGTCCATACAAGATATTATCGTATGGACTTTTATTATTAATTTACTCATATGAAAACACCGCTATACCAGAAAGAGAAAGAACGTTTGGATGCTGTACACCGATTAGGGATTTTGGATACGGATTCAGATCCCCGCTATGATGCTTTGACACGAGAAGCAACGGATAAGTTGCAAGTACCGATTTCTACAGTTTCGATTCTTGATAAGAATCGTGAGTGGTATAAATCCTGCCAAGGCCTCGATGTGCGAGAAGGGCCACGAAACATCGCATTTTGCAGTTGGGCATTATTGACCGAAAGTGTTTTTATTGTAGAAGACACACTTAGAGATGAACGGTTTAAAGATAATCCATATGTGGTGGGGAAGCCTTTTATTCGTTTTTATGCTGGTTTTGCTCTCTATGATAGGATGAGTCGGTTTCCGGTAGGAGTGTTTTGTATTAAAGATACAAAACCTAGAAAATTATCTCTTGACGAAATCGGTATTCTATTTGATCTGGCAAAGCGTGCAGAAGTACTGATCAATCAGGGCACGTAGAAGTATAGCACTGGTTAATTCTGCTCGTGTTTCATAATCCGTATACTGAGAATAAAAACACCCGTCGGGTGTTTTTTAATTTGGGATGACCAGAGCGGTCATCCGGGAGGGTGTACTACAGTGTGCACACCCTCAGTCCAGAATACCTGAACTACAGTCAACCAAGGGCTTTTTCGGGGTAATTTTGAAACGAGGGGGGAACTCTCTCGGTCGGGGGTCTGTTTCTATAAGAAATGAGACAAATGAGACACTGTTACGGATAATCCAATAAATTGCGATGTTTAGCAATTTAAGCTAAAATATGGTATATATTTACAAAAAATTTCATGACGTACTTTTGTTTGATGCTTGCGCTGTTTTTCATTCCTGGAATCACACGTGCAGTACCACCACCTGAATTTATTGTTCAAATTACTTCACAGATCGTTCCCATTTTTGGTTGGATTTTTGCATTTCTTGTAACTGGCTTTACGGTAACATTTCAATTTATACGTCGATTAATCTCGCATAAATATATTGTCATCATTTCTACCATTTTAGGGATTTTTGCTATTTCCCTGGGTGTAGCGTATGGACTCGATGTATATCTTCAGCATAAACAATTGGAGGAAGTGACTAAAAAAATTTCAGTACAGCAGGAAGAATATGTCGAAAAAATGAAAGAGAAAGAAAGGCTAGAAGAGATACAAGATACTGCGGCAAGTGAATTTATACGCTCATACTATGCATATATAGCTGCAGGAGATTTGAATACGGCATATGGTATGAGTACCAAACATATCAGCTACGATGAGTTCACACGGTTATATACGAGTGTTACGAATATTCGGGTTGAGAAAGTAGAAAAAATGGACGCATATAATTATTCGGTACGAGTGGTCTTGGTCGAAGGTTCAGTCGAAACTGCGTATGGAATTTTAACTACGCTTACACTTGATCAAAACGGTAGTCCACTCACACTTGATTCTACAGATATTTTAGAATTGGGGAATGGTACTACGTCTATAGACACTACAGTGACTCACGAAATAACTAATGAATTATTTGCACAAATTACACAGTCAACAAGCAGTACGTTTGTACTTGATGCGCGGGAACAAATAGAATATGAGTATGGGCATTATCCAAGTAGTACTCATATTAAGTTTGCAGACCTTGATGAAGGTGGGCAATGGACAGAATTACCAAAAAATACTCCAATCTATGTTTTTTGCTGGTCAGGAATCCGGGGAAGCATGGTGGTGAACTTCCTTCGCTCGAAAGGCATTGATGCGTATTACCTCAAAGACGGTGCAAAAGGATGGGTCGAAAGCGGTGGGCGTTGGGAAGGAGAGGTATCATTTGGTGCAGTATATGAAGCAGAGAGATATTCAAAATTATTTACGTCAGAGCAAGTGATTAATCTGAAAAAAGAGGGGGTAGTCTTAATAGACAGTCGGGATCCTTCAACTACAAAGGATAAGCCATTAGTAGGGAGTATCCCATTAAGGATTATGTATACACCAACAAGTGAAATGGATACAATCCTTTCTATCGTACCGCAAGAAAGCCAAGTTATCGTCGTATGTGATAATTATGTAGACTGTTTTGATGCTCGATTAGTGGGAATTGAACTTGAACGAAGAGGGCATACATTCTTAGGAAGAACATTCTATGATGGAACGGAATCATTATGAGTGAATTTTGTTATGCAAGTGAAGAATTAATAAAGATTCCCAACAAACAATGGGGAGGAAAAGCAACGGGATTACTTTTGCTTCAAAATAATGGGTGTAGGGTTCCAGCTTTTCTAGTCATCCCCCCAAAAAAGATTTTGGAAATGGTAAAAAAGAATGCGTATGATACTGTCGCAACAGAAGTAGTACAACTTCTCAAGACCAGACAATATATTGTTCGTTCGAATGCGCTTATTGAAGATTCAGAAGAGTCATCACATGCAGGACAATTCATGAGTAAGGTTAATATTACTGAGATAAGTATTGCATCTTCAATTCAGGAGGTAGTGACACATGCAGAAAAATATCTGAACGGAAATTTGTCACTATTTTCAATCATCATTCAAGAATATATTGATCCTGATATATCTGGCGTTTTATTTACTCGGAATCCAGAAGGAGGGAGGCAATTTGTATTGGAATACCATGAAGGAGTAGGAGAATTATTGGTATCAGGTACAATTACGCCGACAACCATTGAAGCTTATTGGCAGGAAAAAAAGATGATCAAGCTGCCGAAGTGGGAGATCATGAAATCAGTATTCAAAGCGCTCGAAACTACCACAGGGCATCCATTAGATATTGAATGGTGTATTAAAGATGGAAAATGGTTTGTGGTGCAGGCTCGCCCAATCACCACTATTAGCAGTGATCGATATGCAGAGATTATCTCTCTTGAGTCAAGTTTGCCACAAGCCATAGAGTATCGGTATGTAAAAAATGATATTACAGATATTATTGGAATACCCTGTCCTCTGTTGCTTAGTTTACTCGAATATATTTACGAAGATAACGGACCTGTTGCAAAAGCTTACAAAGATCAGGGAATAAAATATATAGATACTAAGTTTTTTACCTTACTTGGAAAATCACTATATATAGATAGTCAAAAAGAAATCAAATCCCTACTACCATCATTTACGGTGGACATACGAAAAGGAAAACAAACATTTAAACTACAGTCAGGAGTAATTCGAACTATACGAAATCTATTCAAACTTTCAACACTTAATTTTAAATCATTTCTAATTGTAGAGAATTTTTCTAAACATCTAAAACGAGCAGAAAATATCTCAACTATTGGGGAATGGAAGGACAGATTTGCCGAAGCATATCAAGATATATTCAATGCGAATTTATTTGCGAGCACATCCTTGGGACACATCACTTTATTATTGAAAAAGGAATCAATAAGCGTATTAGATGTACTAAGCGGCAGCTCTCAATTAGATGAACAATATGTAAAATTACAGGGGGAGCTACCAAAGCTCGTAGGGAATGGATTGAATATTTCTGATACGTCTACATTTTCAATTAGTTCGCTAGAAAACCGCACGAAAAATGGAGTAGTCGATCAATGGTTAAACATAATTTCAGTCGGAAAGAAGAAATATCTTGAGGGTAAAATTAATGCTGCAAGAGAAGGTGAACGTATTCGTGAAATGGGGAGGTGGATTACTGTAGTCTTTATTTCAAAACTGAGGGAATTATTAAAAATACAAGCAAAGAAGCATAGTCTCGTTAAAGATGACTACCTTTTTATTACATTTGATGAACTAGCAAAGAAGCAAGTAGATTCTAGTGTTATTAAAGAAAGGAAAAAAGTATTTGGTAACCTTCCTAAATTTAAAGATACTGTAATCACTTCAATTTATTTTAAAGATAATGATGAAGAAGGTGTTGGTGTGTCTGAAGGAAGTAGAAAGGGAATTCTCATGGATATTTCTTCTATAGAAAAATCTTCAGAAGAAAATATTATTTTATTAGTAGAAACATTATCACCTGATCTTACTAAATATTTTGATCGAATAAATGGAATCTGTTCTATGCGGGGAGGCATGCTTTCACATCTTGCAATTATTGCGCGAGAACGGAAAGTTCCGGTTGTTATAAAACCAGATATTGATACATCCCTAATTGGAAAAATGGTTACAATTGATGGAAAGACAGGAAAAATTTCTAAGGTATAAGTTAATCTTATTTTAATACACAAAAACACCTTCATCAGGTGTTTTTTAGTGGAGGGTGACTAGCGGTCACCTGGTAGGGGTGTAGAACAGCGTGCACCTACTCAGTCCTAAAGGGATACCCGTCTCGGGACGGGGTGTACTGAGGTTGAAAATGAGACAAATGAGACAAATGAGATAGTCTTAACCGTACTTAAATATACGGTAATTTGACATTGCAAATGATTTGCAGTAGTATGTATTGAAACTGAGTTGCAATTAGGGAATTCAGTACAGGAGGAGAAATGTCGAAGGAAGGGCCGACTGCGATTGAAAAGATCGGTGCGCTCGCGAGTCTGCTGTGCCTCATCCACTGTCTGGGTATAGCGATCCTAGCACCCCTCATACCCGCACTCGGAATCCTCTCGCACAGCGAGGAGATCGAGATCGCGTTCTGGTGTGTCGCAGGACTCACGGCGCTGTGGCAGGGTATGCGTACTCATGGGTGGTTGAGAGCGCTGTTTCTCATCTCATTCATACTGGGTACTCTCGCGGCATTGCTCGATATCCACCTGGTTTTACATCTAGCTTTCGCAGGAGTAGCGGGAGGACAAATCATTCTCCTATGGAGGCGGAAAAGAGCACATTCGTGCGAGCATAACCACGACTAACGTATGAGAGGCAAAGGGGTGCATAATCACACCCTTTGCCTTCTCAGATAATCATTACTATGAAAATAGCATGTGTAGCAAAAGGAGGAAGCGGCAAAAGTACGGTTACTGCATTATTAACGCGGTATCTTGAAGAAAAGAAGAAACACTGGCTCTGTATTGATGC
>CAZMEW010000019.1:0-6754 GCA_964565405.1 uncultured Gammaproteobacteria bacterium
CTTCACGAGTCCAGAGATCCATGATTCCACCTTCTCCCACCAAATCATCTCGTACAGACTGAATAAAGCAGGCATGTGGTTGTGGATGCGAATACGCGTCTTTAGCTCGTGTCATGACTCCCGTGTCAGCATCTACATAATAGTGCCCCTGTGCACCACTATTGATATTATATGCCCAATGTAGTCCAGTATTAAACCATTGTGGCGAATTGGGTGCTGCCATCTGACGAAGCAGCATGACGACGAGTTCATCGTAAAAGATCTCTGCATCTTTTGGGGTTGCAAAATATCCATAGCGTTCTCCCCAATATCTCCAGGTGCCCGCCAATCGATGGATGGTTTGCTTTGCGGAGGTTTCGGGTCCAAGCATGGGAGACCCGTCCGTGTTTTTCTTTTGACTTCCATCAGGATTCATTTGAGGGACACCTGTTTTTCGAAAATATTTCTGAGCAATAATATCAGTTGCCACTTGTGACCATTGTTTGGGAATTTCAATATCTTTCATTTCAAATACGACGGTTCCGTCTGGTTCACGAATGATTGAGGTGCGTTTTTCGTATTCGATCAAATCAAAGGGACTTTTTCCTTCTTCACTAAACATGCGCTTAAACCGAAGCCCATTTTCATTATAAAAAAATTGAGTATCTTGTGCTTGTCCGAGTCGTACACCCTGAACAAATTTGGAATCAGTAGGCCCCATAGTAATAATGAAGAAAAAAATAAATTACCCGCAAAATCTTTCCCCCTTTAAGCCCCAAACTTTCGTACAAATACGAAGCAAGTTTAGGAGAAAAAACCTCCGTTCTAATAGAAATACTCTATCCGGAGGTTTACTGTATATAGTGCTGTAAAGAATTTTACACCACAACCTGTTGTGTTTTCATTGTAGTATACAATAGTATAACACATAAAAAAATACCCACCAAGTGAGCATGGTTGAGGCAAAAAAAAGGCTTATCCACACAATAAAAAAATAGGGCGGGAAAAACTGTGAGTAACTCCACGTAATTAATTAAAAATATACAAAAAGCCCCCTACTCAACAAGTTGAAATAGGGGGGGTACGACAGCGCCTGAAAAGGATCAGGCAGGGGTACGCTCAAAGCTCAGCCAGCCGAACACCAGCGTGCCAGAAGCATGACTCGTACCGAGAAAAGGAACAAACACCACCCCATAAATTTCCACAGACGTACTGAAGGTGATCGTATAACCACCGAGCACGTGGGAGAACTGTTCAGGGACCGACTTCTTGAAACGCTGGTGAGCGCTCACTTTGAGGTCATTCACTAAACGATCGGGGGATGAACCACTTGTCTCTCTATCCAAAAACGACAGATGCTCACTCATCATTTATCTCCAACGAGTGGGATTTTCTTACGACACAGACACTGGAGCCGAAGACAAGAAAAAAATATATACCCCTCTACCACTTTTGTCAAGACTTTTACCCGATATTTTACCTTAATCTAGCAAATATTATGCATTTATAGGTCAAGTTCCATGTATCTTGCATTTTGTCTGTGGTACACTATTCCCATATGACTGATTCCCCCAATGAACTAGATGACTGGTTCTCACAAGAAGGAGAAACCCAGGAACGCCTCGTCCAGCCCGAAGCCCTCGAGGATACTCCAGAGGTTGAATTTGATGTAACCTTGCGTCCACAATCCCTCGAAGACTTCATTGGACAAGAACAAATCAAAAGTCCGCTTGCGATCTCTATTGAAGCTGCAAAAAAACGAGAAGAGCCGCTCGAGCATGTGCTACTCTATGGTAATCCAGGTCTTGGAAAAACCACGCTTGCGACCATCATTGCTCGCGAGATGAATGTGGATATCAAAGTGACTGCGGGTCCAGCACTTGAACGTGTAGGAGATCTTGCAGCAATACTTTCAAACTTGAAGAGAGGTGATGTATTATTTATCGACGAAATCCATCGTATCAATAAATCTGTTGAAGAAGTCTTGTATAGCGCAATGGAAGACTATGCACTTGATATTATTATTGGAAAAGGTCCCGCAGCACGCACGCTTCGCATGCCACTTGAGCGATTCACATTAATAGGTGCAACAACCAAACTTAATTTATTATCTCCCCCACTTCGCGATCGATTCGGACACGTATTTCATCTCAATTTTTATGAAAATAGTGACATTGCAAAAATAGTTTCGAGGAATGCAAAAATTCTTGAAGTTGAGATCGACCGCGATGCCACAAACCTAATCGCCGAACGTTCACGACGAACCCCTCGTGTTGCAAACAGACTGCTCAAGCGTGTACGTGATTATGCTGAAGTAAAGCATAGTGGTATAATTTCCGCAGACATTGCGAGAAGTGCGCTGGAAATGCTCAATGTCGATCACTACGGACTCGATGAAGTAGATCGGAAAATTCTTGTTTCGATTATCACGCTATTCGAAGGTGGTCCCGTAGGACTCAATACACTTGCGGCTGCAGTCGCAGAAGAAATGGAAACTATTGAACAAGTGTATGAACCATATTTGATTCAGATTGGAATGATCGAAAGAACTCCACGAGGAAGAAAGGCGACAATCAAAAGCTACGAACATTTAAAGATAGCTATTGTAAACCCCAATAAGTTACTATGATCGAATTCCCCCTCTACATTTTCCTCTTTATCTATCTCGCTTTTCTGTGTGTCTTCATTATATTCTCATGTATCAATGCGTATCACATTTTTTCAGCAGGAATTTTTACTATTGCCAGTTTTAGTATGACCATTATTGCAGTTATTCTCACACTGATAACACTCTACATCACCTGGCAACATGTATCAGTCATCGACTGGAGACAACCTTTTATACTATTCGAAGGTGGAAATTTCTAGTACTATGCATATTTCTCATTTCATGAAACAAAAGAGTTATGAACACGTGGTGCATGTACTAAGACGTCACCCCATAACATTTATCCCGACTATTTTTTTATTTATCATACTTTTTGCAATTCCAGTTGTACTATATCTAATTGCAAAAAATGCTTTTCCCGATCTCGCGACCAATACCCAACTCTACCCACTGTTTGTGCTTGGAGGAAGCGTGTATTATCTGTCCACCTATCTATTTCTCTACGCTCATTTTATCGACTACTATCTAGATATCTGGATTGTTACCAATGATCGAATTATTGATAATGAACAGCACGGACTCTTTCATAGAACCACGACAGAGCTCGAATTGCATAGCATTGAAGACGTCACATCGCAGGTGAGCGGAATATTTGGCACACTCTTCAAATATGGTGATCTTACGATCAAAACTTCATCAGTAACAACCACTATCGTATTTAGACAAATTCCCTATCCAGAAAAAATCCGCGGGGAATTGATCCAGCTGGCAGATGAGGATCGAAAATATCACAATATTCAGACCACCCCAAAACCATGAATATTTTTTTAGTAATTAGTCCGATACGTCTATTATTTGCGTACCTCATAGTGATTAATCTAATCACTATTTTAGTATTTGCATTTGATAAAGCTCGTTCAAGAACAAACAAAAGTAGAATTCCAGAAAAAACATTACTCATACTCGTACTCGTCGGGGGAAGTCCTGCAGCACTATACGCCATGAATACCTTTCGTCATAAGACAAAAAAATATTCATTTCAAATTCCCCTATATACTATTGTATTAATGCAACTAATTGTAACAATTCTGATTCTACGCCACTTTTCATTTATCTAAACAAAAAAACACCACAAACGTGATGTATTTTTGACTTATGCGGAGCTGAACGAGTCAGCTCCGCCCATACGAACCGCGATCAGCTTTTGATCAGGCGCTTCGCCTTCCCCTCTTTTTACCCCGCTTTCCTTCCATGCGAGGGACCGACGGTGCAGAAACACGAGTATCATTCGGGCAGAGCTGATCCACGCTACCAGCGAAGCCTGCCTCGACCAGAATCTTCAGTTGAGGTTCAACCACAACACCGGACTCCACACGAGGCGGAAGATTCGATTCATCATGCGACATGGACACTTCCTTTTCAAGGGAAAACTGCGCTATAATAACACAAAATAAAAAATTGTAAAGGGTAATGAAATTATAAAAAGACACCTATTTCTAGGTGCTTTTTAAAATATTTTTCTAGATTTATTCTTGTGCTCGCCCACCGTATTCTCCGGTTTCAGTATTTACTACAATTTCTTCACCATCGGTAATGAATATAGGTGCCTGGATCTTGAGTCCATTATCAAGCTCAACCTCTTTAGTTACGTTTCCACTACTACTATCACCCTTTACCGCTGGAGGAGCTGATTTTACCATGTATGACACTTTCTTTGGCAACTGAATTGCAACGACCGATCCTTCATGAAAAGAGGCAACAACCTCGAGACCTTCCTTGAGATATGCGGCATCATCTCCGAGGATATCTTTTGACACGTCGACAGTCTCATAACTATCTTTATTCATAAAAGAATAAAACTCCCCATTTTGATAGAGAAACTGCAAATTGTCATGGAATACTTCGACCACATCGACACTTTCCCCACTCTTGAAGGTAAGTTCAGTACCCTTAGTGCCATCAATAGACTTGAGTTTAGTCTTAACAAATGCTTGTCCTTTACCAGGATTTACAAATTGGCATGCGGTCACGACAAAAAGATTATTATTATGTCGTATGACTGCACCTTTTTTAATATCTGTTGTATCTGCCATATAAAGCAATTAAAACATAATTCCACCGGGCAATACTAACACACTTTCTATATTTTTGCAACCGGTGAGAGCCATAACCAACCGGTCAACACCGAGAGAAATCCCTGCTGAAGGTGGCATATGGCGAAGCGCCTCAATAAATTCTTCATCAATTGGATAAACTGGTTTTCCATACTCTCTCCGCTCTTGTTGTTCACGCGCAAAGCGTTCTCGTTGTTCATCTGCATTAATTAATTCCTCAAATCCATTGGTAAGCTCAACACCATCAACATAAGCTTCCATCCGGCGTCCATATGTCCCATCTGGGGTAAGACGGGAAAGCGATGCCATGGGTGCTGGGTAATTATAGATCATAACCAGACCCATCGAAGCTAGTTTTGGTTCGATTTCAGTAAGAAATATTCGATAAAAAACTTCTTCATATTGTTCAGTATTACCTACCACATAACCTCGCTCGCGAGCAAGTGTAATAAAATCTTCTCGAGTATGTATTTTTTCCAAATCAATGCCAACAATCTCAAGCCAGAGATCTCGCATAGTAATTTTCTTCCATGACTCAGTTAAAAATCTTTGAGCATGGGATTCAAATTGGGGATAGTGTATTATCACTCGCTCTGCCGCAAACCTACAAGCAGATGCAACATCGTTCATAAGATCATCAAGTGTTGCGCCCACCCGATACCACTCTGCCATCGTAAATTCAGGATTATGCAGATCTCGCATGCTCTCGTGATCACGAAATACTTTACCCAAATAAAATATTTTTTCAAATCCAGCAGCAAGCATTTTTTTCATCGTATATTCGGGGGAGGTATGAAGATATCCCTGAAATTCTTGCTTCTCATGGTTATGCAAAGCTACCGAAACCACATCAATATTCGGCTCTTGCCCTGGATACTTTACAATAGCTGGGGATTCGATTTCCAAAAACAACTCTTCCCAAAAAAACTCTCTCAAGGCTCGAATAATTTCATAGCGTGCAGAAAGTATCTCTTTATGAGTTGCAATGTGATGAAATTGGTAGCCTTTTCCCTGATTCATAATGGGCAAAGGATATAGGAAAAAAGACAAAAAGTCAATGTAAGATTACCTTCTTGACTTTTATAATCATGATTGATATACTTCTCTTCGTTATTTTGCCCTACACGGGCCAGCCCGGCTTCCCTAAAGCTACGCCGGACAAGTAGTAGTAACAAAGTAAATCAGCCCTTATAAGGGCCAGTAGCTCACCTGGTAGAGCGCCTCGTTTGCACCGAGGAGGTAGGGGGTTCGAGTCCTCTCTGGTCCACAGATTAGAATTAACAATTAGCGAACAGCAATTAACAAGAATTAAAGATCGAAAGTTAATTGTTAATTGCTAATTGTTAATTTATTTACGCCGAGGTAGCTCAGTGGTAGAGCAGAGGCCTGAAGAGCCTTGTGTCGCCAGTTCGATCCTGGCTCTCGGCACGTGTACTAACGGAGTGTAGCTCAGTTGGCTAGAGCATCTGGTTTGGGACCAGAGGGTCGTAGGTTCAAGTCCTATCACTCCGACCATTTGGAGAGTCTATTACGCGCATATGCTCACATATATCAAATATATCGATCGTTATCGATTCTTTTTGATTATTGTACCAGCAATACTATTTCAGGTGGTGGGTAGTTTATTTTATTTTGTTATTATTAAAAATCCACAACTTGCAAAAATAGTGTACACCACATTAAAGATACTCATGATACTATGGCCAATCATCTTTGTGATGTGGTTAAAAAAAATTCCTCAGGTAAAAAATTCGCAAAAAACCCACCATCTATGCTCCTTCCTCTACGGCACAGTTATTGGGGGTGCCATTTTAGGTTTAAGCTATCTTCTATCTGGAATTCTGGCAGAGAATCTATCATTTGCAACTCCAATGTTAAAAGAAAAAGCAGAAGAGTTGGGAATTATAAATAACTATCTCATTTTTGCACTTGGCTTGAGTACACTTAATGCGCTGTTCGAAGAATATTATTGGAGATGGTTTATATTTCAAAGTTTAACTACTAAATATTCCTTATTTTTTTCTATTCTCATATCCGCGCTTGGTTTTACCGG
>CAZMEW010000019.1:6844-18144 GCA_964565405.1 uncultured Gammaproteobacteria bacterium
CCACCATCTTGTGGTACTTACACAATTTTTTCCATTACCTGGTGTACTTATTTTAGGTAGTTGCGTATTCGTAGGTGGTGTGGTGTTTGGTCTTATCTATCACAAAACCAATAGTCTCGTAGGTAGTTTTATATGTCACCTTCTGGCCGATAGCGCGATATTACTGATCGGATATAAATTACTCTTTTAGCACATATTTTAGAGAGTGAAAACACAAATCCACCCTTTCAGGTGGATTTTGCGTTGGCCATACAGTAGGGGACTTTTCTAATCCCATGTGTATGAGTAATATGTTGCCATACTACCCGTGAACTGTCAAACAGTTCACTGAGCGGTAAACCAGATTCGAACTGGCGACCTTCTCCTTGGCAAGGAGACGCTCTAACCAACTGAGCTACTACCGCATTTAAATTGTAGTCTATCCTTTGTTGCGGGGGAGGGATTTGAACCCCCGACCTTCGGGTTATGGGCCCGACGAGCTGCCTGGCTGCTCTACCCCGCGATATTATTCTAATTTTTCTCCTGAGCGGGTAGCGGGAGTCGAACCCGCGTCATCAGTTTGGAAAACTGAGATAATAGCCGTTATACGATACCCGCATGATTAAAGTACGGTCTATACTACGTGGTTTTTACTCAGTTGTCAATCTTTTTTCAGATATTTGGTCTAATTGACCACAAGTAAACCTATCACACTATACGCCATGAGTCCGATGTCTCATTTTAAGCTCGCTATCCTGATCTTTGCGTAAATGTAAGAAAGTTCGATTAGTCCATGGTTTTTTAAGAAGTACTTCAGAGATCCACTGGCCACCAAGAAGATGCGGCATCATGACAAAACTAGCTCCAGCCTTATACATTTCTCTTGCACGCTCCATATCATACAGATTTCCAATAATACAAATCTTTTTTGATCTCCGTCTGATATGAGAGATCATAGCAATCTGATCATCAAGGCTAGGAATAGTTGAGATAATAATTTTTGCATTTTCAATTCCCAAACTATCCAAAAATTCAACATCAGCGGCATCGCCAAAATACGCAGTGATCCCCTGCCGCTTGAGTTTATTGATCATCTCAGGATTGTAATCGACTACTGCATATGAAATTTCCTTTTCTTGCAGTACTTGCGCGATCTTCCACCCAATCCGATGATAACCAAATACCCACGCATCAATATTTTTCTTCAAATCTTCTCTTTGTTGGAACTTATCTTTCCCAAATAACTTAAAGATGGGAAGGAGGAGTCGATATATCTGTTCATTATAGGTAATCATGTATGAGGAAACAAAAATTGTCACCAATGCAACCAAGGTAAATACTTGAAGTTCACTACTCTGTACCTGACCAACCGTAATTCCACTAAGAAGTAAAATAAAACCAAATTCACTCACCTGTGCCGAAGTGATCGCCGCAAGAAAACTGTTTCGTCTCGTGAATTTGCGCATGCGAAACGCATAATAAAGAATAAATGGTTTCCCCAATAAGATAAACAAAGAAAAAATAATGCTTGGAATAATAACGGTATTGAAATCAGAAACAACCATCTGGGTACCTAGAATTATAAAAAATACAACGATAAAAAAATCACGAAGCGGCTTCACTCGACTAGCGATCTCTGCCTGATATTTTGACGACCCTAGTGTTATTCCTGCAATGATCGCGCCAATTTCAAGCGAGAATCCTGCATAATGTAAAATACTTGCAAGCCAAAAACACCATGACAATGTGAAAATAAATAAAAATTCAGCAGACCGAGCGACTTGATCAAGAATCCATGAAAGTGCATACCGGCTCATAACATAGACGAATGCAATAAGCGCAAAACCTTTCAGAGCAAGCCCGCCTAGATTTGGAAGGAATTTTGAAGTATCATCTCCGATACTTGTCAACGCAACCATGATAAGAATAGCGACAATATCTTGTATGATCATGAGACCGAGAGTGTAGCGTCCATACACCGTTTCAGTATCTTTTTTATCAGTAAGCAACTTTACAATAATAATAGTACTCGAAAAGGTAAGCGCAATACCCAGATAAACAGAAGAAAGTAGAGAAAAATGAAATGCCCAAGCAATAAGAGTTCCAACTCCCGCTGTAAAAATAATCTGAAGCATTCCTATGATTGCAGCAGTCTTACCAATAGTCTTGATATGAGACATATTCAAGCTAAGTCCAACCATGAAGAGCAGCAGAATTACCCCAAATTGTGCAAATGTATCAAAGGTAGAATTATTTTCTCCGATAAGCCCCAAGAATAATGGTCCTGCAATAATTCCTGCAATAATATATGCAATCAGCATTGGCTGTCGCAAAAACCGAACAACACACGCGATCGTTACCGTAATTCCCAGTACAATTGAAATATCAAAAAATATATTATGTGACATGTGAAATAAATAAATTTACTCAAGTATATCACAAAATAAATTTTTACTCTTGTATAAAATTATAAAAACCACCCGTGGGAAGGGTTCGGGGATGAAAACTGTTTAAGCCCTGAATGTAAAATCACTCGCAGTCCTTAGTGAACCGAGTTTTTTCACCCCCGAAACTTTTTGTAGTACTTTTTGGTTACAAAAAATGCGGACAAATTTATTTTTTCAATTTCTTAAACATATTTTTAATATTATCCCCATACAACTTTATACCCAGCACAATCGCAAGACCCCCAAGGGTAAGAAAAATCGCAAAAAACATTTCTTTTTTTGAAGAATCAGCAGGATCCTTTGAAACACTCGCCACCTTCTCCCCCTTTACACCACCCTCAATTACAACGTCATTCAGATCCCGAGGAGAAACCATATACCCACTTTTAGTTTCCTGCACAATTCCAGTTACTAGCGCCCTTATTCCTTCTTTGAAAACAGATTTATCAATTCCTGATCCTCCTCGTATATAGAGTCGTATCTCATCAGTTCCATCATCAAGATATACATATGAACCTTTAATACCCGTGACTTCCCCTTTAATCTCAACAAGCCATCCTTCATATGGCTCATCAATATCCGCAATCGCAAGTTCAAGCGGAATGTATGGTTCGCTCTCACCAATAACTTGAATATCAACCGCGGTATCAATTTTCAATCGGAGTTCTCCAGATGTTTCAGCAAGTTCACCCGTAATTTTCACTTTATCTCCACGAGCGAGCACGGGAAAATCTTTTTTATATGAATATATTTGAAGTCCAGGAGATCCAGCAATATAGAAATATTGTGAGCTCAGAACACTTGGTTCCACGACTACGGTTCCTGTAAGAGAAACTATAGTGCCCACATCAAAATTTCGAACATCAGTAAGGCTTGTTTCTATTTTTGGTCGAGCAGTAATTGTTTTTGTTTTGGATCTTACCGCCTCAGCGACAGGAAGAGATGCATTTTGTTTGCCCGGGCTCAGATCTGCAGTCCAGAACCACATCTCCCCTCCATATGTATATGATTTTCCTTCTTTTGAAGATACATATTCTACTTCAGAGAGAACCGAGCCTTCAGGATCAAGAATCCTCACATTCTCACCAGAATTAGTAAGTGATAATTTAGTATCTTTTGAATAAAACGCACGGTATTCACCTTGTGCAAGAATTATGTCTTCTGGAAATAAATATGGTTTTGATCCGCCCTCTCCATCATCAAGTGATAGTCCTGCCAAATAAATATCACGATCATAGGGATTGAATAATTCAATATACTCATTCTTAGTATCACTCCCCAAAGGATTGGGTAATATTTCAACAATTACCGGGATAAATTCAGAAGAGAAGCTATTTTCAATAATCCCAAAACCAACCTCCTCTACACTCATTGAGGAAGTGGTAATCAGGGTAGAGGTACGAGCAGATATTTTTTCTGTTTTAAAAAAAATATTTTCACTCCCCTTGGTAATTGTTTCAGTTACCACAAAATCTTCTTCTAAGTTACCCGAATCTGTATCCACAATTCGCATAAGTGATGTACCTTTTGTAGGAGCTGTAGCAACTCCACCCTCTTCATTCCATTCTCCATACACTACTCGATTGATTTCCTTACCACTCGGATCAGTGAGTGTAAGTGCATCTCCAGAATTATTCAGACTTCCTTTGGGTTTTTCAATAACAAAAAACTTTCCCGAAAAGATTGTCCCCGTTAGAATAGTCTTCGCAAGACTCCCATCCTGAAAAACCCACCCATCAAGAGAAATAGAAGAACTCGATATATTCAATAATTCTACAAACTCAACTTGATTATCAGAAGGAATCGATACAAATTCATTGATGAGTACACTTCCTTCAGGGAAAGTTGGTTTTGATATTTCAGGAGTTAATAAGGTTGTATTATTTTGAGAAAAATTAGTTGGAGAAGAAATTACTTCTTTCGGGGTAATATTATTTGGCACACCCGGAGTTGGAGTAATCGTATATGCAAAATCTATGTGATCATTATCACTATCTTCCCCATCGCTTACCCGTGCAGTCGTGTGTGCCTTACCAGGTATGGGAGCATTGTCATTTTCTGTACCATAGACCACGGTATCAATAATTTCCTGATTAATATTTTTAAGTATGATCGAATCTCCTGTTTGGTTTAGTTTACTTGAGGATAGATATAGTACTTTGAAACCACCGGAGACAATAGTTCCGGTTACCGTCACGATTTTACCAACACCGTCATAGAGAGTAAACCCATCAAGCAATACATCTTCATAACCTGCATTATACAACTCAATCCATTCTTTCTCAGGGGAATTTGGATCACTCAGAAACTCATTAATAATAATTTTAGGTGGAGCACTCGGAGTTTCTTCATACTCTTCTTCATCTTCGACTGGAATAATTATTGTAGGTAAAATTTCAATCATATGAGAAACAGTACTCGATGCCTTATCCATATCATACACAGTTAGCGTGATCTGCTTGGTGCCTGTAGTTGCAAAAGCATAGATTAGACTTACACCTTCATACGTAGCGTTCTCAATAGTCCATACATACCGACCAATACCAGTTTCAAGGTCATGTGATTCAAAAGCGTCAAAGAAGACCGATTCGTCGACAAACGCACTCTGAGGAGCTTCAATACGGGCACTTGGTGAATGATTAACCATTTCTTCAGGTAAACGTGCCCACCAATAATTTTCTCTACCCGGAGTAGACGAAACCATACTCTCTTTCCACTGCAGCATATCCCCTGCTTCTCCATCACTACCAATTCTTTCAAGTGAATAATTGTTTACACCTACGTATACAAATTTTTCTACAAATTCATCACCACCACTTCCTTTTTTAATTCCAATCTCCTCGCCTGTTTTGTTGAGGGTAGTCCATGCGCTATCAAAAACAGTCGACGTAACTTCTGGATGATCTACAAAAAATACGTTGTCATTCTGTGCAATAACCGCATAAGCACCGGGGAGAAGAATAGTTGAGGTAATAGTACTACTAGGACTCAAAACAAGTCCGTGATTTACACTACCTTCCCAAAATTTCCAATTAGACAAATCTATCGGATCAGCGCTCTTATTATAAATTTCAATCCACTGACGATCTCCTGCAGCACATCCGCTGGGACAAATTTCTGTAATAATAATTGACTCAGAAATAGTCCGAGCATTTGGTGAAAATAAAAAAATACTTAGTGCAATTACAAATACAATAAGTACGATATCCCTCCAATGTTCTTTCATACCCCTCCGTATGTTAGAAATTAATTGTTGATAAAATTAGTATACCATACACATCATTCCCGCGCCATGTGCACCGTAAGGCAGGAAAGCAGGAATCTACTAGAAAAATAAAAATCACCTATTAGTGACTTTGTTTGCAGACCCTTTCGTCCTCATATCAGGACTCGTCAGTACCGATTTCATCGGCATAGAGAGCCGTTTTTGTGAGGTACGGCAGACCTCTCTCCATTTTTACTAAATAGAGCCAAAATGTATTTACACACTTAGTCGCCGATAATTAGCGACCACCCTCCAAGCTACGTGCCATCTCCTCGAGCTCGCGAGCGCGAGCGAGAATTCGATCCGATAATTTGCGTCGAAGAGCAACACTCTTACTGATTTCATCTACCACTTCGACAGAGGTGCAGAGTCGATGGTACACGGAATGATGAATGTTGTGGTAGTCCGGTGTAAGCGAAACTTCGTAAAAGCACGGAACCAAGACCACAGTTCCCGGCATAGTGAGTCGCGTGCCACCCGTACTCTTGTAGATCGGTCGGAGCCAGAGCGACATCTCACTTCCGCTCTCGTTCGAATCAACCCAGATGAACGCATCGGTAGTGTGATTGGGAAATTCATGACGAAAGAAATCGCGAATACACGCCTGAGCCATCTCGCTCACGACGATCGTATGCGAATGCACATGAACCTTCATCGCCATTCTCCGTTCGATTGAGAGGTAGATTAGACCCGAGAGGGCTGTGGTAAGGACGGTAATTAGTCAACGCACGAACTACCTAGTGGTATGTCAGAGCATTCTGGTAGACCAATATGTAACAAACGAGTATACCGTATTTGAGGAACTTTGTCAAGTATGTTAAGCAATATTTCAGCTAATTTTAGCAAAATTTTAATTGCTGACTATAAAAAAATCAAAAAAAATCATTATCCCCTGCCTATCCACCGTAAAATACTCAATTTTGTATACAATATTCTATACATTGTGGATAATTGTGTGGAAAACCACACATATATGTGGATAAGTGACAATTGTATAGACTATTATACACAAACAATTTTTACATTTTTGCCAATATTTTAGCTTATTTTAGCAAAATTATTTTACTTTTGGTCAAATCCTTGACGGTATTCTCAAAAAATGCTATACTGTATTTGTTGATCTTTCAAATATCGAGATTCTCCCCTCACGGGAAATCGGAATCTCGTCTTACCGATACTACTACTCACCGTCCTGAGCTTTCTAAGCGAAGGATCTAAAACAAACATCAAAAGCAAACACGGTCATACTACGATTCTTCATATGTAGTGTGTAACCCTTTGAGTGGTTCAATCGGTCATTATCCTAGAGAGTTTACTGGCTTTTTCCAAGCAATCTGAATCGTTTTCAATAAAACGAGTGAGACTGCTTGAAAAAAACCGGACCCTAGGAATTAAGGGCACCTGCCACACAGTCATTTGTATGGGCATAGCGTGCCCTTATTTTTATTTACAAAACATTTTTGCAATTTGCGTTTATCAAATATTTTGGTATAATTTCTCCGTAATCTTAATTCACCCAGCCCGAAGCTGTTAATCATGAAACGTATGGTTAATACCGTAAAAGTACACCCAGACTCCGGACTTTCAGAAGACTTCATCCTTGAGATGAAAGAATTATTAATGCAACAGAAAAAAACACTCAAAAGCGACCTTAGCGGATTTACAAAAAAAGATTCGCATACACAAAAAAACACAAACGCAGTATTCCCTGATTACGGCACCGAACCGGAAGATAATGCACACGAAGTTGAAGATTTTATCACCAACAAATCTCTTGAAGAAGTGCTAGAAAAACAACTTAGAGATATTGATAGCGCACTAAAACGTATTGAAGACGGAACGTATGGCATCTGTAAATTTACTGGAAAAGCCATCGGTGAAAAACGTCTCCGCGCTCGCCCAACATCAAGCACAACTGTTGAGGCAAAAAAATTCCTAACCGATGAAGCGTAATCTCTCCACTTATTATAGTTATTTTCACAAACGCCATTGGTCTCTCGTATTCAGTGGCGTTTTTTGTATTGCCCTTGATCAATTACTCAAATTTATAGCACAGAAGTCAGCAGATCACGCCTATTATCTTATTTCTCATCTGATTGGATGGGAATATTTTGAAAATCCAGGTATCGCCTTTGGTATCCCACTCCCACAATTTATTGTCATACCACTAAGTATAATTATAATAATTCTGGGAATAATTTTATTGAATAAAGGAAATGAAAATAAAAAACAGATGTTTGGAGCATCATTACTTATCGCAGGCGCACTTTCCAATCTTATCGATCGCATACTTTACGGAATTACTATTGATTATATACGAATAATAACGTCAATTTTTAATCTAGCAGATCTGGCAATTGTAATTGGTGGAATAATTCTCATATCAGGAAATAAAAGAATGCAATAAACACTATTTTTTTGTTCATGCTATACTAGTAGTATTATATTTAAGGAGGGAAATATGTTTACTTCAGTTCCGTCAGCTGCGGTACTCGGTCTTGAGTGCACGCCTATTATCGTCGAGGTTGATATTTCTGGCACATGGCCAGGATTTACTATTGTCGGTCTCCCAGATACCGCAATTCAGGAGGCTCGCGAACGTATACGGACTGCATGGAAAAATAGTGAAATTCCTTTTCCCAATAATAGCCGCATCATTGTAAATCTTGCCCCCGCTGATGTTAGAAAAGAAGGGTCAGCCTTTGACCTTCCAATCGCACTCGGCATGTATTTATCAGCGGAAAAAATAAAGCTAAATATCGCCAATGCTCTTTTTGTAGGAGAACTTGCACTAGACGGAAGCCTTCGTCATACGACCGGAATTTTACCGCTAACCATATTCGCAAAGGAGCATGGAATAAAATCAGTTTTTGTTCCAAGTGTTAACGCTGAAGAAGCTTCGATTATTGAAGGAGTGGATATATTACCAGTCCAATCATTCTCTTCCCTGATCAAACATCTGAAAGGTGAACATATCATCAAGCCACAACCAAAAGCGGATATTTCTGCATGGACCCGTGAACATTTCCACGATATGGATATGTCGTTAGTGAAGGGTCAGGAGTTTGTAAAACGCGGACTAGAAATTGCTGCTAGTGGTGCACATAATATTTTACTAAATGGTCCACCCGGGTCTGGAAAAACATTACTCGCGCGAACACTTCCTTCAATTCTGCCAAAAATGAATACCACAGAGATGGTTGAAGTAACAAAAATTTATTCGGTCGCGGGATTACTTCCAAACGATCGCCCGATTATTACAATTCGACCATTCCGTTCCCCTCATCACAGTGCGTCAGGTGTTGCCTTGGTAGGTGGGGGAAAATTCCCAAAACCTGGAGAAATATCACTCGCACATCGTGGGGTATTATTTCTAGATGAATTTCCTGAATTTCCACGGACCGTTCTCGAGAACCTACGCCAACCACTAGAAGATGGACTTATTACCATTTCAAGAGCGCAAGGCACACTTTCATTTCCTGCCAGATTTTCACTGGTGGCTAGCCAAAATCCCTGTCCGTGCGGATTTGCAACAGACCCCGGTCGCATATGCTCATGCTCCCCTATACAAATAGAGCGGTACCGCAAAAAAATTAGCGGACCACTGCTCGATCGTATTGATCTGCATGTGGAAGTTCCTCGCGTCGAATTCGAAAAGCTAAGTGGAGTAGAAATAGGAGAAAGTTCTGAAAAAATTCGAGTACGCGTTGAAGAAGCACGGGAAAGACAAACATATCGCTTCAAGGATACTCCAATTGAAACAAACGCAGAAATGAAAAATAAGGAATTAAAGGAATTCTGTACACTCGATGACAAGTCAATCGAACTCATGCGTCAGGCAGTCGCACATATGAATTTATCCGCACGAAGCTATCATCGAATTTTGAAAGTATCACGGACCATTGCTGACTTACAGGCATCAGATATGATCAAGACAGAACATATTGCCGAAGCACTCCAATATCGTACTAAGACAGAATAAAATACAGAGAATTGTTCTCTGTATTTTAAGTATGCAGTATATAGAAACTATTTACTTTCGCACGTACGATAGTGGATTTTGATACTTATTGTTGACTCGAACTTCAAAATGAACATGGGGGCCCGTGGTACGTCCAGTTAAACCAATAAGAGCGATTGTCTCCCCTTGTGTTACCGTATCACCAACTTCAACAAACATTTTCGAAGCATGTCCATACCATGAAACAACGCCCCCTCCATGATCGATCTTAATATAACACCCATAGCCCCCATTATATCCACACTGAGATGTGATGACAGTCCCAGCTTTGATGGCATAAATTGCGGTACCTACCGGACCAGCAATGTCTATCCCCGTGTGCCGCAAACCAAAATATTGTGTGATAATTTTTGCAGCAGTGGGCCAGATATAACCCGCACCATCCGCAGAATCTGCTGATGGTGGTGGAGCAATCCCACTCTTATCGATAGCATTCACATCTCCCTCATTAACCGGTAAAAATCCTGTTACTGGATTTTTCACCACCGTGGTAGATTTTGGTTGTGGTTTTACACCACCAGGAACAATAAGTTGATCTCCGACTTTAAGAGGATTATCTTCAAGTTCATTAAACTCAGTTATCGTATCAGTATTAGCGGTATACATCCGCGCAATTTTTGAAAGAGTATCTCCTTTAACAACAGTATGAACTACCCCATCAACCGGGAGTATAAATAATTTTTGACCTGGACGGATATAAGACCGTGCGGTTAGATTATTTGCAGAAAGAATGGTTTGAATATTGAGACCAAACTTATCTGCTATACTCCCCAAAACATCACCAGGCAACACTTCATACGTTATTACCTCTGTACGACTTTCCTCACCATTTCCCTGACTATCAGGATCAATAAGTCCAATATCAACACCTGGCATAATCGTTGGTTTCATTAGTGCCCCACCTCCTACAAGGACACTGGTAAGTTCGACAGGTGTACGCCCTCTATTTTGACTACTATCCCCGCTATACACGGCGACTTGTCGCCAGGATTCGTTGGAAATAATATTTTGTACTTCAGTATTGCCAACAATCTCATCAAGTTCATATGCCTGATCACCAGGGCCGACAAGAGCGTAGAGCATAGTGTTTCTACCTGAAATTTCGTTATATGCTCGCGTATACATCCTACTATGAGGAAACATAATTGAAAGCGCAACAATAAATAGGATGATTTGCAAAACACCCCGTCTACCAAAAAAATCTAGTAATCCTTGCTGATTAGTAAAAAATAATTTCTGAAACCTCTTTTTTATCTTCTCTATCCCGCGATAAATATAAAATCCTACAGTTCGTAAGTAGAGCCGATTTAGAGATAAGATGAATGTCCACACAAGATTTAGAATCCAAAAAACAAACCGTTTTATATATATAACGGGTTTAATGAAAAATAGGACTATATTATACCAATTGACCTTCATATAGGTACCACCTATCATAGCGCAAAAAGACATCTTTTTCAAACCCAAAAAACGTGCTTGAAAAAATACCTCAAGTATGATACTATTCGCCTCAGTTGATGCCTCATAAAGGCAAAAATGGTACCGTAGCCAAGTGGTAAGGCAGAGGTCTGCAAAACCTTTATCATGG
>CAZMEW010000020.1:0-17413 GCA_964565405.1 uncultured Gammaproteobacteria bacterium
CTCAGCTGGTAGAGCAGGGGCCTCTTAAGCCCAAGGTCCTGGGTTCGATCCCCAGGCAACCCACTACATGCCTCTATAGTTTAATGGATAAAACTACGGTCTTCGGAACCGTTGATGGGGGTTCGATTCCCTCTGGAGGCACCAACATAAAACAACCCTTACCAGGTTGTTTTATTCTTTAATAAGTGTGAATGTACACACATCTACTGCCTCTATACCCGCGAGATAATCATTGCAAAATTTTTCTGCTTCGACATAGGAATATAATTTAGGGTAACCATTATCTCTAGTGAACGGAAATATATATATCGATGTTATTTTATCATGCACTACAGCGCCTACTGCTATCTGCGTATTGGATTCTATGCCCGCCGATTGAGAAACAAAATTTCCGATTGAATAAAAAATTGGAGTATTATTATATATTTCAATTGGCTCTACCCTATCTCCCTTGTATCCGATTATCAGGTCAGCACCTTGATCAATCAAAGCATGCGCCATTGAAACTTGCTGCTCTTTTGAAATCAGCA
Organism: uncultured Gammaproteobacteria bacterium; assembly: GCA_964565405.1. GTDB lineage: Bacteria > Patescibacteriota > Patescibacteriia > Magasanikbacterales > UBA922 > UBA922. The sequence goes on from CAZMEW010000020.1 coordinate 531, forward strand.
TCTTTTCTTCGCCCCAATATATATTCACTACCACGGTGTCATGTTTTATACCCATCTCTTCTACCAGTTCAAGCAATTGAATTTCGTCTTCTGGTGTCAGAGAAACAATATTAATTCCAACATGAACTACTGTCTCATTTCCCACTTTCTGTATTCGATAGCTGTTTTTTCCAACTTGTCTATCACCAAAATATGCAATTCCAAATTGTTCTAATTGCTTTTTAGTATTTGCCACACCAGTTTCACCACACACAGATACTCCAGAATTTGCGATGTTTAGTGTAGTTATCCCATGCATCTTCAACAGACCTACCAATCTGGAATCAAAACTATAACGAGTACATGTAGAGCTACTATCGAGTGGTCCTCCAAAGTTTGCCACCAACGCATCCATTCCACGGAAAAAATTTCCCTCAACGCCTATAATATATTCAAAAGGATCTCTTTCTTCTATCAATAACTCTCTGGTACGATGGTTGGACTTAATACCTCCAAATTCGAGCAAGGACACTGTTGGATTCAACAGTACTCCACCTTTTTTAAATTGAGCAAATAAATAACTAGTTACATCTTCTAAAGACAAATTTCTTCCTACTTCAGCAGCATTTTTTGATATATAGTCCATTGCCCTAGCACCTCGCGCATCAAGATATCGCAATAGTACTTCGATACTTGGTGTACTATCTACTTCAAGTCGTTTAATAGAATCAAAATCCAAGCTACCAATCGTCGAAATACTTTTTTCGTCATGAAACGCTGCTGCGATTCTGTTTTGATGGTGAGAAAAATCCACACTTGCAATAACCAGACTATTCTCCGGAAGAATTCGATTCAGTTCGCCTGCCAACTCTGTAACCTTTCTCTCAGAGACCCCTCGTTTAAGAATAATTGGGACAATTTTTACCTTAGGAAATACATTCTTTATAAATCCCACAAGCGCTGAAATAGAATGTTCTTTTTCGAACGGGTATTCATCTGTTTTTACCAGTTTTTTAGCTTGTAATTTACCAATCACAGGTATATCTGGCATAAGAATACCCCACGGAGTTTCGTATGGATATTCAGAGACGAGTACATCACCTGCACCTGTATTAAAATGATTAGGTCCAATAATTACAATAGTTTCTGGATTCTGATTTTTAAGTGATAAAAAAAATTGAGCAATATCTTTTTCCATGAAAAAATGATGGGAGACAATTCCTCCAAACACTTTTTCTTTTTCTACATTCATCTCTATAGGATTTTCTAATCCTGAATAAAATTCTTTTTTGTGATAGAGTGCATAATGTTTTTTCGAACTCGATACATTTTCAGAGTTTTTTTCTTTATAAGGATTATGTCTGTAGAAAATAAAAAAACTAGCCGCGAGTATGAGCGCGGCTCCAGTTAGTATGAAGAATTTTCTTTTCATGACTTCTTAGTTGAGTGCCACTCCGCCCCATTCTACCACGGTAAAGCCATTTCTCTCTGGTGCAGGAGGCAGAACTTGCGATTTGATTTCTTTTAAGGAATTGAGTCCAGTCGCGGTCATCATGATACGAAGAATAGTATCTGGTTTTACTGGCGAAATCTCAAGCGGAGCTAATCTATCAAATTCATCTGTGGTCAAAAATGATATCTGATAATATGGCCTATCACTCAATTTCCGCACCCAATATTCAGTAAAATCAGCTATTTCTCTCCCATTCATCCCAAGCTCAATTAATTTCTCAGAAAAAAACGTTTTAAGATTTTCTTGCGCAACAATCCATCCTTCATTTTTTACTGGATACTTATTACTCTTCCCTTCCCAGAACAGATAATCGTATACCTTCCCCGTACTCATGTCAGTAATGATACCTTGAGGACCTGCTTCTACGGTCCAACCTGTACCATACTCTGGATCAGTATAGGTAAAGCCTCCATCTGGATGTACTCTTACTGAAAGAGTTGTTTTTTCTGTCGGGTAGAGATAGATCGCAGGTTTACACATCTCAGCTGCAAATGAAAAACGATCATTTTTCATTTCAACCCACCGTCCTAGCGGATCTTTCCAGTACAAGAGTGGATGGTATCCAATAAATTCGCTATATGTATATTTATTTTTTGGCTCGCCACCATCTTCTGAGGTATAAGCTACTGTACCCTTATCTGCGTATATCTTTTTTAATTCTTCATCATTTTGATCTTTGATTCCGTATATATTTTCATTATTACTAGTCTTACCAACTACCACAAGTCGTGATGCGTCAAACGTATCCTCATCAACAAAATTCAAGTTATTACAATTTGGCCCACAGGATAGTGCACGGAATGAATATACATCGTCATTTTTCTTTCCATCGGTGAATGTAATGTTTAGCATACGCTTCTCTTCATCTTCGAATGGTACGACAATACTATATGCCTGTGCAGTATGATCGGGTAGTTCTACTACCAAACACCCAGACTCAGTAAGATAAAAATCTCCAAGCTCAGGATGGGTAAATATTTTTTTAGTCGTTACAATTTCTGAAAATAAATTTAATTTTCCTGACTTACGAAGCTTGTACGACGTGCCAGGTAAATTGATATTTTCTGGTATATCAGTAACACCTTGTATAGCCGCCCCCTCATTAATAAACTTTATTTCCCCATCATCACCTACGAGCGAATAAGAGAACCATACTCCCATTCCATCCTCGATCTCAAGATATAATCTATTGCCATCATATTCACCACCTTCTATCGTTCCTGCAATAAACCTCCGTCCATAGCAATCTGGCTGACAATCCATTTTATCTATTGCAATTAATTTTGGCTCCCATTCAACTTTTAAATTCTCAACAGTGATATATTCTGGTTCATTGACTACAGGTTCGTGTATATTATTTCCCTGTTCGAATTGAATTGTCTGCAATTGTTCCCGCACGATCTTGATTTCATTATTTAATTTCTGATTTTTCTTTTCCAACCCTTGCACATTATCCCATTGATACAGAATTCCTACGCAAGCAGCTACTATAAGTCCAGATAGTACCCCATATATAATCACTTCTCGTCCAATCACTTTCTTCTGTGGAGGTACCTCTGGTACTACAACGACTGGCGGAGCCTGCACCATATTTTCTTCAATCTGAACTTTCTTACCCATATAACAATAATAATGTGATAAATTATCGTGAGTATACTACAAAAACTCTAAAAAAGAAAACAGAGAATGATATCTCTGTTTTTATTCTTCTACATACTCAAATCTTTTCATTATTTTCCCCTCAAATTTTATCTCACTTTCAAACATATCACGTGGACGCGCCCATAATTGTTCTCGTCCATGTTCATCTGGATGAGAGTAGATAACTAATTCAACCATCGGATCTTCACTGTGTTTTGCAATGCCGATCACCTGGCAGATGTGCCCTTTATAGTGGCGATATTTCCCAAGTTTAAACATACGGATATTTTCTATTATCTGGTTCACCTCAGTTGTATTCCTTCTCCCACTTTCTTAATCGTAATCTTACTTACTTCGTCTTCAGCGCTCATTTTTACTTTAGACAGCAGATCTTTTTGTGTTGGATTATCTGTCTTTAGGACCACTTCAAAATCCAGATTGAGCACATCAACACTCGTAGGCATCTCAGGAATGGTCCAGATAATTTTTTTATCTCCTGCTTTATATGTGGCAGTTCCAGCGCTTGGCGTTATTTTGGTTTCATCTACAGTAATATCTCCATAGATATCTGCTTCGAGTGTAATATTTTTGAGTGGATGAAATGAATTCGACAATGTCCAAGATACGGCATACGTCCCTGCTGCACCCGAGGTCGAATCGACTTCATGATCAACCTTTAAGGAGAAATCTGAAATCAGGGTCAAATTAATCTGGTTTGCTGCGATTGTTTTTCGTTCATTCGCTTTGCCATACGAAAAACTCGATACAAACACGATGTTATTGGTGGTAAAATTACCAAGTGTAATCTGATCTCCTGAGCGGACAGGAATCGAAACATCCACCTGTACTTCCCTGCCTGGCGCAATCGATGCAAGTTCAGGTACATATTGTTTATTCCAAGTAATTTTCCCCCTCCTGGTGTCAGGGGTCAATTGTTCCCCACCAACATCTGCATCCCCTGTGAGCTTTAGATCTTGCCAACCCAGAATACTTCGATTGCTGTACGAAGGTCCGTCGATTATCGCGTCAATCGACACATCAGTCAAGGCAACGTCACCCTTATTTTGAACTACAATACTTGCAGAAATTGTCTCGCCTGGCGTGATTGTAGTGTCCCCTGACCCACCGTTGATCACGAGACTAATATTGGTAGTGGATTCAATCAAACTGACTGATTTGTTCAAGCGAGCAAGTACATAGCCGTCTCCCGTACGCTCTTTTGAATCCCAACCGCGCAATTCAAGAGCAAATTCACCCGTAGAAGAAGTGCTATTGAAAATGCCTGAAAGATCAATCACCGTCTTGTCTGCTATTTTTTCAAACGACCACGAACACGGAGAACCAGGCTCACTCGTCGGTGTACTCTTTGCATCTGGGGTAAATTCAGGAGAGATACAGTTGATCTGTACGTTCTCAAGTGTAACTCCAGAGGCGGGACTGATGGTGATGGTAATCGGTGTTTTTCCCCCACGTGGAACTTCTTCTGCAATTTCCACTTCCAGAGCTGCCGCGTCTGCAGTAGTTTTTACTGTTTTGGTTGCGACTGCTTGAAATGTTGAGGTAAAATTTTCTGGTTTATATGAAAGGAAAGATCGAAGTGATTGTTCTGATCCACTATCGCCAAAAAATCTTCCTGTTACATCAATATATCCCCCACTGCCTGGATCGAGTGAACCGAGTGACCAACGGGTATTGTTTTCATCATCGCCCGGCTTTGTACTGGTCGTCACCTTAAAACCCCCAGGATATCTCACCTCTAACACCACGTCGTCTAGCGTAACACTTTGCGCATTGCGATACCGTATGCGGTATGTTACTTCATTACCAGGTGTCACTGAATCTTCACCTGAGATACTCAAAGTTACATCTGTTTCTGAAAATTGCGATCGTGGCTGTAGAACAAATAAACCCACCCATGCAGCAGCACCGAAAAATAGACATGAACACAAAAAGATAATCAACGCGCGAACAAAGCGACTTGTTTTACGACTCTCAAAGGTCTTCATATCTGGCATCGAGCCATCACTGTTTTCATAGATATGTGACAATTGGTCCGCGATAGCCTTTTCCCTCGTAGGCGCAGTGGTCACAACCTCACCTATTTCATCAGATGGACGATCTTCTGCCGCTTCTTCAACATCTTCAGTCTCTTCTTCTTTGTGGTGTGAGTGTTTTTTCTTTTTTTCCTTTTTATTCTTTTTTCTGTCCTTTTTTTTAGAGTGTTCTTCTTTTTCGTCCAATTCTTTTTTTATAAACACCCCATGACCTTCCTCTGAAGTATCATGAACAGTGGGCGATGTTTCGCCATTCCATTCTCGCTCTAATTCTTCCGTAGAGCTATCATGATTTTTTTTTTCTTCACTCATAGATCAAAAAAATTATTGTTGCTTCATAACGATACCGAATATCTTGTCAGTATTCAGTATACCATGACTAGTAGCCCCATTGAGAGACAGTGATATATCATCCCCTGTTTTCCATACGGGTCTCCACTCGCCTTGATAGATAACGGTATGCGTATATCCGCTCAGTATACCTGATTGCTTTTGCATAACCATACTGTATTTCGATGTTGGTTTTCCTGCTTTAAGTACGTCAGTTACTTTGCCCCAATATTCTCGAAATATTCCTTGATCTAGACTATCTCCTGAAGCGTCTGTATATGCCTTAAAAGGTAAACGGTACGTAAAGTACACACTTGTTTTACCTTTCGGATAGGTAACCATCCAGTTTCCGAATGCTGTTTTCCCAAATTCATTAGTTACTCTCGTGCCTGAACCTACATGAATCGATATCTCATGCTCGAGATTCGATAGATCGGAATCAACGGTATACCATTCTTCTGGAACCCGGAATGATGATTCGTCTGGATATACAAAACCTCCTGCATCAAGTAATTCTGCTCCTTCTGGTACATACACCCGCACATACGTGCTATTGAGTTGTCCGGTTAGAGTATTCTCATCGTCTATACCCTCATGTGCACGTGTAATCACTACGGTATCAATAATACTCCCATCCTCTTCAATAATCGCCTGATGGTCTACAGTCTGTGTAATTTGTGCATCACTTTTTCCACCCCCAATGTTGGCGTTCACAACCATCAGATAATCCTGATCTTTCTCAGTCGGGACGATTTCTCCGGTCCAGCCGAATGATGCCGCACGAGTTTCTATTCGATTATCAACAAAATATGCCTGAATCTCACGTTCACTAAGGGCGCTTGATAATTCTGTCATAAGCGCAATCAATTGTTCGGGTTTAATATCCTTGATCGTATCTGTAATCTGTTTCAACAATACTGAGAGTACCGCCTTTGGTTTATTCTCGCCATCGTTATTTTCATATGATTCAATTTCATAACTCAAATCCTTAATCGCAGAGTCACTCGTGAGCATCAAATCATACTCATCATTATGAATCGGACCGATCACTCTAAGCAACCGTTCAAGAATACTTGCATTGATAGCAATGACCCCGTCGACAGTGGTCCCCCGACTTTTCTGATAAAACCATGCTAATTTTTCGGCCGAACTCCTAAAATCTGGAAACCAATTAGCGTCCTGAAACTCCCACCGACTATTGATGAGTTGCATAGGAAGTGGAGGCTTCACATACGTCGACAATTGTCCCTGTAGATCGTAACTTCCACCACCTGGAACATCAATATTCAATATTTTCCCATTCTGCACATCGATCACTCCAAAGCTTCCGATAAATCCTCCGGTTGGTCGAAGTTCATATTGATTTTGAAATACTACTAAATAGCGCTTGAACCCATCTGCTCCCAACATGAGTTCAAGTCCTGAGATTACATCAGACACATTTCTTACATCGTTCACGAGCGTATGGAAAAGCCCACGAAATTCCACAAACGATTCTTGATACTCGGCTGGTAACGCGCTAACTTCTACGCTATCGAGACGTTTGAGTGCTTCATCATACTGTGGAAGCGCTCCTCTAACGTGACTGCGAAATAGTTTGAGTCGCTCGATCATAGAAATCTCCCCACCCTGTACCATTGCTTCATCAATTCCCTTAATCAAGTAGGCATTCCCTAGCGCCAAATAATGTCCAGCTTCAAGTAGTTCTTGCCTACTTTTGATCTTGGTTCCGACCACGGGCAAGACATCTAGTACGTACATGAGTGCCTTGTATTCACGATCCACCAATGAGCGCGCGGTTCCGAATGAATTAAGTGCTTGATTGAGATCGGATTCTGCTTGTGGCAAATTCTGATTAAAAGCGGCCACCGTAGACGCCTGAAGCGAGAGAAAAGCGTTGGTACTTTCTTCGACAATATGACTCGTATTATTTTCGACACTGCGATAAAATCCGATTGCAGGAAACGGAAGAGACGCCAACATACCAATAACCACAAATGAAACCGCGAACTTTTTTATTTGAAAATTTTTAATAAATATATTTTTTCTTTCAATCATCGCTTGGAGCAAGGTGCGTTTCTCGACAGAGTCCCAAGCGGGATCATGAGTGATGCTATTAGGAAATTCAAAATCTAGGTTACTTTCTTCTTTCTTCACATCTTGGTCTTTTTTTCTTGGAGTAATCTGTATGTCATAGTCTCTTACCCCTTCGAGACGTGCGATTTCTTTGAGAATATCAATTGAAGGTTTTTTTAGAATTACCGTGTCGTCTTTACTACTCATGTCATTTTTCGCCTTATTTGCTTCTCTTACCAAAATTGCAAAATCAACGATACGGCGTGCGTTCGCTTTCTTTTTGTTAGCTTGGTAGGTAGTAAGATTTTTCCATGTCTGTTCAAGCTCTTCATTTTTAAGAGAGACCACATGAGGAGAGACGGGAATACTCTCCGGTGCCACATTCACACTAATTACCTCAGACCTGTCTCTGTTTGTCCTTTGTTCCCGCACGACTAAATTTTTCTTTTCCGGTATATCTAAAAATTCCGTTTCCTTGAGACGGTTTATACTATCGCACGTTCGCGCATTATGCCCTAGTTTATTGCAGGAAGCACAGCGGCGTAGTGAAGCGCGTTTTTTATTGTTTGGAGTAGACTTTTGGTGCGGCATGGGTACACATCAAGCATGTGCTTAGTATACCATATTTTTCCCTTTATTATCCATGCATATTAGGCTATTTTGAGTACGTGTTGTGTACAAGTATTTGGTTATCGGGGTATTGTAGATGAACGCAGGTCTCGATGTGGAAAGAATTCATCCTATCCTCTCCATATTTTTTCCACACCCACTCTTTCTCCTTATTATTGAGATAATATTTTTTCTATAGGAGAACCGAGTCTCCGCCCACCTACACTATTTTTTTGTAGACTGCAATTGTATTTTGAATAAACAATTCAGACGAAAAAAGCTGTGATTGTACTCTCCCTGCACGTTTTAATTCTGACCTAATCTCATCGTTTGCGAGTACATCAATGATTCCTTGCGCCATATGCTCAGGATGGGTGGGGTCAACATAATAGGCAGCCTCACCCAGTATTTCTGGTAAACAACTTGCGTTTGATGCGATAACAGGAGTGTTATGTGATATTGCTTCAAGAGGTGGTAATCCGAAACCTTCATACAAACTGGGGAATACCACAGCCGCGGCATGTCCGTACCATAACCCCAAATTTTCATCTTCAACAAAACCTACGTACCGTACTTGTGGGATATTCATTTGCTGAATATACACTTCAAGGTCGGTATAACATACGCTTTGATTTCCGACTAGCACCAACTCATGATCCGGAAAGCGCTCTAAGACTATTTTCCACGCTTCGAGTAAACGCTTAAGATTTTTATGTGGATAGGCCGCTCCTACATAGAGTACATAAGGATTGATCAATGAAAAGCGTTTTTGCACCTCTTCCCACTGAGCACTTTCTGTATTCGATACAGATGGAGCTTGGTACACTACTGAAATCTTTTTTGTGTCAGCATGCAATGAAGAAATAATATCTGAAGCAGTAAATTGACTTGTTGCAATAATTTGTTTCGCGTGGTGCACCGCATGCTTCACTACATAGCGATGTACCTTATCTTTTAACCAAAAAATCGGATAGCTCCGAGTGGTTGCTTCATACCGTGGGAAATGAAACATGGTTAGATCATGAATGGTTACTACAAACGGACGATGATACAGAATTGGAATATTCCAGTGTGGGAAATGCATGAGATCGTGATTCCCTTTTTTAATGATAGATAAAAATTTTGTCTGCTCTTCTATGCCATACCAATGAAATGGCGCTTCAATTACCTCAAGTGTGCCTCCCGCACTCCGATACGCTTCGATTGACTCAGGTTTTAGGTATAGCGTATAGGAAAAATCGGATGGATATTTTTCCAATCCATGAACCAATGATTCAACATATCGTGCGAGGCCAAATCCTTTGCCGTACATTCGAGCATCAAGCGCAATTTTCATACTAATTACTTTTCTTTAAGGATACTGAGTATCTCTTCACCTACTTTTGTCCATGAAAAATCTGCCGCTCGCTCATAACCTTTCTTAGCATACCATTCTCGAAGACTTGGATTCTCTGCCAGATCTCTCAATGCGTGTGCAATATCACTCACCATATGCGGACGGACTAGATACGCAGCTCCCGCACATAATTCTGGGAGCGAGGATCGATCTGAAGTAATTACCGGGACGCCACAACTAAAGGCCTCAAGTACTGGCAAACCAAAACCTTCATAAAAACTCGGATATACCAATGCAAGCGCCCCTGAGAGTAACTTCTTTTTTTCTTCATGTGGAATGTACCCATGATATGTTATTCCTGGAGTCGATTTGAAACTCTTGAGTATATTCCTATACCCCCAACCCTTGCCCCCTACAATAACCAAGTCAATTCCTTTGGTATACGCGCGACTATCTTTGTACGCTTGTACGATTCCTTCAAAATTCTTTCTCGGTTCTATGGTCGCAAGTGCAAGAAAATATGGTTTCCCTTCTTTTTTTTCAAGACTACTTGTAGTATTTTCCTCAAGACGTCCGTGAGGGATGGTTACTATTTTTGGATAACTCCTGCACAAAGCTTTGATACTTCGCCCCGTACTTTCTGAAGGCACTACCACTGTATGTGCCTGTCGTATCAATTTGTGCGGTCGAGTAATAACATGCCACACCCTTCGTTTGAAGGTATAGTAATGCGGAAATTGAGCAAAGGTAACATCATGAATCGCTAAGAGTGTTTTGGTTTTTCTTGAGGTAGAAATAAACCCTACGTTAGGAAAGAAAAACCAATCAAGAGTTGATATACCGGCATGGTTACATACTACACGGTCAAGCTGTATCAATCCACTGGCTACCAATAGATTAAACATTTTGTTCGGGTAGCGAGTTATTATGATATGAACATGCGGAAGCGTTCTCAGTCTACGAACAACCGCAGGCTCGGTAATAGATTTACTCTGATTATAATAGAGATACCAGTCAACTGAAGTATTACGAGTGAGCTCCGCTACTAATGATTGCGTGTAGTATCCGATTCCGGTTAGGTTCTCCTCAACAAGACTCCGTATATCGATTGCAACCTGCATATTATGTTTTATGTACTGTTTCTTTTAGATGTTGATATTCACGGGAGATGAGTTCTTGTATCTTTCTCTCAAATACAGCCTCAGAAAAATTGAGCGCATGTGCCCGAATTTCGTTTGGATTCCAGGATTCAGGCTTGAAAGCATAGAGCGCCTCGATCAGACTATACCATGATTGCTCACTAAACAGTACTCCAGTTTTTCCTGGTATTACCGTTTCGAGTGCACCCCCTGCGGCATAGGCAATGACTGGTCTTCCAGCCGCCATCGATTCGATAGCCGTAATACCAAGATCCTCAAGCTGCGGATGAATAAAAGCCTGTGCCCGAGCAAGCAACTTCATTTTTTCTTCTTCAGAAATTCTTCCGGTAAAGGTAATATTTGATTTTGCGCGTTTTCTTAATTCACGTTCTTGGGGTCCATCTCCAAAAATAATTAACTTCCGCTTGGCCCGATTAAAGACTTCAATAATCAGATCAAAACGCTTGTATGGGACCAGCCTCCCACCCGAAACAAAATAGTCTTCAACCGAAGTTGCGATCGCTGCTAGATCCACATTAACCGGAGGGAATATTACCTCACTTTTTCTTCGATAATATTTCTCAATTCTCTGTTGCACTGTTTTTGAATTTGCAACAAACACATCGACCCGATTTGCGGCAAGTTTATCAACCATTCGAAGACGATGCATTAATCGTGGTAATGCTAATTTTACTATTTTGGGATATTTGAGATCAGCGATATAACTTTTGGTATCGGTCCAGAGATAGCGCGTTGGTGTATGACAGTAACACACATGTAAGGTCTCTGGTTTCGTAATAATACCCTTGGCAAACGCACTCGTCGAAGAGATGACGACATCGAATTCACTCAAATCAAACAACTCGAACGCTTGTGGCATGAGTGGTAGATACCATTGATATCTTGTCCTCCCGAATGGAAGGTGGGCAATATAGGATTCGCGGATATCAGCGCCTTCAAACCCGCTTACTGAACCTTTTTTATGAAATAGGGTAAAAATAGGGGCCTCTGGCCACATCCGATGTAGCGTACGAAGTACACGCTCTGCCCCGCCATCCTGAGAGAGGTAATCATGCACGAGGGCAATTTTCATACCATAGATAGTTTATTCGGCTTTTCGTTTCTTGAATAGAACAAAGGGTGTCTTCAGCATAATAATCAAATCGAGAAACAATGTCCAGCGCTCGATATAGAGCACATCGAGCCGCATCTCTTCCTCAAAATCTAGGTCACTTCTCCCCGAAATTTGGGACAGACCCGTAATCCCTGGCTTTACCGCAAAAACTGTTGGATAAGAATCTTTGTATACGTCGACTTCACGTGGTTGATGTGGGCGTGGACCCACCATACTCATGGTACCCATCAATACATTAAAGAATTGGGGTAATTCATCGAGACTCCATTTTCTTAAAAATTTTCCAAATGGGGTAACACGTGGATCATTTCCAATTTTGTAGATGGGCCCTGACCGAGTGTTGTAATTTTCTATCAATTCTTTTTCTTTTGTGAGCGCACGCTTCCCCGCTCTTCCAAATTGTGGACCCGTACTATCTTTCTGATACATGGATCTGAATTTGTACGTAAAAAACGTATTTCCCCGATACCCCACTCGTTCATTCTTGTAGATAATTGGTCGACCGGTTTCAATAAAAACCAGGAGCGCTGATACTATAATGCAGGGTGAAAGCAGGATAATAAAACAGAGACTTAGTACTATGTCTGAAATACGTTTTATAACTTTCCCCCATCCTTCGAGTGGGGTGCGCTTCAATTCTACGATAGGCATACCTGCAAGCGCGGTAATCGTTGCGTTTGCTGCATACGCAGCAAACATATCTGCTGAATATTTGAATACAATATGATGTCTCGTACAAAATTCAATGATTTTCAATGCTTCTGTTTCTCTGCCGCGAGGATGTGCAAAAATAATCTCGTCGATTGAGCGCTTGCCAAGCGTATACAAATCCTTTGATGTCATGCCGGTTACTACTCTCACCACTCGATACCCCAATTCTTTTCGTCTGGTGAGCTCATCCCCAATTCTTTCCCCAATTTTCTCATCCCCGACAATCAAAACTCTTCGCAACCCGATACCCAAACGATACATGACCGCCTTTAGCGCCCGCATCAGAAGGCGTCCAATAGAGACATACACGATAATCAGTATCCAACTTGCCAAAAGAATAAATCGTGATTCAAATAATTGAGTTCCAAAAAAAATAATGTATATCGCCACGAGCCCGAGCGCGACAGTACTCATGGCCACAATTCGCTTGAGTATTTCTGCAAGTTTTTTATTGGGATCAGGAGTGTAGAGTCCATCAAATGCGAAGAGTATAATAATTCCCAAAGCTACAAGGAGCGCCCGGAAAAATAACTCACCCAAAGTCAGGTCAAAGCGGATGGTCCGGAGTTCAACAAAAAAAGGCAAAAAACGCAGTGAGTATGCTGATATTGCCGCGAGTAATATGAGAATATAGTCGAGTGGTACCTGAAGTACCATGAGCATCGCTTCGGAGCGTTTCATAAAGTAATATTGGCTGTATCATAACAAAAATAGTATCACCAGGCAACTTTATTTTTGTATTTTCTTAACTCAAAACGTAAAACTCAAAGCTCAAAACTATAACTAAAAGGTAAAAACTTTAGAAAATGAATTTAGTTTTAAACTTTGAGTTTCAATTTTAAGTTTTGCCATTTGAGTTTTGAGTTAGTACTATTTTTAACCCTTGACTAAGGATAAACTTTATGGCATTCTATGTAAGCAATTTGAGCTCAGGTGGCGAAATTGGTAGACGCACTACCTTGAGGTGGTAGCGCCGAAAGGCATGGAGGTTCGAGTCCTCTCCTGAGCACCAAAATAGACATGCCTGCTGGGTGTCCGAGAGGGATAACCCAAATGGACGCCTTAAAAACACCCTATATAGGGTGTTTTTAAAATGATTAAATAGAGTATTTTTACTTTAGATATTTCCGTAGCTTATGAATTGCTCTCGCTCCTGTATCAAAACATTTCTTACTTATTTTTCGAGAAAATAATATTACCATACTAAAAATCATGGTTGACCATGCAACAATAAAAGCAAGGATCATGCTAATGGTTGAAGGTCCTTTGGCTATTTCTTGTTTGATGAGATTGCATCCGACACACATACAAAACTATTACTTAGTAATCCATACTATACCACAGCACTACCGTACTGTGGTATTTTTCTGATCTTCAATACTTTTGTTGGAGAACACCTGGTCATTCTGACGGTGCCTGTCACATATAGTCCTGCCGGACGCATGAGCTCTTCGATCTCAACCTGTGTGTAATACTTCTCAAAATGATAGGGTTCTGAGCATCCCTGTATGTTCTGTAGCCACCGAAGTATCCTGCTTGTATATATCGTATCAATAAGATACCAGGTTCCTTCTGTAGATAAGACCCGCACCACTTCTTTGCATACTTCTCTTGGTTTCCGGTAATGATGAAATGCCATACATGAGAGAATAATGTTGAATTGGTCTGACGCATACGGTAGAGACTCTGCCAATCCTACCATAAAGGTTCCCCACGGATATTTTGTTCGAGCAGTATCAATGGCTTTTGGTGACATATCTAGTCCAAAGAACTGTATATTTGGCGCGGCAGTATGCAGTGCATGTAGCTCGTCGCCATTGCCACATGAAATATCTAGTATAGAGATCGCCTGTGAATACTCAAAGAACGATGCAAAATGCATTCGCCTTTTGTAATATATCTTTTGCTGGTGCAGTCGTATTTTTTGCCTGATCCATGTCCACATATATTATGTCGATCGCACACATGCTTCGTGATTTGTTTTACAGAGTTCGAGTTCTGCAATATTCCATGCCGTAATACCATTGGTAAGAGAGAAAGCTTCCGCGCCTTTATTCCTCATATACCTGGCAAGCGTAAGAGATTTTTGTCCTACGGCACACACGAAAATTATCTTTTTTCCTATCCCAAAAGGCATCGCGTCTTCCTCAAATATACTATCCAGATACTCATACGGTAGGTTAATCGATCCTCGAATATGCGCTGCTGCAAATGCGCGAGGAGTGCGCATATCTATGATCATATATGATGGGTCATCGAGTATTGTTTCTACCTCATGAGCCGTCATCGAAATTTCTGATAAAGGATACCCATCGATAACGGTATCTTTCCATGAAAGTTTCTTATTATTTCCCCATAATTCAGGCATTCGTTTTTTGATATATGAGACATACCACTCCATCCGATCACACACAATAAATACCGCAGTCGTTGGTTCTTGTGGCGGATGTTTTTTGAAATACTCTTTCAGTGTTTGGTACACTGCTCCACCTGTCGGGCCGCTCATGATGCCGGCTTTACGGACAAGTTCAAACGTTCCTTTGAGTGCGCTTAATGAGTCGATTGCAATGATGTCTTCATAAAATGTCGGATCAAGAAGCCCTACTTCATAGATTTCGTCCTTGGTTCGGATACCTGGGATATAGTCATTTTTGGTCGCAACCACTCCATATGTTTTGAGAGTATGATCACGCTCTTTTATTTTTTGTGCTGGTCCGCGTGACGAGCCCGTAGTTCCTAATCCTGCAAAGTAATAATCTATGTGTTGTAGATCCTTTAAAATTTCTTCTCCAGTTGTCCTATAATGTTCTTCAAGGTTTTTTTGGTTGTCATATTGCGAGGTGAAAAACTTTTTCCCTTTGTCTTTTTCAAGCTCCTGGTGAATATATACTAGAGGATCGTTCGGGTCATTGGGATCATGACAATCACTTTTTCCGGGCAATTCCTGAATGGTCGCGCCCATGATCTGCAAAATATCTCTCACTTCGTCTACTTTAATGCGATTGGTGATCGTTTTAAATGGAATGCCAAATGTGCCAGCAATTCCTTGAATTGCTTTTGCGGTATTTCCACTCGACATTTCAATAATGGTTTTGTGATTTTCCTTGAGGTCAACAATATCATCCCGAAGCATGCCCCAGACTGCTCGGTCTTTGACCGAACCAAAAGGATTCATGTATTCCAATTTGGCGTACAGTTTCAAATTTTTGATGCCATGAATTGTTGGATCTATTTCCAAGAGTGGTGTATTTCCGATGAGTTCAGTAATGTGCGTGTATTTCATAGATATTCTAGTACGATTGATCTTCACGATATTCCCAGTTCCCCTGCTCCCTATATGCAGCGTATTTGGGTGCGAGTGGTTGCATGAGCATACGACTTTCCGTAAAGTCCATGTAATATGCAGCTGTGTTTATGAATACCAACAGATCACCCCGCTCTGGTATGTGTGGCAGCCAGGTTTTATGGCGGAAAATAAGATCACTTTTCATGCATAGGTTTCCTGCAATAAATGTCGGAAATGGTTTTTCCTCTCCTGTATTTTTTTCTTGAGAGATAAGTATTGGATCTGGCATATACATCTGATCATTACCGCCAAGTTGTGAACGATTCATGTCTACGACCAACACATTATTCCATAATGATGACTGTTTGCGATCCAGAATACGGGTTATGGTAATCCCTGCAGAATCGAGGAGTGCACGCCCGGGTTCAATAATAAGCGTAATCATATGATCTGCAAGCACGTCTGCAACGGTTGCATGATAAGTATCGAGAGTGGGTGTAAGAAATTCCTCTAATTCAGCATATTGATCGAGGCTGTGGAAGGATTCAGCAAATTGCGGAGTTCCACGTAATACTCCATTCTCGCTCCAATAGCCGAGTCCTGACTTGTTCCACCCGAGAAGATGTTCTTGCGTTCGGACTGATTCAATCAAGGCACTTGTATACGCATTCCATGCATCTCCTGAGGCACTATAATTTATTCCAAATCCTCCTCCGATGTTAATACTTGTCGGGCGGAGTCCTTTTCTCTGCGCTGAAAGCGTATATTCAAGTGTGCGAGTAATCATGGGTTTTCTGAGTTTTATAGCATCAGCATTAATATGAAATGCAAAACCCATAAATTGTACTTTTTCCTTTTCCTGTACCAGAAATGACAATGTTTCTTCTATTTCATTTTCGATTATTCCAAATCTGCTTTCAGTCCCTGTTGATAATACACTGTCCACATTTAAGCGCACGAATACTGGATGAGGATCAGCCTCTTGTCTTTGTACTTCCTGAACAACGAGATGAAGCTCAGTCAAACTATCTATTACTATTGATGCGCCATGTGTAATGAGTGAAGCGATATATG
>CAZMEW010000021.1:0-1868 GCA_964565405.1 uncultured Gammaproteobacteria bacterium
GTACTCCGAATACGCTCACGCACTTCCAGTACCAGAGGATTATCATGAACCGAAGGCTTACCAAAATGTTCAGTGACATACAGTGCGGGTGTAGTACCATACATTCCGGCAACCGAGGCAACACCGATATCCGTAAATTCAGGATCAATCAAATTAGAAAAATGCGTCGGACTTTCAACCCATGCTTCGACCATTGCTTCAGGTGACGAAAAACCAACAGCCAAATTTTCTCCAGCCACAACATAAGAATAACCAACTTCACCCAAAAAATCTCGAAGACGCTTACCCTGAGGGCTCACATGTTCAAAATAATTTTTCTGAACCATGTCCTCAGTTTTGTGAAGCGAAGATTGCGCAAGCTGTTCATGATAACGAAGAGGCAAAACTCCTTCACGCGCTCTTACTTGGTTGGTAAGTTCAATAATTCTCTGCTGCTCAAACACCAAAACTTCAGGAATAACAAAAGCCTGAGTTGGGAGTAGCAGAGCGGTGATAACCACAATAGTTTTAACTGCAATCCCCAAAAAACCATAAAAAAGTATGCGCTTATGGTGAAGTGCATGTGGGTGATAATTATTATCAGAATGAGGAATAAAAAAATGCTTGAAATTAGAAGACATAAAAAATATGCTATAAGTATAGCATATTTTTGAATCCAGGTCTCACGAGTATATATTTATTCAATTATCGGGGATATCTGGGCCTCAACTTCATCAATTCCCTGTGTCCCAGAAACAGTCCTGAGTAAACCATGCGTATGATAGTACTCGCGTACAGGAAGAACAGCTTCATTTCCCTGCTCTTTCATACGTTTTGCAACCGTCTCAGGCGTATCATCCCCTCGCTTTATAAGCGTACCCCCGCATTTTTCGCACTTAATAAGTGTATCATTATGCGGTGTAAACGGAATAATAAATCCACACGAAGAACAAATTTTTCTTTTAAGAATACGCTCAGCACCTTGTTCATCAGTCAATGTAATTTCAATTGCAATCACTTGAGTGCCAAGTCCTTTTGACTGAAAATACTCACCAAAAGTTTGTGCCTGAGCAGCAGTTCTGATAGCTCCATCAAGGACCACTCCCTTGCCATTACCGAGACTCTCATCAATTGCACGGAACGCGAGTCGATAAATTAATTCATCAGAAACCAACTTACCATGCTTCATTTCTGCAAGCAATAACTGATCTGTGGCACTTGTCGCTGGGTCTTTTTCAAAATTACGGAGCAGATCACCTGTCGAAATATGGGTATACCCGTATTTTTGTGCCAATCGCTTTGCCTGCGTCCCTTTTCCGCTTCCAGGAATTCCAAGAAGGATAATTACCTGTTTCATATAAGGTTCTATATATCAAATAAAAAACACGCCTTGAAAAGTATAACAGAAGGCGTGTTCAAATGTAAGGTAATTATACATGATCGTATTCGTGCATCTTGAGCTGAGACTCAATCTGTTTGGTTGTTTCAATAGCGACTGATACAACAATGAGGAGTCCTGTTCCACCAATAATGAGTGTCTGTGATCCAGTGAATGCGCGAGCAATAACTGGGAGTATCGCAATAATACCCAAGAACAAAGCACCTGAGAACAACAGTTTGGTCATGGTCTTCTGAAGATATTCCTCAGTTTGTTTACCGGGACGAATACCCAAAATAAACGCTCCTTGTCTCTGTAGATTTTCAGCCATCTTCTGCGGATTAAACACAACAGAAGTATAGAAGTAGGTAAAGCCAAATACAAGAACAAAGTAAATAATTCCGTAGAATAACTGATTATTAAAAAGAGTGATAATCCAGATTGCCGCATTACCAATAAATCCACCACGTGCGACGAAAAACTGAGCAATCATCGGAGGAAAAAGCACCAT
>CAZMEW010000021.1:1878-17365 GCA_964565405.1 uncultured Gammaproteobacteria bacterium
CCCCCCCCCCGCCACATTCAGTCTGCGTGGTAAATACTTGGTCATACCACCAAACGAACGCGTACCCTGATTTTGTCGTGCATAGCTCACAGGAATATTACGTTGTGCTTCGCTTACATAGACAACACCAGCAATAGTTAAGATACCAACCGCTACGAATAACAAATAAATATACAATTGCGAAGAATCATAATTAACAATTGCCGTCTGTATAGTCGTTGGGAGAGAAGCTACGATACCAGAAAAAATGATAAGCGAAATTCCATTTCCCAAATTTTTCTCAGTAATAAGCTCACCAATCCACATAAGGAAAATACTACCTGCGGTAATGGTGATCATGATCGAGATATATTTAAAGGTCGTCAGGTCACCCATGATGTTGAACTGAGATTGATTCAAAAGTTTGATTGTGCCAAATGCCTGGAGTAATGCGAGTGGTACCGCTGCAATTCTCGTGTACATATTAATTTTTTGTTGACCACTCTCTCCTTCTTTTGATAATTCTTCAAAACGAGGAACCACCAATGTAAGCAATTGGAAAATGATAGACGCTGTGATATAGGGCGCAACACCAAGCATGACTACAGAAAAATTCTGAATAGTCCCACCAGAAAAAATATTCAAAAGTCCAAATACTTGGTTTCCCGCAATAAACTGCTTCAATCCTTCAGCATTGATTCCAGGAACAGGAATATGTGCAGCAAGTCGAAAAACCACGAGCATTGCAAATACAAAAATGACACGGTTTCGAATATCAGGAATTGTCCAAATTTGACGTATTTTCTGCCACATAAGTTATAGAAAGATAAAAGAATCAGCTAGGTGTGTAAACGAGAAAACTGGTATTAAGCTACCAGTTTTCCTCCTGCTTTTTCAATAGCAGTAAGTGCGCTCTTAGTTGCAAGACAACCTCGTACTACAACTTTTTGAGTGATCTCTCCGCTACCGACGATCTTTGCACCTACACGCGGATTCTTGATAAGCCCATGTTGATTCAGTGTGTATGGAGTAATTTCGCTATTACCTGAAGCAATACGATTAAGTGCAGAAAGTGAAACTGTTTCCAACTTCACTGCTGAAGAAGCAAAACCTCGAGATTTAGGAACTTTTTGCAACTGCGCCTTAAACGCGCGGCGCATAATGCCACTCGCACCCGTTCTCGCTCTCTGACCTTTGATACCACGAGTAGAGTAACTTCCCTTTCCGCTGGAATTTCCGCGTCCTCGACGCTTGCTATTACGCTTGCGTCCACGTGAACTAATTGTTGAAGGAGTTAACATACAAAAAATTTAAAGTAAGTGCATTAGCTAGAAGCGACTTCACCGCTCGATTGTTTTCGAGGGGTGGTGGAACGTGGCTTTCGTTTTGGTTTTTCAGGTGAAACCGCAGCAACAGGCACTTCAGCATCCACAGCTGGTACAGCTTCAACCACTCGGCGTTGTCGTGAAAGAGTTGAGACAGCCTGATGTTTGAATTTGCGAAGAGCTTCAAAAGTTGCCTTTACATTAACCACCTTATTATTAGTTTTTCCTAAAATTTTCCCAGATGCGTTTCCTACACCTGCAAGATCAAGAACCATGCGCACTGCACTTCCTGCAATGATTCCAGAACCTTTTGGAGCTGGCTTGATGAGTACTTTACCTGCCTTAAATTTGGCCTCTACTCGATGAGGAATAGTCTCATTAAATAAGGGTACCACCAATATATTCTTTTTTGCTTGATTAACAGCTTTGTCTACTGCAATTTGTACGTCTTTCCCCTTTTCAATTCCGTAAGCAACACGCCCTTTTCGATCTCCGATCAGAACACATGCGCGGAAGCTCATATGTTTTCCACCTTTGGTAACGCGGGTTACGCGAGCAAGATCAACAATCATCTGATCGAATTCAGGCTTCTCTTTTGGCATTCGGGGACCTCGTTGTGGACGTTTATCATTAGACATAGTCTGGAAATTTAGTGGATGTAATCAATAGATTAAAATTGTAATCCGCCATCGCGGGCTCCTTCAGCAAATGCCGCAACTCGACCCTGATAGCTAAATCCACCTCGATCGAATACAACACTCGTAATATTCTTTTCTTTTGCTTTTGCTGCGAGCGCCATACCCAAGAGATACGCAATTTTAACTTTCCCTTTTCGCTCACCTGCAGGAGCATTCATATCAATAGCAGAAGAACTTGCTACGCCAACCAAGGTTACACTCTTAGTGTCATCGATAAGTTGTCCGTACACGCCATTCAAACTTCGAAATACTGATAATCGTGGACGTGATGCTGTACCAGTCACCCGCGCACGCACGCGCTTATGGCGTCGTACTCGATATGCATTGCGTGTTGTAGCTTGCTTCATATAATCAAGAGTAATTTATTCTAGTTATTCTTTGCTTGCACTCGCTGTTTTACCTGCTTTGCGTCTCAAAACCTCATCCATATATTTAATACCTTTGCCTTTATATGGTTCAGGCTTTTTAAGCGCTCGAATCTCTGAAGCTGTCTTTCCAAGCATTTCAACATCAGCGCTTGTAAGGGTAATAACGTTCTTTTCAACGGCCGCAGTAACTACGGCAGGCATTTTGTAGACCACAGGGTGCGAAAAACCAATATCCAATTTCAAATCTTTACCTTGTAATGCAACGCGGTATCCTACTCCATTTACTTCAAGTTTTCTTTCAAAACCTTTGGTAACACCCTCGACCATATTTTTCAAATGTGCTGCAAATGTTCCCCAAAGCGCTCGCTCTTTTGATTCCTCTTTATTTACAACTGAAACACTTAGAATTGAGTTTTCATTTGTAGCAGTAACCAATGGATGGAGAGTTCTCTCAAGAGTACCCTTGGGTCCCTGAACAGTAACCTGGCTATCTTTGATCGTGACCGTAACACCCTGAGGGATAGTAATTTGTTGTTTTCCAATACGTGACATATAAGTCTATTCAAGATGATTTAGTATACAGAGCAAAGAACTTCTCCGCCAACGCCTTTTTTTTCAGCATCTTTTGCGGTCATAATTCCCTGGCTAGTTGATACAATAGCAATACCAAAACCATTCAATACTTTTGGCAACTCTCCTGTTTTTTTGTATACACGATGTCCTGGAGTACTTTCTCGTGTGATAGAAGTAATCGCTGGTTCAGAGCCAGTATATTTGAGCTCAAGTGCACACATCTTTGGCATGCCTTCTTCAATAGACACAGCTTCAATATACCCGTGCTTTTTGAGAATCTCGGCAATCGCAAACTTCACCCGTGAAAAGGGCACCAGTACGCGCTTCTTTTTTGCTTGTTGCGCGTTTCTGATTCGTGTGAGCATGTCTGCGATAGGGTCAGTCATCATATACGTTAAGTAATATTAGAAATACAGGAGGGCTTACCAGCTCGACTTTCGGACGCCAGGAAGCGTTGCTTTGTTGGCAAACTCACGGAAACAAATTCTGCATAATCGAAACTTACGCATATATCCTCGTTTGCGACCACAATGCCAACATCGGAGAACTACGCGAGTGCTGAATTTTGGTTTTCTGTTTGATTTTGCGATTTGTGCCTGTGTTGCCATAACCGTAAATAAAATGGTTAATCGTTTATATAGAATTTATTTCTTTCTGAATGGAAATCCCATTTCCTCAAGGAGTGCTTTTCCATCTTCATTCGTAGTAGCACTGGTTGAGATAGTCACTTCGAGTCCATGGATCTGGTCTGCTGCATCTCCACCAATTTCTGGAAAAGCGAGATGTTCTTTGAAACCAATAGTGTAATTTCCGCGTCCATCGAAACTTCTAGGATTCAAACCTCGGAAATCTCGTACACGAGGAAGGGTGAGATGGATGAATTTATATAGAAAATCATACATCTTCTCTCCTCGAATCGTGACAGAAGATCCAATCTCGACTCCTTCTCTCAATTTGAAGTTAGAAATGGATTTCTTTGCTTTATTGCGAACGGGCTTCTGTCCACTGATTCGTCGAAGGGTTTCTTCTACTCGCTCAATAAAAGCATTTTCTTTCGCTCGCTTACCATACCCCACATTCAATACAACCTTCTCAATACGGGGGACCTGCATGATATTAGCATATCCCATTCTCTCTTTGAGCTTGGAGACTACCTGTGTTTTATATAATTTGTACAATGATGAATTCATATACGAATTTTTATCCGATAATTTCATTACTTGCGCGACTGATTCGTTTCTTAGTAGCTCCTTCAACACGATATCCTACGCGAGTTGATTTGTTGGTCTTAGGATCAAGTATTGCAATAGAACTTGCGTGTATAGGTGCGGGCAATTCAATTGTTTGACCTTTTTCTCCCTTTCGACCTGCTCTCAAATGTTTTTTGAGCATATTGACCCCCTCGACTACAACATACGACTTATGAGTGGATTTGTTGCGTAATACCTGAACAACTTTACCGGTTTTTCCTCGGTCTTTTCCAGATAAAACTTTTACATTGTCTCCTGTTTTTATTTTCATAGGTCTAAAAATGTCGATAGTGTGGATTAAAGCACTTCAGGTGCAAGAGAAACAATTCTCTGGAAACCCTTACCTCTAAGTTCTCGAGCAACTGGTCCAAATATACGAGTTCCTTTTGGTTCGCCTGATGCCTTATCGATAATAACCCCAGCATTCTCATCAAAACGGATGTAGGTGCCATCTTTGCGTCTCATCTCTTTTCTTTGTCGAACAATAACTACGTGCACCACTTCACCTTTTTTAACCTGAGTTCGTGGAAGAGCTTCTTTGACACTGCATGTAACAACGTCACCAATGCGCGCAAAACGTTTTTTATATCCACCAAGTACACGAATACACATAAGCTTTTTAGCTCCGCTATTATCCGCAACAGTGAGTATACTTCTATGTTGAATCATATATTGCTATTACCCTAAGTGTATTTAAGTCTTGGCTTTGGTTAAAACTCGCACGAGCGTCCAGCGTTTAGTCTTACTCAATGGTCGACATTCTTCAAATAATACCGTATCACCTACAGCTGAGACGCCCTTTTCATCATGAACCGCATATTTTTTACTTTGGGTGTACTGCTTATGATACTTAGGGTGCGTCTTGATAGAATGAACCAAAACATGGATTGTTTTTTGTTCTTTCGTACTAACAACTTCACCTTCAAAACGTCGGCGCTGTGTTTTTTGTATTGTGATAGGGGTATTCATAATAAATCTTTCTAGGTTAGACACTACTCTTAGAACCCTTTGACCCAATCGCACCAAGAATTCTCGCGATGTCTTGTCTTGCTGTACGAATAGCTCGAACGTTCTTGAGCTGATTTCCATTGATAGAAAAACGAAGAGATCGTAACTCCTCTCGCTTGAGAGAAAGAGCCTCATGTAATTCTTGGATGCTCCGTAGTTGTAAATCCTTCGCGTGTAACATATAAATAATCAATTATGATTTTGAAACAAAAACCGCAGTAACTGAAAGTTTGTAAGCAGCCTGTACCAATGCTTCTCGTGCCTCTGCCTCAGTGATCCCTTCCATTTCAAACATAACCATTCCAGGCTTAACTGTACATACATAATGGTCTGGAGATCCTTTTCCTCCACCCATAGGAACTTCACTCCCCTTGCGAGTCACTGGTCGATCTGGAAAAATACGAATCCAAATCTTTCCACCACGCTTGACATATCGAGTAAGAACACGGCGTGCAGCTTCAATCTGTCGACTTGATACCCATGAATGTGACGTTGCTTTGAGCCCGAAGCTTCCGAAAGCAATGGTAGTGGTGCGTGAAGCAACCCCTTTATTCATACGTCGAGGTTTGTGCCACTTTCTATGTTTTACTTTTTTAGGGACTAACATATTTATTTCTTTTTGCGTTTAATTGACTCAGTTTTTTCTGCCAATTTATCAACAACATCAAACGATTCTCCCAGATAAATCCAAACCTTAATTCCAATGATTCCGTAGATAGTATGAGCAGGAAAATCAGTATAGTCAATATTACTGCGAAGAGTCGCTAATGGAATTTTTCCAGATGACAAAGTCTCACGACGTGCGATTTCAGCACCATTCAATCGTCCTGACATTGAAATTTTCACACCCTGCGCTCCAGCCTTCATGACACGTTCAATCGTAGATTTCATGGTTCTTCGGAATGGAATGCGATTTTCCACGTCTTTTGCGATTCCTTCCGCCACAATAACCGCAGACAACGAAGGACTTCGTACTTCTTGAACATTCAACTTAACCGCAATAGACATGCGCAAAAACTTCCGCTCTATTTCTTTCTTCAATACTTCAAGTCCTTGACCACCTCTTCCGATAATAACTCCGGGCTTACCAGCAAAAATAGTAATCACAATATTTTTTGCTCCGCGTTCGATAAATACAGAATCAAGCTGAGCATCTTTGAATTTCTTGGCCAAGTATTCTCGAATTTTTACATCTTGCTCAAGATAGTCTGGATACTTGGTAGTAGAGACCCAGCGAGAACTCCATGGAAATAAAGTTCCGGTTCGATAGATTTTGGGGTGTACTTTGTGACCCATACGGTATTGATAAATCGTTATTCTACAATTATTTTATGAAGCACTCGCTCGTTTTCGAGCACGTGGTTTGGTTACCTTCTTAACAGTAGTCTTTTTCTTTTGTGGAGCACTGCCTGGTGTTTCAGTTTCAGATTCAACCTTCTTTTCCTTGGTGTCAGGTGTCGCTGAAGACTCGCCAGAGAGTACAAGTGTTACGTGTGAACTTCTCTTACGAAGAGGGGTCGCACGCCCCATAGCTCGCGGCATCCAACGTTTAAGCACGACTCCTTCATTCACAAAAATAGTTGAAATCACAAGGGTAGAGGTATCAATCTTATGATTATGTGCAGCATTTGCGATCGCTGATTTCAAAAGTATGTAGAGTGGTTTTGCAGCAGCTTTACGTGAAAACTGAAGTTGTGCCTCAGCCTCGCGAACATGTAATCCTCTGATCAAATCAGCAACCAAACGTACTTTTTGTGGACTCATTCTCAAACTGTTCAATTGTGCTTTTGCTTCTACCATATACTAAAATTAGTTTGCAGGAGCTGCAGGAGCTGCTGGTTTTGCAGGAGCTGCCGCCTTACTTTCTTCTTTTGCCATCTTACCCCCATGACCAACGAACTTACGAGTCAAAGAAAACTCTCCCAACTTATGACCAACCATATTCTCATCAATCAACACTTCTGGAAAATCTTTGCCATTGTGAATCTGAAATTTAAGACCAACCATTGATGGAGTGATCGTTGAAGCTCGTGCCCATGTCTTGATTGGCTTTTTATCTCCACTCTTAAGAGCGCCATCAACTTTTTTCATGAGCTTAAGGTCTACGTATGGTCCTTTTTTCAAACTTCGTGACATATGATATTCGTAATTCGTGTGTAATTATTTCTTTTTCTTTGAGACTCGTCGTGACACAATAAATTTGTCACTTGCTTTCTTGAGTCTAGTCTTGACTCCTCGAGCTGGTTTGCCCCATGGAGTTCTCGGACCTCGTCTCTGACCAGTAGGAGAATGTCCTTCTCCTCCACCGTGTGGATGGTCAACTGGGTTCATGTTTTTACCAATAACAGTAGGTCTAATACCACGATAACGTACGCGACCAGCTTTTCCCCATCTGATAAGTTTGTAATCAGCATTTCCAAGCTGTCCAATGGTTGCCATACATTCTTTCTTGACCAATCTAACTTCAGAAGAAGGCATTTTTAACTGAGCGTATTTTCCTTCAACTACCATAAGCTGAATTCCAACACCTGCTCCTCGTCCCATCTGTCCACCTTTCAGCGGTTCAAGCTCGACATTGTATACAAACATACCTGCAGGAATGTATTCAAGTGGCATACGATTTCCCACTTTTGCTTCAAGCTTTCCTTTCGAGGAAGTAACCACATCACCAACTTTAATTCCCTGATATGCAAGAATGTAAGACTTTTTACCCCCCTCATATTCTACAAGTGCCACTCGAGGTCCACGATTTGGATCATATTCGATTGCCACGACCGTAGCTGGCACATCAAAGATATCTTGTTTGAAATCAACCATTCGATAATATCGCTTCACACCACCACCCTGATGGCGGACTGTGATTTTTCCTGTGTTATTTCGGCCAGAACGTTTTTTCAATGGAATAATAAGAGATTTCTCAGGATTATGTTTGGTGATATCAGAAAAATCCTGAACACTTGAATTCCGTCTTCCTGCACTCGTTGGTTTGTGGATTTTGATAGGCATACGTAATCAATTCTGCTAAAAAATTCAAGTTCTTATTAATTATACTCCCTCATGCACTCGAATGGAGTCTCCCTTTTTCAAGGTCACAATCGCTTTTTTGGTATCTGATCGTCTCCCAAAGTAATTACCAAATCGTACTTGTTTTCCTTCTAAACGCACAGTACGAATTTTATGAGGTACTACTCCATACACCTGTATAACTGCACGCTTGATATCTTCCTTGGTCGCTCGTGAAGTTACTACAAACGTGTATGAACGATGTGATTCAGCAATTGCTGCTTTTTCGCTCAGAACTGGCTTCAAGAGTACTCGAAATGCGGGACCCGATTTAGTACCCCCAGAAGTTACTACTGGTTCAGTATTTTTTGGAGTACGAACTTTGGTAACACTTTTGGAACCAGCGTCTTCTGTCTTTTTCGCAGTTGTTTTTTTTGAAAACTTCTTCAAGAGACTCATATAATTATTTTACAAATCGTTTTTCGAGTGCACTGAGTGCATCTTGTGAAACAATCACATATTGATGATGTAATAGATCTACCACATTTACATCTACAGCTCGAATCAAATCAACATTTTGAACATTAGATACTGCATGTACAAGTTCACTAGTAAAATCAGTGACCAGGAAAGCGGTAGTTCTCCCACTTCCAGGTAATGAACTTCGAAGTTTTGAAACTGCAGATGCTTTACCTTTGAAATCGAAAGAATCAACCACAAATAATCGATCGTGCGCAACTTTATCAGAAAGACATGACTTAACAGCGCCTACCTTCATTTTCTTATTAATCTTCTGAGTATAGGTACGTTCACTTAACGGACCGAAGGTGATTCCTCCACCTCTCCACAATGGGGACCGGATCGACCCATGTCGTGCTCGACCAGTTCCTTTTTGTTTCCATGGCTTCTTTCCTCCTCCACGAACATCCCCTCGCATCTTAGTGTGTGCCCAAGGTTCGCGTACATTCGCTCTCATCGCTACATACACTTGGTGAACCAAAGAAGAATTTGGTTTTACATTAAAAATATCCTCACGAATTTCTAATTCTGATTTCTTTTCTCCTGATTGATTGTATACGGGCAATTTAGTCATAATACATTCGTACTCGGGAATAATGTTATACGTTTGACGTTACAGATGCTTCAGCTGTTGTTTCGACAGGAGCTTGAGCAACAGGAGTCTCAATCGTAATCACTCCTTCATCATTTGATATATATACAAGTCCATTTCGAGCTCCAGGAACAGCACCTTTGATCAATAACTCATGTGATTCTGGATGTACTTCGATAATTTCAAGATTTTTTACAGTCACCTGATCATTTCCCATATGTCCACCCATACGCATGTTCTTAAATACGCGCTGTACACCACCTGCTCCAATACTTCCAGGCATACGTAGGTTATCTTTATGACCATGACTTGCAGGACCTCCAGCAAATCCGTGACGCTTAACTACACCTTGGAATCCTTTTCCTTTTGACATACCAGTGACCTGCACCTTTTCACCTGCAGTAAAAATATTTGCAGTGAACTGATCACCTTTTTTAAGGTTAGTTGAATTGTCTTTAAAATCTTTAAGAAAACGAACGGTTAATTGTGGGTTACTATCAACCGTAATATTCTTAAGATGTCCCTTCTCAGCTTTATTAAGCCGAAAAACTTTTTGAACTCCAAAACCAACTTGAACAGCACCTTCTTTAACCTGTGTGATAACACAAGGACCAGCCTGAATCCGAGTTACAGGAACTACCGATCCATCAGCCTTGAATACTTGTGTCATTCCTACTTTTTTTCCAATAATGAATTTCATACCGGTTTTTTTGAAAACAAATCCTAATCTTTTTAGATATACCCTTATAGGGTAATAAAAAACTAGAAGTAAGGAAACCATGTTTTGATCCATGACATCGCTACTTCTAGCCTCTAAAGTCCATAGTAATCTATGGAAAAGGAAAGGCACTTGTTCTTATCTGTAATGAATAGTATACCTCGCTATACATACCAACTCGACTCAGATGTTTTCCCATGTATTCATAGGGATCTTATCTGCTCAAAATGAATGTATCTATGTGTTGTGGGCCTAGTGTACCCTATCTTTCGCCACCTGTCAAGTAGGTAGAATTAGATCAAAAAAGACATTAAAATTCCGCCACTTACATCATCTTAATTTCGACATCAACTCCACTTGGTAAATTCAAATTCATAAGCGCATCAATCGCCTTTGGACTTGGAGAATGGATATCAAGAAGCCTCTTGTGCGTGCGCATCTCATACTGCTCCTGTGCAGTCTTGTGGACAAAAGTTGCACGGTTCACACTATACTTCTGGATATGCGTTGGAAGCGGTACTGGACCTACTACTTTTGCGCCATTGCGCTCTGCAGTATCAATAATCGTCTTCGTTGCACCATCAATAATTTTGTGATCGTACGCTTTTATTTTTACTCGAACACGTGGACCAGCTTCTTCTGTAGTTGTCTTCTTTGGTGTAGTGACCATAATGAGCTATTTTAGTAAGAGTCAAAACCCCGCCCTCCTTTCTAAGGAAGAGCGGGGTAGACGTAATTATGCAATAATCTTAGTTACAACTCCTGCTCCTACAGTGCGTCCGCCTTCGCGGATAGCGAAGCGCATTTGCTCTTCGATACCTACAGGAACAATAAGTTTGATCTTGATATTAACAGTATCTCCTGGCATCACCATTTCAGTTCCCTCTGGAAGAGTAACTTCTCCGGTAACATCAGTAGTTCGAATATAGAATTGTGGTTTGTATCCATTGAAGAATGGTTTATGTCGTCCACCTTCTTCTTTGGTAAGTGCGTATACTTCAGCCTCAACTTCAGTATGAGGTTTGATACTTCCGGTTTTACAGAGAATCATACCACGCTCAACTTCCTCTTTCTTGGTACCACGAAGAAGGATACCTGCGTTATCTCCAGCTTGTCCTTGTTGCAAAGATTTGTTGAACATTTCAACTCCAGTAACCGTGGTCTTCATGGTTTCAGGGCGCATACCAACGATTTCAACTTCGTCACCGATCTTCACAATTCCACGCTCAATACGACCAGTAACTACGGTTCCACGTCCTTCAATTGAGAATACATCTTCGATAGGCATGAGCAAATCCTTATCAAGAGCACGAACTGGATCTGGGATATATTCATCAAGTGCCTTCAAGAGATCAAGAATTGGCTTAGCAGCCTCTGCATCATTTGGATTCTCAAGTGCTTTGAGAGATGAACCTCGAACGATTGGGGTAGTGTCTCCAGGGAAGCTATACTTCTTCAAAAGATCACGAACTTCTTCTTCAACAAGGTCAATAAGCTCAGGATCAGTTACCTGATCTACTTTATTAAGATATACAACAATATAAGGTACACCTACCTGGCGTGCGAGCAAGATATGTTCGCGAGTCTGAGGCATAGGACCATCTGCTGCTGACACAACGAGGATAGCTCCATCCATCTGAGCCGCTCCAGTAATCATGTTTTTTACATAGTCAGCATGACCCGGACAGTCAACGTGAGCGTAGTGTCGCTTTTCCGTTTCGTATTCCACATGCGCAGTAGCAATGGTGATACCACGAGCTTTTTCTTCAGGAGCTGCATCGATTTCATCAACTCCCTTTGACTGAGCAACAAGTCCATGAGCTCCTGCAACCTTAAGGATTGCAGCCGTCGTTGTGGTCTTGCCGTGGTCTACGTGACCAATTGTTCCCACATTCACATGCGGTTTGTTTCTTAGAAATTCTGCCATAGTAATTTAGGCTTAATTCTTTCCCGCACTACTTCGAATGGTCGAAGCAGATTTATATCCAGCGGAGGTGTATATTTAAATTAAAATAAATGCATACAAAATGCGATGGGGATTATACGTTATTTGTCAAAACTCGTCAAGAGGGGGCTCGCTGGGGAAAAACTGGGGATTAATAAGAAAAAAAAGAGCCTAAGAATTAGGCTCTTCGAAGAAGATTACATCATCATCCCCTTCGAGCGAAGATTCTTCGCCCAACACCTCAGTTTCTTCACCTGTAGGCGCCGCATATGGTGCCACGTTAGTTGGTCGAGTTGTACTGGCCAAAGTAGGAATAAGTTCTCGAGGCTCTTCTACTGGAACATAGGTTTGTATAGGATCTAGAGAGTCATCTTCCTGATTCAAATTTTTCTTTTGATGGCGCGCACCAATAAGATCGCTTACGTGGTGCCAATCAGAACGATGAGAAAAATCTTCCTCAAATGGATCGGGTAGCGGTTCATCTCTCAATTGATCTTCAATGATACCTGCCGCTCGGTCTCGTTCATTTAATTCTTGATACGATCTCCAAATCGCAATATCACGATTAATTTTATCAATCAATTCGCGCTCAGACATTTCTTCAAGCAAATATTCATCGTAATCACCAAATTCACGTTCAGAAGCAATCAAACTTTCGTACTGATCAAAGGGTAAAACCACCAAATCGCGTACTGCAGTCGAGTCATGTATTACGACCGTATCCCCTGTTTTTTTGGAAAGCGAAAGTATCCGGTTGAGTCGATCAATCATAAGATAGATTAAAAATGAAGTGGGAGGGATAGTAAAATGATTATACCCACCGAATGCTCGCCCTGTCAAACAACAGTTAACTACAAAAAAACATATTTATCCACTAAAAATCGTTGACGTATCTAGTGAAAAATAATACAATGTGTCTCTGTTCTTTTGGGGTTAGATAGTCTCGTGACAAGAATTGTCCGATGAGGAGCATGGACTGATGAATTTCGTCATTCATGCTCCTGACCGGGCGTCTCTGTCAGGGCAGGTTGATCGCAAGTGCGATCTCTCGTCTTCCCCGTCACACGAGGAGTGTTTCAGTCATGATGAACAATACCACGAGGACCACCGAAACCACCATCCGCAGGCACGTCTACTTCCATGAGGAAAAAGTACGGACCAATCCGAAAATAAAGGAGAAGTCACCAGAGGTGATAGACCAGAAGCCGACGAATCTGGCCAACATGAACACGTCGAACGAGGCTCTGTCGGAGTCGGCGGAATCCACCTTCGCAGATGGGAGCAACTTCACGTGGGTGATCATCCTGCTGACCTTGGTCATCGGCGGTCTCGCCGCGTTCCTACTCGTGCACTGAACGTCGTCCGATCTCGCCTCACCCTTCGCGAAGGGTGAGGCTGTCGGACGAAAAAAAGAAAACGAAAAAAACGCGTAAAGAGCGTTTTTTGTTATCAAAAATTAACGCACACTAATTGTATACAAAAATATTCTACATATTAATATTTTTAAATCTTAAATGCTAATTTAAATAAAACGATCGGAAGTTCGGGGGTCAAAACTGTTTGACCTCCAAATGTAAAAACATAATGATTACTTAGTAAGGCGAGTTTTTTGACCCCCGAAAGTTTTCTGATTCTCTTTTGGTTTCAAAAGAGAATATGAATGTTATTATTTATATCACAAACAAAAACCACCCAAGTGAAGGGTGGCTTTGTTACTTTGAAGATGTTTCACGCAATACATGTGACAAAAACACAATTGAACGTTTTCTTATACTTAGTGCTGAATCAGATCTTACTCTTGCGAGTGCAATACTGACTTTGGATATATCCTAACTTTCGTTAGGATTGACTCCAGAAAGGAGGTGATCCATCCACAGCTTCCGCTACGGATGCCTTGTTACGACTTAACCCTGATCATTGACCCTGCCTTAGTCCCCCATACGGGAGCTTTCGGGCATTGCCAACTTTCGTGGTTTGACGGGCGGTGAGTACAAGACCCGAGAACGTATTCAACGCGCCGTGCTGATGCGCGTTTACTAGCAAATCCAACTTCATGTAGACGAATTGCAGCCTACAATCCGAACTGAGACCGGCTTTATTGGGATTGGCTCCACCTCGCGGTTTGGCGTCCCTTTGTACCGGCCATTGTATCATGTGTGTAGCCCAAGACGTAAGAGCCATGCTGATTTGACGTCGTCCCCACCTTCCTCCCGTTTGCACGGGCAGTCTCGTGTGTACATTTAACACACGACGAGGGTTGCGCTCGTTACCCCACTTAAGGGTACACCTCACGGCACGAGCTGACGGCAACCATGCAGCACCTGTGTAGCGCCCTCGAAGGCGGCTCCTGTTTCCAGGAGCTTGCAGCTACATGTCAAGCCTTGGTGAGGTTTGCCGCGTACCATCGAATTAAACCACATGATCCTCTGCTTGTGCGGGTCCCCGTCTATTCCTTTGAGTTTTAACCTTGCGGCCGTACTCCCCAGGCGGTGTACTTAACGCGTTAGCTTTTTTAAACGGCACTTAGAGGGTCGATACTCCAAATACCTAGTACACATCGTTTAGGGCGTGGACTACTGGGGTATCTAATCCCATTCGCTCCCCACGCTTTCGTCCATGAGTGTCAGAACTGTTCCAGTACACTGCTTTCGCCTTTGGTGTTCCTGTTGATATCAACGCATTTTACTACTACACCAACAGTTCCGTGTACCTCTCCCAGTCTCAAGTTTCCCAGTATTGTGAGCAGTCTCTAGGTTAAGCCCAAAGATTTGACTCCCAACTTGAAAAACCACCTGCGGACGCTTTACGCCCAATGAATCCGGATAACGCTTGAGGTCTCTGTATTACCGCTGCTGCTGGCACAGAGTTTGCAACCTCTTATTCATATGGTACCGTCAAAAATTCTTCCCATATAAAAGTAGTTTACACCCCGAAGGGCTTCTTCCTACACGCGGCGTCGCTCCGTCACACTTTCGTGCATTGCGGAATATTCCTGACTGCAGCCACCCGTAGGTGTCTGGGCAGTATCTCAGTCCCAGTGAGCCGGGTCACGCTCTCACGCCCGGTACTGATCGCGGTCTTGGTAGGCCGTTACCCCACCAACTAACTAATCAGACATAGACCTCTCTTTGAGCACCGAAGTTTTACATGAGAATGGCCTCACGCCCCCTCATGTCTATCGAGTATTAATCCACCTTTCGGTGGGCTATCCTCGTCTCAAAGGTAAGTTATCAATGTGTTACTCTCCCGTTTGCCGGTCAGTGTTTCTCGGTATTGCTACAAAAAAACCTGTCCCACGACTTGCATGCCTTAGGCACGCCGCCAGCGTTCATCCTGAGCCAGGATCAAACTCTCAATAAATTGAGTTTTCCCAAAATGGGAAATATGTTTGATTGTAATTACTTAACCTACTCAATAGTTTAAGTAATTCTCATAAACTAGATTAGTTTATGAGTTAGCTCTAAGAAAATAGACGATCAATCGGTTTTTGTCACGTGTATTACGTGAAC
>CAZMEW010000022.1:0-16333 GCA_964565405.1 uncultured Gammaproteobacteria bacterium
CGAAATGATTGAAGCTTATGATTCTCAGGATTGATCATTCGAAGCTCTCGATATCCTTTCTCTGCGAGCTCTTTTTGCCTCAACAGTATACTGACCTCAGTGAAATTGTCAAGATATTTTGGATTCTGAGGCTCAATTTCTAGTGCCTGCTGTATCGCCTCAAGCGCTGTCTCATACTGCTTCAGTTCAAACAAAAAATCATATAATTTTGCAAAACGGACTGGGTTATGTGGATTTGCAAGTACTGCTTGTTCATAATATTCTACTGCTTGTTCAAGTCTTCCCTCTTCTTCATACATATCCCCCAACTTGATCAGTGTCTGATCATCTGAAGGATTGATTTGTAATATAAAATGATACGTCTCTTTTGCCTCAATTATCTGTCCCTGTTTCTGGTATACGAGTGCCAATCCTTTATAGGCATCTACATTTTTAGGATCTTGTCGCAATATTGCCAAATATTTCTTTTCAGCTGTGTCATAATCTTCTTGAAGAAAATCATGTTTTGCTTCTGACATAAGCTGATTGATATTCAATTGATGTCGCATCTCTTCCTCAGGTGTTGCATATTTTCGCTTCTTGGTATCATGCATCATTGCGCGGCGCTCGACCAAACCTACAAATCTTCTAAAACGTTTTTGTATTGCTCGAGCAAAATCAACAATCGGAGCAACTACCCGTGATTTTACACGAGCATGTACCTCAAAACTTTTTTGCGCAGCCTTTTTACGTATAAATATTTCCTTTTTCTTTTCTTCCTGTATGTAGGGTAAAGAATCCACATTGAGCAGTGCAATCTGATGATAATGTCGAAATACAATAAAACCAAGTACGAACAAGGAAATAACCGCAAAAATGATGGGAATAATAAGCGTCATACAGAAAAATCACTATGCTCAATCAGAGCGATAAACCGTTTAGGATCAGCCGAAGCAGAACCAACCAAAACTCCGTCTATTACTCCGTGGGACAAATATGAATCAGTATTTTTTTCGTCCACACTTCCACCATATAGTACAGGTACGGTTTCTGTATAGAGAGCTGCGATCTCATTTTTGATAAATGTTATCATTCTCACAGCTTCCTCTGGCTCACAAGCATCACCTGTTCCGATAGCCCACACGGGTTCGTACGCAACTAATATCTGACCACTTGTATTAAGCCCTTCAAATAATTTCAAAACTTGTTTTTTAATTCGATATTCGGCCTTCATCGCATTACGGTCCTCCTGTGTTTCCCCAATACAGACAACAGGTGTAAGTTTGGCATCAAGACATGCCTCAAGCTTCTTTCGCACATCTTCGTCATGTTCCCCAAAAATATATCTACGCTCGGAATGTCCAACTAATGCGTATTGTGCTCCCGCATCATGGAATAACTCAGCAGAAACAGCGCCAGTATACGCACCCTTAGGAACCCACGATACATTCTGAGCACCAAGAATGAGCGATGTATCCTTCAATGCCTCTCGGACCGAACCAAATGCCAGCGTATTTGGAAATACCGCAACGCATGTATCTCGAGGAATCTGCAGATCGTGAGCAAGTGTACGTGCAGAGTGAATGCTCTCTTCTTCATTTAAGTACATTTTCCAATTCCCAAATATATATTTCATACTTAGAAATTAAATTTAATCTTTGATTGATCTACATTGCCGATAATTGCGAGACGCGCAGCCTTCAGGTTGAATACTTTCTTAGTTACACGTCTTACATCATCATACGTTACCTCATCGATTTTTCGAAGTAACTCTTCGGGTGTTTCAAGACGTGGTTGGAACAAAAGTTGACGCGCATAATAATTTGCCTGCACACTCGAATCTTCGAGAGAAAGCGCAAACGATCCTCGAATATGAGTTTTTGCATCTTCCAATTCTTTTTTACTTGGACCTTTATCTACCATCTTTTCAATTTCTGCTTCGATGACTGACAATGCTTTATTAATATTTTTAGCTTCGAGACCTGCACGTATAAATGAATATCCCGTATCTCGGAATTGGTCGGCACCCGAGCGTACCATATATGCAAGACCTCTTCTTTCACGAATCTGAATAAACAAGCGTGAACTCATCGACCCGCCAAGAATCGTATTCATAACTGTCTGCGCATGAAGCAAAGGATCGGTATGTGAGAATGTCGGAAACCCAAGCATCATCTGTACCTGATCAGTTGTCTTATGATCGATTACTACTCGATCTTCCTTTTTCGAAGATCCGTATACGTAAGGTTTGAATGATCTATTCGAAACCTTACCAGATGCATGCGCCCCAAAATATTTCTCAACCAATTGTTTGGTGTCAGGAGAGATTGCTCCTGCAATGACGATGTTCATGACTCCGGGGTAATAATGAGTTTCTCGGTATCGGAGTACATCTTCGCGAGCATATCCCAGTACATGTTTTACTGTTCCTGCAATATCCCATCCCAGAGGACTACCATCATAGAGTGCTTGTTCGAATACTGAGTCAACATGCATGAGCGGATTATCATTGTACATTTTGATTTCCTCAGCAACCACCTTCTTCTCTCTCTCCATTTCGCGTGGATCGAATAAAGAATTAAAAAGCATGTCAGATAAGATATCGAGGGAAATGGGCAGATAATTTGCAGCACTTTTAATGTAATACCCCGTGTATTCCTTACTCGTGAATGCATTGTACTCAGCACCAAGTCGATCAATTTCAGAAGTTAGTTTGAGCGTGGTAGGTCTTTTTTTGGTTCCCTTAAAAAACAAATGCTCAATAAAATGAGAAGCGCCATTAAGTTTGTATGTTTCATATCGCGAACCGACTGGATACATAATAAGCACTGTGGTCGATTGTGCATCTTTAAGCGGCACCAGGCACACCTGTGCGCCGTTATTCAATTTATACGTTTCGAACATATGGGATTATTACAATGGTTATTTCATTTTCCGGCTCAGATACACTTCCAATTCATCAATACGTATTCTTTCTTGAGTCATTGTATCACGGTCTCGAACAGTGACACAATTATCATCTTTTGATTCATAATCGACGGTAACACAATATGGAGTTCCGATTTCATCATGTCTTCGATAACGTTTTCCCACACTTCCTGATTCGTCATAGTCAGAGCGAAACTGCTTCAATAACTCAACATGAATTCCGTGTGCAAGTTCGGATAAACCATCTTTTTTCATGAGTGGGAGTACTGCTACATGATACGGAGCAATTGCGGGTTTGAGATGGAGTACTACCCGAGTATCCCCTTCTGAAATTGTCTCTTCTTCATAGGCAGATACAAGAACAGCAAGAAGCGTGCGATCAACACCAAAAGAAGGTTCGATAACATGAGGAATGATTTTCCGTTTGTTATCATCTGGGTCCGTATACTCAAGAGACTGTTTCGAATGAGCTTCATGCTGCTTCAAATCATAATCCCCGCGATACGCAAGTCCCCATAATTCTTTTTGACCAAAAGGAAAATCAAACATGATATCAACCGTACGTTTCGAATAATGTGCTCGCTCATCTTCTGGAACTTCAAAATTATGCATGCTCGAAATTTTAATACCCAATGTTTCAGCAAAAGAATATACATCCTTAAGCCAATTTTCAAAAAGTATTTCCCAATTTCCCTCTTCAATAAAATATTCGATTTCCATTTGTTCAAATTCAAGTGTTCGAAAAATAAAATTTCCCGGCGTGATTTCATTACGAAATGCTTTTCCGATTTGCGCAATTCCAAATGGAAGTCGTTTACGTGTAGTCATAGCTACCTGTTTGAAATTTACAAACATTGCCTGAGCTGTTTCAGGGCGAAGATATACTGTATCAGTACTTTCTTCTGAAGGACCAACGAATGTTTTGAACATGAGATTGAACTGTTTTGACTCAGTCCAATCCAATTTACCACATTGAGGGCATTTTTCCTGACTATCAACATGATCGGCACGAAAACGACCGTGGCAATTTTTGCACTCAATCAATGGATCATTAAAAGTTGCTACGTGCCCACTCGCCTCCCAAACACGCGGATTCATAAGTATTGCTCCATCAAATGGCACCACATCTTCCCTACGTTCAACAAATTGTTTCCACCACAAATCTTTGATATTTTTTTTCATCTGTGCTCCAAGTGGACCATAATCCCAGGCATTCGCAAGTCCGCCATAAATTTCTGACCCTGGAAAAATAAAGCCTCTGCGTTTACTGAGTGATATAAGCGATTCCATGATATCGTGAGACATAAGGAAAAATTGAATAAAAAAAGACCTCCAACAAGGTCTTGGGCCCCGATGCTCGAGAGCGGCGGGGGGTTCCACCCAAGTTCTCCGATATGTGTCGGAGCACTTTTGGCTAATTTAAGCATATTCCAAGGTTGCCACACCCTGTCATTATATGCAAAAAATTAAGCTGTATAACAATAGTATAGATGAGAACACCCTAGATTGTCAATAATAATTCTTGCTAGCTTTTAATCTTTCCTACCCACGAGAACATACCTTCCACATTGCTCATAATAACCTGGAACACCGACTCTTCTTTTCGAGGAGTCAGAATAGTCATAGTCTTTGACTTACCCACATTACCTGAGGAATCTATACTCTCAGCTACAAACTGGTACACTGTGCCTGGTTCAAAATTAGTCACAACTACAATATGTTTTTTGGTATAATTCTGATCCAATACTGTTGAGTCCACGAATTCTACATCCTCAGCAGCAAATCCTTTGCGGTAAAATACTTTACTAGTTGAGAGTTCATTGGTATTCCATGAGATAATAATTTGTATTTTTTCCTTTCCACCAGGAATAATCGCTGAATCAGTCTGTACCTGAGAAATAATTGGAGCAAGATCTTCCCCTTCTGTTGAGAACCCCTGTATGACCTTGCTTGCAACGTTTTTTCCCGAATCCACACCAGAAATCTCTACATCATAGATAACACCAGCTTCAAATCCTGAAACTTTTATATTATGTTGTGTGGTAACGCCAGGATCCCGAATAGTTTGCCGGGCTTCAACATGCGGAATACCATTTCGATATGGAGTATAAGTAATAATAGAATCAGTCGGGACAGTCGTCACCCATGAAAAAATAACTTCTTCAGTTGAAAGTGTATCCACTTTATATGTCGAAATTTCATTACTCTCAGGTTTGGTCCTAAAAATAAAATCCTGAGACTTGGTTTCAGATCCAGTCTGTGTCCGTGATACTACACGGTAGTGATAGAGGGTATCAGGGGTAAGTCCTTTGACTGAGACTGAATGATCGTTTGTTCCAATATTTGGCTCGCCGACAGTCTGGCCATATGCGCGAGCAAGAGCATACTCATCCTCCGGAGCAAATTCGACCAGAGAATTAGATAATTTATCCGTAGTCCAAGATACCGTAGCATAATTCGAACCCGCTTCAACCAATGGCTGCCCACCAATGATTGGTAGTGGTAAAATAGTTGAAAGCTCTTCAATAATTTTTGCTTGTCCGAGAAGTGAAGACTCAAGAACTCCGACACTAACACGATTAGCGAGAGACTTAATAATTTCTCCTGCTTTCTCAATTGTAGAAAGCAATATATTTTCAGCATCTTCTGTTTCTTTCGTGTCTTCTACAGGAGTTTCAACTATTTCTTCCGTACTGGAAGCAAGTTCTTCTGCCAAAGAAACTGTGGTGAATAATCCAGTCATAGGCACACTTGGATTACCGAAAGTGTCAATAGAGCTTGCGCGGTAATAATACGTAGTTGAAGGTAAAAGTTCGACTAAGCTAATTGAATGGGTCTGTGTGTTTGCCAAATCAAGAGATCCTTGTCCATACTCCAAAGTTTTTCCAAACTCTACTAGAGTATTAGCATTCTCGTTGGTGGTCCAGTTCAAGGTAGCTGAATCAGAAGTAATATTGGAGACAGTTAACTGTAAAATCGACGGCGCCACACGATCAATTGAACTACCTCCACCTCCGCCACTGCTCGGTACGCTCGCTGCGCCCTGTGAGACACCCTCAGCACGTGCGGCTTCTTCTCGAAGCAATACTTCACTTTCTTCTGACAATGTTTCAAGAGTCGTAAATGAATCCTCAGTTGAAGTAGTGCTATTTCCACTAATATCTGCAGATACTACAACATAAAAATATTCGGTTGAGGTAGCCAAATTACTCAATGTAATTGCATGTTCTCGGTTATAGCTTGAAACTAACGTACTTGATTCAGTATACGTCCCAGATGAGGTGCCATAATAGACACGTCCGGTAGCGGCCTCATCAGTAGACCACACGATAAGCGCTTCATCATCAGTCACCACACTCGAGGTCACACTCGAAATAACTGGTGGAGTATAATCAGCACTATCAGTAGTGGTAACACTAAATTGAAGCGCACTCGATAGATTCCCATCAATATCTGCCACTCGCATACTCAAAAAGTACGCAGTACCAGGAAGAAGCCCAGAAAGTGTGTAGTGATGATCGGTATTAAGATTATTATTAGTCGAAGTTGATCCATAGGAGAGACTCGTCCCATAATTAATACTCGAAGTTGCAGTCTCGTTGGTACTAAAAGTAATAAGGAGAGAAGTATCAGATACGGTAACATCATTCTCTGAATCAAACGTAATTACTGGCGCAGTAAGATCACCTGTAGTTTGAAAACTATAATACTCATGTTGTCCCTCAATCGTATTCTTATCAGTAACAGCATCAGATTGAACATAATAGTAATAGGTGGTATTAGGAGTAAGCGAAGGTAGAGTCACCTCATGCGATGAGACAGCAATTGGAGAACCCACTGTGGAAGATGCGGTGAAACTAGTGGAGGTGGAAAAAATAACATATGAATCACTCTCTTGGTCAGTGGTCCATGTAACTCTCGCCTGTGTGTTACGAATATCGTCAGTCGAAACATCAGAGATTATTGGTCCTGATAAAGTAGTATACACATACCCATTGGGAGCTTGGGTTCCAATTCCCTCATTACCATCCGGGTCAAGAGAACGAACACGGAAATAATATGTTGTATTTGGTGCGAGATTAGTAAGTGATACTGTATGGACACCAAGACCAGCTGCATTATTTCTCATGGTTGTAAGACCCACGGTATCAACATCACTAAAATCTCCTCCCTCTTCAGTAGTATAGTCAACATAGGAATCAGATACTTCATCAGTCTCCCAAGAAATCGTAATCGAATTCGATCCAATAGAACTCGTCACCACATTTGAAATTGTTGGAGCAGATACATCTGTGCCTCCTGTTCCATTCGGATCATCAGACACAACAGTGGAATAACTTGAAATATTTCCATCACTATCTTCTGCAGTAACTTTATAATAATACGTCGTTCCCGTATCAATATCAGTATCAAGATAATAATTAATAATACGTGAGACTTGTGTAGCTATTTCAGTATAATTCGCGCCATCGGTTGAGCGATAAATGGCATACTGCGCAAACCCTGGAGTAGGGTTATCAATAATTTGCCATGCAATAAACTCTCGCCACTC
Organism: uncultured Gammaproteobacteria bacterium; assembly: GCA_964565405.1. Classification (GTDB taxonomy): domain Bacteria; phylum Patescibacteriota; class Patescibacteriia; order Magasanikbacterales; family UBA922; genus UBA922. The sequence continues at coordinate 7,460 of CAZMEW010000022.1, forward strand.
ATTAGTATCAGAATTTGAAATATCCTTATAAAACAAATTTCCAGGGATCTGTGGGGTATGTGCGGATGAGATAGCACCTCCAGCTGAAATATTTCCATATGCATCCTTTATCTGGTAATAAACCGTTGTTCCACCAGTACCCAAATTCCATGTTGAGGTCGAAGTATATGGGATCCAGGAGCCTGAACTTCCATTTAGTCCATCCGAAGATAAATCACTATCGTTTGACAACTTCATTTGTAATCCTGCCATCGTATCATCACTAACACTAATTGAAAGTGTGTTAGTAACCGTACTTCGACCATCTATAATGATGGATGGTAGTGGATCAGTCGTATCGAGTACAAAAGTATTGGACTCATCAACTCCAATATTATTCGCCGCTTCACTATCGTTCGCCCGAAGTCGAATCTTAAAATTACTCCCATTATACTGATTGTTATACGAACTCGTCGGAGTCCATGTCAATGAATAACTCGTATATTGAGTTGTTGAAACAGTGTTTACCGAAACACTCGAACCGAAGGTACCACTCAAACTAGAGGTAGCAGCTGTTGCCCACACTTCATTTCCCACGCTCGAACAACTCGCGGTGCAATACTGAAGAGTAACTCCAACAATACCTGGGGTAGCGCCAGTTGCACTATCTATATCACGCACATCGTACTGTACAGTTACAACACCTTCAGAAGTAGATGAAACAGTATTCGTAATAGTGATTTCAGGAGGCGCATTTACCACATAGGTCAGAGTACTCTGGGTAAGAGTAGGTGTACCAGTACCGTCCGACTCAAAGAATACTTTATATTGAATCCACCGATCATCCACTCCATCAGTCAAAGCTGCCGGCATGGACTGTGCCCCAGTACTATCGGTAAAATACGTAGCACTTGTCCCATCAGGACCCATCCATGAAGTAAAGCTGGAATTATCAGGACTAGTTCGCACCTGAAATTTAATTACCGTCCCTGTTGGTGTACTACCAGTCCATGAGACCGCAGCAAGAACATTAGTATCATCTTCAGCGTTAAAGGGACTAGAAGCAAGAGAACCTGAGGTTAAATAACTATGATACGTAAATGTCACACTACTGAGTGTTGGCGTATAGGAAGAATTTGCAGTAGTGAGATATGCTCTATACCGGTAATATCGTTTACCATTTAGTGAATTAGGAAGAGCAGTGTTCGAAGTCGTAAAATAGGTACCAGAAGTACCATCAGGCCCTATGTAATTCCAGGTCGCATTATCATTATTCGAAGCAACCTGAAATTTTACCGGATCAGAACCAGTCTGTGCATGAGCACTCGAAGACCATGAAATGCGTGTAGAAGTTGCATACTTCAGATCAATGGTTGCAGAAGTAAGAGTACCGGTAGCGGTGTATTGAGTACCCGCATTAATTGCAAAACGATAAATAGCACTACTCCCCCCTCCAGCGAGGAGATAAATCTCATCATTACCATGACGAATCATAGTAGCACCGACACCGATTGATCCTGGAATAGAATGAGTCGTGGTAGTAAACATCCAGTCGCCATTTTGCGGACGTAAATAATAAAAACTTGTTCCCCCAAATGTCGTATAAATCCTATTTTCTCCTGGTTTATGGATCATATAACCGACAGTTGCACCAGAAGCTGGAGTAGAGGATGTCTGTCGACCTGCCCAGGTTCCAGAATTCAAATTCAATCTTTCAAGCCAAGCATAATTTTGCCCAGTAATTGCGTACACAGTATCATTGTCATCATCTTTCACCATGGTCGCACCATTGGTAAATCCAGGATCATTAGGCGCTCCAGCATAATTAGTCACCGTACTAGAATCAATGTCAAATTTGCTGACCGTATGACCATTATTACCCGTGAGCACCAGTACATCATTATTCTCACTATCGTATATTGCACGGGAACCGCTTCTAACTCCACTACCTAGTGGATAATTACTACTCCACTGGCCTTGAGGAGCGCTTGAAGTTACCGTATATTTATAAAATTGAGTGGTAGCACCGCCCGCAACAAGATAAATATTACCCGAAGCATCAGCAGCCATACTACTACCGATACCATCACCATAAGGGGAGCTTGGTGGATTAGTCAGTGTTGTCCATGAATTTCCCGAAATTGAGTACGCGTAAAATTTAACACTACTATTGCCACCAGAATAAACATAAATATAATTTCCAGATAATACCATTGATCCACCACCACCATTGGGTGGTATAGCGGAAGGCACGGAGGTAAGTGTAGAGGTAGATTTATCTGAAGGTATAAATTTATAAAATCCGGTCGTCCCTCCGCCACGCAAAATATAGAAAGCGTCAACACCATCTGTTACCATGACTCCATTTCCATCATCCGTTCCACTAATCGTTGCAGGAAGATTATACGGACTCGAATCCCACTGATTGATTTCCCCACCAGCAGATGCTATACCGAGCGTAACATCTCCCGCATTCACCACGACACTAGACGTGGCAGCATTCCCAAAACCTCCACCGCTTGCAAGTCCATCGGTAGTAAGTGTAGTGTCATCAGTCGTCGTATAACTCGAAGTTGCGATGGTTATATCTCCAGGAGAAAAAGTAGTGTTTACCTGAGTCGAGCTGGTAAAGGTTGTCCACCCAGTTCGATTGGTACTATGTGTGCCAGTACTCGTTGAAGATCCGCCAATCCAGGTAGTTTGTACCCAACCAAAAGTCGCTGCATCGGCAGGAGTTGAGTAATGATAAATAATAAATGCTCCAATACGAAAAACCAGAAACAAAAAGAACAGTTGAGAAGTTACCGCGAGGCGAAGCGGATGAAATTCAGGACTACGTACGATAGTTCTGATATTAGTCCATACGTTAACTGGACCCTTGAAGTAAGATGGTGTAATCAGTTTGATAAACCACACTGGAAAATAAAGAAAGTTTTTCAGATAATGGCGCAAAATTTCTTTGCCTAGAGCTTTCAATTCCTTCCGTGCACGTCTTGTTTTGGAGTGTTTACGGAGCTTACCATAAGACATGACTAGTTCATGCCAAATCCAATAGTTTGCAAAACTACCCTTTTTTTCACGAGATGCTAGAGGTGAACGTTTTGTTGATAGATGCACGGCTTTTTTTCGCCGGTATGCCATAAAAAAACCAACTATTGCAAGTCTATAGAATGGGCTAATTATAGCATTTTTTAGAAAAATCTGCGAAGAAAATAACCAATTCCTGTGGATTACTTGTACCGCAGCGCGTCAAGAGGTTTGATCTTTGCAGCTCGTATTGCCGGAAATATACCGGTAATCAAGCCAATGATCGTAGAAAAAATGATAATGATGATGATAAAAGATGCTGGGCGACTAAACAGATTAAGTGCTTGTCCTCCAAAATTCTTTGCAAGTAAATTAACCCCCAAATTTGCAAGTTCTCCCCCAAGATAGCCAAGAAGAACACCGCCCAAGCCTCCTAAAAAGCCCATGATCATAGCTTCAAACATAAACAATTTGCGTACATCATTTCTCGTTACTCCAATCGAGCGCATAATACCAATCTCATTGGTACGCTCCATAAGGAGAACGGTCATGGTATTAAACATTCCGATTGCAGATACGACCAATGCAACAAATCCAAAGAGTCCAAGTACTACCTGTACAATTGAGAAAATTTTCTTCACCTGATCAATCGTGTCTTGGAGAGCGGAGACAAAAAAACCCATATTAATAATTTCATCATGAATCGCGGTCATGTATTCTGCAGATACTACTTTGATTTTAGCACCAATATATGTATCCATGCGTATATCCCCAAGGAGGCTAGAAGGTGCGTACATAAAACTCTCCTTATCATCCTGAATAACACCAATAATAGTAAATGGTTCAGGTATATCAACCGTAGTAATCTGCTCAACTCCCGCCTCATCAAACGTGGATACAAATGCGGTAAGTGTAATTTTTTCGCCAATAATTTCTTCGGGTCCTATATTAAAAATGGTTGCCAGCGCTGAAGAAACTACAATCTCACGCGGAGTCTCACCTCCTTCGTGTGAGGTGAACAGTTTTCCTTTATACGGAACAATCCCACTTAACCTAAAAAAAGAAGGTTTAACGGAATATAGCGTAATAACACCAGTCAAATCCTTCAAACTGATCTGAGAAGAAACAGCCATAATCGGACTCACTTCTTCTACATGTGGTAATTGAGACATTTTTTCAATATGTTCAGTATCCAATTTGATAAGCTCAGACTGACCTGCACTTACATCAAGACTGAGAAGTGCGTCCCCATTGGTAATTCGATTCAATACCGTCTCCTGTAAACCATAACCCAAAGAAACCAAAAACAAAACCGCTCCAATACCAACACTCATACCAAGAATGGTAAGGGCAGTTCGCATAGGCCGGGTCTTGAAGGTACGTGTGGAAAGAGAAAGAATATCTTTCATAACCATCCGCCGAGAACCGAATACGGGCTCTGTCTTTGTCTTTTTAGAAAAAAATGATCTCATACTTTTGGTGTTTTTTTGGATGGTGGAAGTGGTTTGGGTGAATCTACGTGAGTGGTATATCGATCAAGCAATAGGATTTCCAAATGCTTAGCCATACGCTTTGCAAGCCTGCGATCAAGCCCAGCACCGCCCTCGCTAATCGGCAAATCCAATTTTACCTGAACCCCTTTGCGATCGGTATGACCATCAACGCGCTCCTGAATCACTCCCTCAATCGTATCTATCACCTCAGTACTTGATATAGAAACATCAAACGTATCAAGTAAAGTAAACCGCAACTTTTGTACATACGTCATATGATCACCTCGGTGGACAGTATGCCCATCATTAAGCATTTTCATCTCCTCAATCATGTTTTGTATTGTGTGACTTAACCGACGTGCAGCATGTTTGCTTAAATCAAGCCCCCCAAGCACATGATCACGATCCAAATATTCTTCGAGATTATGATAATTCGCAAGAGAATTTTTCAAAATTTCTTTTACTTGATGTTCAATACCTGAAACTTCTTCAATCGTGAGTCCAGTAAGGGCATCAGATACGATTTCTTTGGCTTTATATTCGAGAAATAATCCTCCGACTCCCCCATCTCCTGAACCAGCAAGTGTTTTCGATACGAGTTCAAGATTGCTTTTCTTAGCCTCTTGCGCAGGAGCATTTGGGGTTATCTTACGTGTTTCTTTATTTACCTTAGTATCAATAAGTTTACCGTCTTTCATGAAAAATACACGATCAGCGATATCAAGATGGGAGGGATCATGGGTAACGAGAATTACTGTCTTTTTATTTTTAAGATTAAGTTCTTGTATAAGCCCAAGCACATCATGTGCTGACTTGGAATCCAAATTTCCAACTGGCTCATCTGCAAAAATAATTTCAGGATCATTAATAAGTGAACGACAAATTGCCACACGCTGTTGCTGACCTCCAGACAATTCATTCGGTACCTTATTTCTCTGTTCATATACACCGAAATATTTCATGAGACGTTCAGCTTCTTCACGTCGTTTTTTTATATCACCTCCGATAGCAATCTGCGGCAACATAATATTTTTAACGATCGAAAGTGAAGGGATCAAATGAAATGCCTGAAACACCATGCCAATAGTGCTTTGACGATAATGCTCGAGCTCCTTATTTTTCATATTAGCCAGATTTGCTCCAGCCACATGTACTTCTCCAGCAGTTGGACGCTCGAGACCCGCAATCGTATATAGGAGTGTTGATTTTCCACAACCAGACGCACCAAAAAAAATAATAAATTCTCCAGCTTCAATATCCAAACTCACATCACTAAGAGCCCGAACTTCATTACTCTTGCCAAGAAAATATCCTACAGATAAATTTTTTATACTGATTATTGGCATGAAATAGACAGTCTACTTACGACAAAAATTTTTGTCTGAATAAACAAGATAAACAAATCACGATAAAATCAGTATATCATATTTTCGCTATACTAGGGAGAAGTCGGAAGTGTTGATAAAATTCCGTAGAAATAATTATTTTTTAATTTTTCCCACCCATGAAAATACATCTTCCACATTTCCCATGATAACTTGGAATACTGACTCTTGTTTTTGCGGAGTAAGAATAGTAATACTCTTCGAACGAGCCAGATTTCCCGATGAATCAGTGCTTTCAACCTGAAACTGATATACTTGCCCGGGATCAAAATTAGTTACTACTACTATATGTTTTTTCACATAACTTGAATCAGGTACCGTACTCTCAGTAAATTCAACGTCTTCATTCGAAAAGCCACGACGATAGTATACCTTACTCGTAGAAAGTTCATTGGTTGTCCAAGAAATAATAACTTGGATACGATCTTTACCACCCGGAATAATTGCTGAATCAGTCTGAATCTGAGAAATAATCGGGGCCAAATCTTTTCCATCGGTTGAATATCCTTGTATCAATTTGCTCACAATATTTCCACCAGAATCCACACCAGAAATCTCAATATCATACACCACTCCTGCCTCAAGATCAGCCAACGATAGTGTATGGTCAGTCGAAAAAGCTGCATTTTTTACTGTTTTGCGCGCCTGAACATTGGGAATACCATTGATATACGGCGTATAATTAATGATTGAATCTGTAGGTACTGAAGTACTCCATACAAAAGAAGCACTCTCAGGGGTATCGGCAGTAATTTTATAGGTATTAATTTCAGTGGTCTGAATTTTAGTCTTAAAGGTAAAATCTCGTGAAACTGCTTCCACACCTGTGGGGGTACGAGAAATAACTTGGTAATGATACAGTGTATTTGGGCTAAGGCCTTTTATCTCAACAGTATGACTATCGACAGCCTCATCAAAATGTCCGACTGTCTGTTCATAAGTACCAGCGTTTCTAAATACTTCGTCAGTTCCATATTTGACCAATGAGTTAGAGAGTTTGTCAGTTGTCCAAGAAATAGTTACATAGTTCGAGCCAAGCTCGACGACAGGCTGACCTCCGATAATAGGTAAAGGAAGCGTCTTTGATAAATCAGCAATAATCTGTGCCTGGTCAGACAAAGTATTTTCGAGTAAACCCACACTCACCTGCGAGGATAAAGATTTGATAATATCTGTTGCCCGTTGTATTGAGCTCAAAAATAATGCATCAGCTTCATCACTTTGAATATTGTCTGGGACTTCTGCGATAGGATTTGCGAGTGCATCCTCAATGACCGAGAGTGTGGTAAAGGTTCCTTCAGTAAACCTGCTTCGATTCCCCGAAGGATCAGCAGTACTAACACGATAAAAATAGGAAGTCTGGGGAGAGAGATCGATCAGACTAACACGATGCGTCGCCAGATCTTCAAGATTGACAGCTGCGCGGGTAAAACTATTGGGGGCTACTCCAAATTCAACAATACTATCTCCAATCTCATCAGTATCCCAAGTAACTATTGCACTATTAGCAGTAATTTCCCCAACTGAAACCTTGAGTACCATGGGAGCGATGCGATCAGTGTTATTACTACTTCCACCCCCACCGCCTCGAGGGGCATTGGCTTCACCCTGAATAACACCTTCTGCCCGTGCAGCTTCTTCACGGAGCAAGACGTCACTCTCTTCTGAAAGTGTCTCAAGGGTGGTAAAGGTATATTCACTAGAAGTTGCTGTATTTCCACTTGAATCAGCAGAAACAACGACATAATAATACTGTGTTGAAGTCGCAAGTCCAGAGACCGTAATTGCATGAGCGCGATTGTAGCTCGCGACGACACTACTTGAGTCATCGTATGTATTGGTTGCCGTACCATAATATACTTGACCAGTGGTACCTTCGTCAGTATCCCATTCAATCAATGCTTCGTCGTCAGTCACTACACTTGCTTCAACATTAGAAATCACTGGCGCACTATAATCGGCAGTATCAATCGTTGTTGCAGTAAATTCAGTCGCAGAACTAAGATTGCCATTTTCATCAGCGCTTCGAAAACGAACATAATAGAGGGTCCCAGGAAGCAAATCTTCGAGTCTGAAGATATGATCAATATTAATATTATCGTTGGTAATAATTTCTCCATAATCTTCGCTCGTTCCGTATTCAACAGTGGAAGTCGAAGGTTCATCAGTCACCCATGAAAAATCAATCGAATTGTCAGAAACCGTGACATCGACTTCTGAGTCAAAAGTAATAATCGGCGCATCAATATCTGCAGTCGTGGTAAAAGTGTAATATACAATTTCACCATCAATAACATTCTTATCAGTCGTAATACCGGATTCAACATAATAATAATACGTCGTTCCCTGAATAAGATTGACGAGAGTAACAGAATGATCATTTTCCGTAACTTCAGAGCCCACGCGAGTCGAGGAAGCAAACGAAGGATCAGTTGAATAATGTACATAGGAATTTGCAGCCTCATCAGTCACCCAATTAATAGTGACCATCTCATTGGTAATGTCAGATGCTCCAACTTCGCTGATCGACGGACCAAGGAGGGTTGTAAATGAGTAGCCATCAGGTGCAGACGTGCCCACTCCTTCATTATTACTTGGATCAGTAGAACGAACCTGGAAATAGTATGTGGTGTTTGGTTGAAGTCCCGTTAAGACAACCATATGTTGGCCAAGACCAAGACTATTGTCATACATAGCAGTAAGACCAACCGTATCTGCGCCACTAAAGTCTCCCCCTTCTTCAATTGTGTAATCAACAAGAGAATCAGAAAGTTCATCAGTCTCCCATGTAATCATTGCAGATTGTGGACCAAGCGCAGTTGACGAAACATTTGAAATCGTTGGAGCAGTTACATCGCTTCCCCCTTGTCCATTGGGTTTATCATTGACAATATTTGAATAATTAGACACATTTCCATCACCATCTTCTGCAGTGACTTTGTAGTAATATGTAGTCTCCGTATCAAGATTGTCGTCGAGATAGTAATTAA
>CAZMEW010000023.1:0-15661 GCA_964565405.1 uncultured Gammaproteobacteria bacterium
TTAGCTCTAAGAAAATAGACGATCAATCGGTTTTTGTCACGTGTATTACGTGAACAGTGTACGCATCCTCTGTATAGAGCCTGGCGCACCACCGTATTAATCACTTTTAATTGCTGTATTGTTTCACATCTTCAATTGTAAAGATCGCACCTTTTTTCTTTGCTAAAAGAAAAAAGAGAAACTCTGTTGCCCTTGAACACGGGTTGTATCCAAAAGCAAGTATAGTCGCTCTTTTCTTAGTATCTCGGGTCGATGACAGGCTCGCCTGGTTAAGGCTGTTTAGACTTGAGAAAAGGTTAAGTTATAAACATCATTAAGTGCCCGCATATAATATAAGACCTTGAAACATCTGTCAAGTGGTCTGACAAGTGCCAAATATGCACACCTTGGGGATAAGTCAAAAAAGAAAAAAACCCAAAGACTATTTACTGTGTTTTTTACGCCATTCAGCGATTTTCTTATGGTCTCCGCTAAGGAGAACTTCAGGTACTTTCCAACCTTTAAAATCCACTGGTTTCGTATATTGAGGATACTCCACCTCTATTTCTTGAGCTTCTCTTTTGCCCTTGTTGTTTTGGCTTTTTACTTTGTTGAATGTTTCGTCGGTAAGAGATTCAGCATTTCCCAAAACTCCCGGAACATTTCGTGATACTGCCTCAATAATACTGAGAGCGCCCAATTCCCCACCTGCAAGTACGTAGGGACCAACTGAAATTTCTTCATCAATCATGTGATCGACCACACGCTGATCGACTCCTTCATATCTACCACAAATCAAAATCAACTCGTCTAGTTTTGCCCATGATTCTGCAACTGATTGATCAAACTGTCTGCCCCGCGGAGAAAGAAGCACCGTTCGTTTTCTCTTTGAAACTGTTCCAGTTGCCAATCGTTTTAATTTTGTAAGCCCCGATGCTTTTTTGAAGGGTAGTCCGTCAATCGACACCAAAGCCTCATAAATCGGATCAGGCTTCATAAGCATTCCCGCTCCCCCACCACACGGCGTATCGTCAACGGTTTTATGTTTGTCATGAGTGAAATCGCGGATATAAATTGGATTCACTTGAATCAATTTCTTTTTCTGTGCACGACCAAGAATAGTTTCACCACAATATGAAGAGATAATTTTTGGAAAAAGAGTAAGTACAGAAAAACGAATCATAGTAGTGCGTACAGTATATCAAGAACTAAGCTATTAAAAAATCCTCGAGTGAGGAATGAACTTGATCACACCCGCCGTATCCTAATTGCACGGCGAGTGTGATTGGTGAGACGGATCCCTAGCTGTCGTAGAAACCGCCATACGCACGGCTTCGAAGATCGTACATCCCCTCGATTCCCTGAGCTCCCGGTCCTTCCTGACCACAGATGCGCCCCTTGATGATGCAGAAGTTGCTCGTAGGGGTGTAGACCTCGGTCGGCAGAAGGCTGATCTCTTGAGGTTTTCCGTCCACGAAAACCGCAAACGTGACGCAGGTATTCGTGTCGCGGGCACGGAGCAGCGACGCTGAGTCCGGATTTACCGGATCTCCAAAGATCTTGTACTTCGGACGAGCCCAGTCAGTGCTGTCGGGATCGTGATCAAAAAGTGAATCAATACCCATAAAATCCTCGACTCCCCATATGTGGCTTGGTTGAAAAGAATGGTGCTGGTGCCATAAACCAGACAAACCAAAATACCACATATCCACGGATATGTCAATCCTCAAAATTTACAAAAAAAATTCTCTTCGATATGATACATGCATAATATTTTTATATGTCTATACGACACACGATTATCCCTGCTTCATATCTCGTACTCAAAAAAAATAATAATATATTACTGGTCAGACGTTTTAACACTGGATTTGAAGATGGAAAATACAGTATGATTGCAGGGCACGTTGACCAAGGTGAAACATTCACGGAAGCTATGATTCGTGAAGCACACGAAGAAGCGGGTATCATACTCTCGCCAGGTGATCTACAATTGGTACACATGATGCACCGAAAATCTCATATAGATGCCGAAGAACGAATCGACGCATATTTTCTTGCAAGTGCCTGGTCAGGAAATCTAGAAAATAAAGAACCACACAAATGCGATGATTTCTCGTGGTTTGCAATTAATCAATTACCAGACAACACTATCCCCTATATCACCACAGCAATTGGACATATACAAAAAAACATTTTTTATAGTGAATATGGGTGGTAATAAAAAATACTAATATGAAAATAGCAATTGATATTGATGATGTGCTCGCAAATTTTATCCCCTCACTAATCGAGTTCCACAACAGAATATATGCTACCAATTTCAAAAAAGAAGATCTTACGGTCTATCATTTTTGGGAAGTATGGGGCGGTACACGTGAAGAAGCAATTGATAAAACCTACCAATTTTACGAAACCCCAGAATTTATCAATCTTCCCCTGATTGAAGGCGCACAAGAAGGAATAACTCGCCTGAAACAATCACACGATCTGGTAGCGATGACTGCACGCCCCGACATCTTGCGCAGCAAGACCGAAAAATGGATTGCACAGCATTTCCCTGATATGTTCTCAGACATTCACATCGCCAATCGATTTTCAAAATCAGGTCCCTCAACCACAAAAGCAGAATTATGCGACAAGCATATGATTGATGTGCTTATTGATGATAATCTCGATTACGCGCTTGAATGTGTCACGCCACAAAGAAAAATTCTACTCTTCGATAACCCATGGAATCAGCATTCTGAATTACCTATTGGAATTCATCGAATCAAGTCATGGAAAGAAATAGTTGAACATATATAAACTATGGAAATCCTCGACATCGTCGACAATAAAGATAAGGTAATGGGCACAGCCACAAGAGATGAAATATACAAAAAATTACTTCCCCATCGTATCGTACATATTCTAATTTTTAATGATAAAAACGAGATGGCACTGCAATTACGAAGTAAATCCGTTTCATTTTGTCCCCTGCATTGGTCTACTGCAGTTGGAGGACACGTACAATCAGGAGAAAGCTACGAAGAAGGGGCACTTCGAGAATATGAAGAGGAGCTAGGAATAAAAAGTGAACTAACAATGCTCGATAAAGACATTTATGAAGCAGTAGGTAAACCAAAAAAATTCTTGACTACATTCACTGCACAATATAATGGACCATTTGCGAAAGATGAACGTGATGTTGAAAAAGTAGAATTCTTTCCAATAGAAAAAATCAGACAAATGGTTATGGAGGGAGAAAAATTCCATCCGGAATTACTATTCATACTTCAAAAATATTTTGTAAACTAAAAACATCCCGACTCAGTCGGGATGTTTTTTAATTGGTATTTTAATTTCAAATTTCCCAATTTCTAATTTCTGTTTTTTACTTCATCTTTCCACTCACAACTTGAGCTTCTACGTTCTTTGGACATTCAGCATACTTCGCAAATTCCATCGCATACGTTGCTCGCCCCTGAGTCATCGAGCGGAGTCCAGTAGCATAACCAAACATACTCGCAAGAGGCACTAACGCACGAATTACTTTTGCAGTTCCACGCTGGGTCATCTCTTCGATCTGACCACGTTTTGAAGACAAATCTCCGATGACATCTCCCATGTATTCTTCAGGAGTGGTGACCTCCACCTTCATGATAGGCTCGAGAAGTACTGGGTTTGCTTTCTGCGCAGCTGCCACAAATCCCATTGAACCTGCGAGCTTGAAAGCAATTTCACTTGAGTCGACTTCGTGATAACTTCCATCAAACACAGTTACTTTCACATCAAGAAGTGGATATCCAGCAACAATACCTTTGGTTACTGCTTCTTTGACACCTTTTTCAATCGCAGGAATATATTCCCGTGGAATAAGTCCCCCTTTGATTTCATCAACGAAGACAAGATTTTCTCCTGGATTTGCTTCTTTATCTTCGGCACTCAAAGGTTCAATCTTCAACCAGCAGTGCCCGTATTGTCCACGTCCACCAGACTGTTTGACATATTTTCCTTCTGCTTCAGCACTTTGACGAATAGTTTCTTTATATGCAACCTGTGGAGCACCAACTTGCGCTTCCACTTTGAATTCACGTCGCATACGGTCAACAATAATGTCGAGGTGAAGCTCTCCCATGCCAGCGATAATAGTCTGGAGAGTTTCTGGATCACTTGATACACGGAACGTAGGATCTTCTTCAGCAAGTTTCTGGAGAGCAATACTCATCTTTTCAGCATCACCCTTGGTATTAGGTTCGATGGCAACCGAAATAACTGGTTCTGGGAAGGTAGGTCGCTCAAGTACTACTGGTCTAGACTCTTCGCAAAGTGTATCTCCGGTCGTGGTATTCTTGAGACCGATCGCTGCTGCGATTTCTCCTGCATATACTTGCTCTACATCTTCACGTGTGTTTGCATGAAGTCGTACAATACGCCCAATACGTTCTTTGGTTCCATTAGTGCTATTCAATACGTAACTTCCTGCTTTCAAATTTCCCGAATACACACGGAAGAAGGTAAGGCGTCCGACAAAAGGATCGGTGGCGACTTTGAACGCAAGGCCTACAAATGGATCCGTATCACTTGATTTTACCTCAATAACTTTATTTTCATCGTCTGGATCGTGTGCCGTAATAACAGGCATGTCGATAGGTGCTGGCAAAAACGCAACAACATTATCGAGTACAAGCTGTACTCCGATATTCTGAAGTGCAGTTCCACACATGACAGGATAGATTTCATCTTTCAACACCATACTGCGAATTGCAGTTTTGATTTCTTCAACTGAAAGATCGTTCGTTTCAAGATACTTAGTCATGAGTGCTTCAGATGCTTCTGCAACCTTATCAAGAAGTGCTGCCCGATATTCCTTAACCTGAGCCTTCATATCTTCTGGAATTTCAAATTCCACCACGTTGATACCATGATCTCCTTCAAAACGATATGCCTTCTGCTCAATAATATCTACAATTCCCTTAAACTCAGATTCCATTCCGATAGGAAGCTGGATTGCGTACGCATTTGGAGACAGTCTAGTTTTGATTGAGTTAAGTGTCATGAAAAAGTCAGCACCCGTTTTGTCCATCTTGTTTGCAAAGCAAATTCGAGGTACTCGATATTTATCTGCCTGACGCCATACGGTTTCTGATTGCGGTTCTACTCCCTGTGAACCATCAAACACTGCGACAGCTCCATCGAGCACGCGAAGTGATCGCTCAACTTCTACGGTAAAGTCTACGTGGCCTGGAGTATCAATCAAGTTGATACGGTGATTTTTCCAAAAACAGGTTGTCGCAGCAGAGGTAATTGTAATACCGCGCTCTTTCTCTTGTTCCATCCAGTCCATTTCAGCTGCACCCTCGTGCACTTCACCGATTTTATGTTTCTTTCCAGTGTAAAAAAGAATACGTTCAGACACAGTCGTTTTACCCGCATCAATATGCGCCATGATCCCGATATTGCGCACGCGTTCTAGTGGATAATCTCGTCCCATAATAAAGTGGGGTTAAAGGTAAAGTAATGATTTTAGCGGCTAAAACGTGCGAAGTGTGCAAACGCTTTATTTGCTTCAGCCATACGATGCATGTCATCACGCTTCTTGAGTGCTCCCCCATTTCCTTCAAGCACGTCTAGACATTCTTGTGCAAGCTTTTCAGACATGGTGCGTCCTTTTCGAGCATGTGCAGCACCAACAATCCATCGGAATGCAAGCGCATTCTGGCGTCCACCAGATACTGGCATTGGGACTTGATAGTTAGCTCCACCTACGCGTCGTGAGCGTACTTCTACCTGTGGCTTAACCGCTTCAAGCGTTTGTTCAAAAACCTTGATCGGATCAGTCTTTTTCTTTTCTTTTAAAATATCAAGTGCTCCGTACACCACATGTTCTGCAGTAGATTTCTTACCATCTTTCATGACAAAATTGATAAATTTAGAAAGAATTTCACTATTATACAGTGGGTCTGGAGTGGTTGTTCGTTTGAATCCTCGTTTTCCTCGTGGCATATATTCTGTGATGATTATCTAATGAAGATGATTTATTTCTTTGCAGCTTTTGGACGTTTAGCACCATAGAGTGACCGTCCACGTCTTCGAGCTTCTACACCCTGTGTGTCATATACTCCACGAACAATATGGTAACGCACACCCGGCAAGTCTTTTACACGGCCGCCACGAATAAGAACAATTGAGTGTTCTTGTAGATTGTGTCCCTCACCTGGAATATAGGCAATAATTTCTGATCCATTAGAAAGACGAACTTTCGCTACTTTTCGCAAAGCTGAGTTAGGTTTCTTTGGAGTCATCGTGTACACCTTGGTACATACACCGCGTTTAAACGGAGCTCCGCGGCGAAGTTCGGTTCGTTTGCGGTGTAAACTGTCGAGCGTAAACTGAAGCGCGGGTGACTTTGACTTGCTTTTTGGAGCAATGCGTCCCTTGCGCAGAATCTGATTCATCGTTGGCATAGATACATTAATTAAATTAACAAGTAACAATGAGCAATCTACAATCAATACTAGAAATTTGTATTCTGATTAATTGTTAATTGCTCATTGCTATTTTAAGGAGAATAAATAAAACATGCCCCTCAGGGCACGTTCGGACAAACAAGAATGTTGATTGTCGAACGTTTGAGAGCACGGATATGCTCTATACGCTTCACCCAGCCAATCAAGGCAGGATTACTACGTTCTGAGTCGCCTAGATATAGGCGCGGGGATATAGTACCCGACAATTCACGACATGTCAAGAGTAGACGATCAAAAGAAAGAAATGTGCCCAACAAATAATCGGGCAATATAATCAACTGCCGGCCTAATAACACCAGGGAAAAACAAGATAAAGGCGATAAGGATAAAAAATCCATATCGGTCAAGCGTATCTTTGACCTTCCAGAGTGAACTCGGCAATAATGCATAGAGCACTTTTGAACCATCAAGTGGAGGGATTGGAAGTAAATTAAAAACCGCAAGACCCACATTGGCATATACAATAATAAGCAAAAATACAGTCATATCCCCTATAGGCATAAAACGTATCACCATACCGAATACAAATGCGAGAAAAAGATTGGAAAATGGCCCTGCGAGAGCTACCCACATAGGACCCGTTCGTTGATTCTTGAGATTGTAAGGGTTATATGGAACGGGCTTTGCATACGCAAACAAAAACTTACCGCCAGTTGAAAAATACAACAGTAAAGGCAACACAAGGGTGCCCCACGGATCAATATGGGACTTTGGATTAAGCGTAAGTCGGCCTGCATAGCGCGCTGTAGGATCGCCCAACCGATCAGCAACCCAGCCATGCATATATTCATGGATAATTGCCGAAGGAATAACAACCGCGAGATAAAATAATGACACCACGATATCCATATACGAATGACTTGACAAAAAGTAAATAATAGAATACACTTCTGCCCATAACGTTTTATCAGTATATCCTCTACCATCTTCTAACGTCAACCCAATATGAAAAAATGTGAACTCTGCAAAAAAGGAACAGTAAGCGCAGCAAATCGAAGTCATTCAAAAGTAAAGACCCTTCGCAAGCAACACGCCAATCTCCAGAAATTTATGGGAATGGTACTCTGCAGTTCATGCCGCCGAACAATCCAAAAAAAGGTAATGGAAAAAAGTGCTCCAAAAAAAGTAGGTCAAACAAAATAACAATTCCTCAAATTAAAAATACTCTCTGCCCAGAGAGTATTTTTAATTTTATCATGCACTAGACAGACCGCGACGGCGGACGTTTCATATGTTCATTCTCTCGAACAATCTCTTTACACGCTTCTGAACAAGCTGCATCCATCTTCTCAATACAAATATCACAACCAATAAATAATTTGTTACATTCTTTATTAATACAATTTCTATAGGTATCACACGCAATTCCACACAACAGACACTTCCCTACAATTTCCTCACGATCGGTATGATTGATTCGAAGTGCCATACGATCATCAAAGGTAAAACATTTTCCTTCAAAAAATCCTTCATCCCCATATTTCTCCGCATACTTCACAATTCCACCCTCAAGATGATACACCTGACTTTTATCAAATCCATAGGCAATGAATAATGCAGTTGCAGGCTCGCATCGGACACCGCCCGTACAATACATCACAATTTTTTCCCCCTTAAATTGATCATAAAATTGCATCACATTTTTGATATCGCGAAAATAACTTACTGGCGGACGTAGTGCCCCTTTGAATCTTCCGATATCCCACTCATAATCATTACGCATATCAATCAAAATCATCTTCTCACCGCGAGTAAGCCATTTGTGGAATGTGTCGCGATCAACATACTTACCCCGCTTGGTCCAATCAATAGTATCTTTAATTTCTGTGGTAATAATTTCATCACGATAACGCACACGGAGTTTGGGAAATGGTAAAAAATCGGAAGTATGTTCTTTGAAGTCAATTTTTTTATACAACTTATGTTGATCCATATACGCCCGATAAAGATCAATACTTTCCTTAGTTCCACCTACATTTCCATTAATCCCATAGTCACCTATAAGAATGCGCCCCTTCAAACCTAAAGCTATACAAATCTCTTTGTGCATTTCAACTTCTTTCTCTGGATTCTTGATGGTTACTATCTTGTAGTACAACAATGTATGAAACATATTATTTTTTTGGATTAATTCGTCGGGCTAGCGGGACTTCCTGCCTGCGGGCAGGCAGAGAAACCAAACGACCTTCCGCCAGTGGCGGACACGCTATTAAATTCCCTGTCGGAGTAGTGGGACTTGAACCCACGGCCTCATGACCCCCAGCCATGCGCTCTAGCCAACTGAGCTATACTCCGATATAAATTAACAATAAACAATCAACCAAATAAAATTTTTGTTCTTTGTTAATTGTTAGTTGTTCATTGACCCACAGATAATAAAACAAAAAACCCTTTTTTTCAAGAGTTCCTTGTATGACCCCAGAGAGATGCAGTACGAAATACTACTCCTAAATATATAGGTGGGTAGCCGCACTTCTGACCCACAGGTCAGAAAAATATTGGCCTCCCTATGTAGTACTTTTGTAGAATAGTATATGTACTGTACCACTAAAACCAGGGTCAACGACACTATACCACTCTATAGAAAATTGTGCAAAAACCCATCCACTACATACCCAAAAAAAAGTACACAATGGTAGAGAGGCGACGGTTCGAAAGTCGCCATGACACCAAAAGAACAAATTTTTCCCTAAAGGGAAATACTGATCAGGCCACAACGCGAGGGCGCAAGAAAATCCTGATGCCACACGCGTCGTGCCTATCTAGATCGCGAGTCAGTCGTGACCGTACCTATGTCCTTTCGTGCGAGACGACTCAGCTTCATGATGTTCGAGACCGCTGACCTTCTGATGTCGACGAGATGCCTCAGACGAAGCATGGGAGACATGAGTCCGAGAGGAAGAGACATATGGTCTGCGACGAGCCCAGGGCTCTGGAAGAACCGAGTTGTTCACCATGGCCTCGGAAGGCAGCGAAGTGACCGTCCGGCGGTCGTTCACGTTATCAGACATTATAAGACGCTCCACGCGATGATGCTCGAGCAACACTCAAAACCTAAACGAGTGTAACACCGAGCGAGTTTCTGTCTATATAGAAAATATTCTACACACACAAAAACTCGTTCTAAAAGCAGTTGAATAATCATACAAAAATAAAAAAAGCTTGTAAAGAATAATTGTTGTGGATTCTCTACAAGCTTTTTGTTAAAAACATTTTCCGCTGTTTTCCGGACATGGAAAACACTGGAGAACGGACGACATGAGGAGTCTGTCGTCATGACAGTAAGGTGCAAAGAAAAGAACAAATTCCGATTGGAATTTACCGGAAATCAGAGGGGTAACAGACGCGGCAACGCGAGAATCAGGAACACCCTGACTCAGCGCGTCGCCACTCTGTAGTGACACTCACAGTGGTTGTCCTGCGACCTGACGCGTACGTCAGTCGAGATACAACACGTCCTTGGTGCGGGTACTGCCGCTCGGGATCTTCGAAGTGACCATACCCGTGCAGCCGCACGTGCAGAGCACTAGGTCCCGAACACTCCCGTCAGGGAATTGGTAGGACAGAGGCCTCATCGAGTGATGAATCCCCGTTTTACCCTCGCATTGAGGAGGTACACGGTTCATCAACAGACGATTGCGAGTATTTCCTCGCCGGACAATCTCCTCGAGCGGAGACTCCTTGGGCTTCCGCGCTTTCTTTCCATTCTTTTCAGACGTACGGTTTCCCATGGATACCTCATGACGGTTGAGGATGGAAATAGAGAACCCCTATATTAGAGAATTCTCCTGACGCCGCTTCGCCTATTGAGCCGGCTGCTGATCCCGAAGCGTATGCTTCAGCCGATCCTTCGGCTTGAAGCAGCTCACGAGCTCATCTTCGCTTGGAACGTCGTAGCGCTCCGCACAGAAGACAGGATCATGGACCTGGGAGCGCTCCGGATTGTCCAAGCGCGACTGCTCAGAACGTGACGGTTGTAAATCGGACATTGACGGTAACTCCACGTGACAGAGTGGTTAGTGAGAATCGCACCCACCATGGGTAATTCTCTCCTCAGAGACGGACTCCTAGATACATACAATTTTATTTTATGCATCATGGAATCCAGCTCATAGCCGCTACAGATATATAATGAACATTTCAACCACACCGATCTAGGGCATGTAGTTGTTCCTATTTAGGAAAGTGAATGCGCATGACTCATGTACATTCACTCCCCTAAACTGTTAAAAAAGACCCCAAACGCTTGAATGCGCATGGGGTCTCGAAGTTTGAAATCTACAGTGGCCTACTTCATCTCAAACTATATCTTACCCCATGCGAATAATCCACCATCGCAAAGCAAAAATTCACCTTGCTAAGGCGGTTGAGAATGAGAGTGATAATAGTATGTGAAAATTGTTTCATATGTTTGTTACAACATATTTGACTATAACCCCAGGTTCTTCTTGGGTCAAGCTTTTTAGACCGAGTTATCCACAGTATCAAAAATCCCAGGTTACACACCTGGGGTTTTTGATTTTTCGAAATAATTACTACTCTCTCTCATCCTCAGTGTAGACATGTAAATAATCGCTCTTTTCATAGCGATGCAATTCTTCTTCTTTGAAGAATCTTTGTATTTCAGCCTTGGCTGCGTCTACAGAATCTGACGCATGGATCACATTACATGCGACACTCATTGCATAATCTCCACGAATCGAGCCAGCTTCAGCTGTACGCGCTTTGGTGATTCCTGTAATCAATCTAATCGCCGTGACCACCTCGAGACCTTCCCACACCTGCACAATCACAGGTGAACTCATCATAAATCTCTCAACCCCAGGATAAAAAGGTTTTTCAGCAATATGTGCATAATGTTCCCGGAGTACTGCTTCTTCGAGACGCATCATTTTCATCCCCACAAGTTTTAATCCTTTTTGTTCAAATCGATCGGTAATTTTTCCAACCAAGCCTCTCTGAATCGCATCAGGTTTTATAATTACCAATGTCTTTTCCTGCAGTCCTTCAAAGTTCATAGGTATGTTGGGTTACATGAATAAATATTAGGAGCATTATAGCGATAATAATACGATTAGTCAAGATTATAAATCGTCGAGTGATTTAAGAAAACTTCGAACAGGCTTCGTATCATCTTCAGCCTCATAGGTAATATTATCTACATCATCACTTGGATCAGAGAATACCAGCGAACTTGAACCCTGGCTACGCTCATGATGCACAAGATCTCGACCGATTTCTTCTATAAATCTACTGGGACCTTGTAATACACTGAAAGAACTGGCAAGAAGAGGATACGAAAGATATAAAAAATTCTTTGCACGAGTAATTGCGACGTAGAATAATCGCCGCTCTTCTTCAATTCCATCTGCTTCGCGCATCGATCGTTCACTCGGAAATTGTCCAGCAGCGACATGCAGAATAAACACTGCTTCCCACTCAAGACCCTTTGCCTGATGAATCGTTGAAAGTACAATTTTTTCTTGATCTTCTTCTTGATTCTTTGCGACTTTTCCGGAATAACTTTCCTGCAAACTTGCTTCAGCAAGAAAATCAGAAAGTCGTGACTCTCCCCCTTCAGTCATATATTGATCTGCAAATAATGCAAGTTGTTCAATATCTTGCAATCGTTCACGATAGTCAGGATATTCTGCTTCCAAATATTCTTTATAGGGGGATGCCAAAATCCCTCGAATCATTTCACCAGGACCTCTCTCTTGAGAGGAAACAATCTCATTCCAAATTCGCAAAAATTCTCCCCAACCCAACTGTCCCCGCACCGAGAGGATATTCCCCACACGATCGAGTGATTCACCTACAGGAAGTCCCCGCACCATTTCAATGATTTTTTCAGCACCCGAAGGACCAATACCAGCTTGCATCGTAAGTACGCGCATCCACGCAATCGAATCCGCTCGATTTGCGTATACACGCAAATATGCAAGGACATCTTTCACATGCGCTCTCTCAAAAAATCGAACACCCCCACGATATTCATACGGAATTCCTTTTCTTGTAAGTTCAATTTCAAGTGATTGTGAATGAAAAGCTGCGCGGAATAACACAGCAATTTCACTAAGCGGCACTCCTTCGTCTGACAATTCCAGAATTCGAGTGGTAATAAACTTTGCCTCTTCAAATGCATCAACAAACGCATGAATTTCGGGCTTAGTAAATTGTTCTCGAATACTTTTCAACTCTTTTTTATATTGCTTAGTATTCTGGGCAATAACTTCATTTGCAACGCCCAAAATATCTGGAGTGGAACGATAGTTGGTTTCAAGCCTAAAAATTTTTGCATCTGGATATGTGTGTTCAAAATCAAGAATATTAGTAATATCAGCCGCACGAAATGAATAAATACTCTGTGCGTCATCACCAACAACTAATAAATTTTTGTGTACCACAGCAAAAAAACGAATAATCGATGCCTGAATTTTATTCGTATCCTGGTATTCATCCACTAGAATATATCGAAACTGTGTTGCATATTTTTTACGTACCTGTTCTGACGACGAGAGTAATAAAAATAAATTCACAAGCAAATCGTCAAAATCCATCACATTTCCTTCTCGCTTGCGCCTACTATAATCTTCTGCAATTCGAGACAAAGGCTCTGCAAAATCAACCCACTGAGGATGTTTTTCTTCCAATACATGGGCGACGGTACGTTCAGCATTTCGTGCAAAACTAAAAAGTGATGCTACCACAGCAGGAGATGGAAATTTTTTATGTGATCGCTCGACACCCTCGCTTGCAATACAAATTTTAATCATGTCACGAGCATCTTCTGAATCAAGAATATTAAAGGTATTAGAATAACCTAAAAGTGGCGCATACTGTTTCAGTATTCGATATGCAATATGATGAAATGTCCCAGACCAGGATAATTTCACTCCGCCTTGAGTAATGGATTCCACTCGAGTAATCATTTCCCTTGCTGCTTTATTGGTAAAAGTTAACAAAAGAATCGAATGTGGATCGATTCCTTGCTCCAGTAAATATGCGACTCGATAAGTGATAGCACGTGTTTTACCACTTCCTGCTCCCGCAAGTACAAGGCACGGTCCATCACCATGCAATACTACATCACGTTGTTCATCGTTTAATTCTTTATGAAAATCAATCATACCGCTTACATACCATTTAGACGTAGAGGCCGCGTATGGAAAGTACGCAGCCATGATTCCACTCCTTGCGGCGGTCGAGGTTTCCCTCTTCCGCCGCTCTGAAATTGTGCCTCGAGCACCCCGTCTTGACCGACTAGGCGACCTTACGGAGCGGGTACGTCTCCCTGGCATGCCTGGCCAGATGCGACCGATCACACCCAGCACAGGTGCAGTGATATACACCCTGCAGGTGGAGCCACACAGCAGTGGCGAGGACCGGATTGCCGCACTCATGCGGTAGCGGAGTACCCTTCTCGAAAGAACTGAGAGCGATCACGTGATGCATGACACCTTCTCCCATCAGGACAGAGGCATGAACATGGAACGACCAAACTTCTGCATGAATGATCCGTGGACCGGCATCGATCCGAGCAAAAGGACCGTCTCAAAGAATCGCTCAACTACACTCGACTGGAATCAAACCATCGACCTCCACTTGTGACGAAAGTGAAGCGTACCAGGATAACACTAGATAAAACTATAGCCCCGATTGAAAAAAAACACAAATTCTGCTAGTGTTAATAACATATGTTTTTTGAAACCACAAAAAAATCCTCTCAATGTAGCGCTCGCGCGGGTATTATTCATACTGATCATGGAGATATAGAGACGCCTATTTTCATGCCCGTCGGAACTCAGGCAAGTGTAAAATCACTTGATTCTCATGATATAAAAAATACAGGCGCTGACATTATCCTTGCAAACACGTATCACCTCCATCTTCGACCAGGAGAAGAACTAATTGACAAAGCAGGTGGACTACACAAATTTATGGGATGGAATGGTCCCATCCTTACTGACAGTGGTGGATTCCAAGTTCTATCTCTTGGTGCACAAAAAACCCGCCTACGTGAGAACTTCGGCGGGCAGGCGAGAAACAAAGGAGGAGAAGCACTCTCAAAAATAGATGATGAGGGAGTCACATTTAAAAGCCACATTGACGGATCAACTCATCGATTCACTCCAGAAGTTGCAATCGATATTCAACATAAACTAGGCGCTGACATTATCATGGCATTTGATGAGGCAACACCCGACGATGCAGATGAGAAATACGCTAAGAGTGCGCTTGAGCGCACCCACCGATGGGCAAAACAATCAATCACTGCACATAAAAAAGAAACAAATCGACACGGATACAATCAATTTTTATTTGGGATTATTCAGGGTGGAGTCCACAAAAATTTAAGAATAGAAAGTGCCACAGCGATTTGCGATATGGATTTTGATGGAATTGCAATTGGTGGAGAATCCGTCGGATACAATATGCCAATTACAAAAGAAATTTTGCAATGGATAGCTCCCTATTTACCACAAGACAAACCACACTATACCATGGGGGTTGGGTATTCACCCATGGATTTATTTGATGTCGTAGAACATGGTATTGATATGTTCGACTGTGTTGCTCCAACCCGTGTTGCACGAAATGGAACATTATTTGACCGTTCTGCAAAAGATAGTAACTTTAGAATCTCAATTACCAATGCTCAATATAAAGAAGACTTTTCGCCAATAGACCCGACAAATACATTACCACCACATCTCAATGTAACCAAAGCATACCTGCATCATTTATTCAAAGCCGAAGAACTTACAGCATACCGAATTGCAACCATGCACAATCTCACCTTCCTTCTTACACTCATGAAGCAAATGCGAACTGCTATTATTGAAGATAGATTTTTTGAATTTAAAAAAGAATGGACCAACGGATAATATGATGAAAATAACTATTATCTCAATCGGGAAACTCAAAGAGTGTTACTGGAAAGAAGCAGAGACCGAATACCTGAAGCGATTGCAAGCATTTGCTCGCGTTGAAATTATTGAACATAAAGAAATAAGTTTTTCAGAAAAAGATAATACTCAGATAATCAAAGAAAAAGAAGCTGAGATAATTCTCGGTTCTATTCCTGAATCTTCACACGTAATCGCCCTTGATCCACAAGGAAAGGAAAGTACATCAGAAGCTTTATCAAAAAAAATAAGTGATCTAGA
>CAZMEW010000024.1:0-3332 GCA_964565405.1 uncultured Gammaproteobacteria bacterium
TAAATATGATACCGAGGTAAACCCGTCAACAATTTTGTTGGCAAAGGTCGGAGTATACCGTGTATGTCTGTGGTTCACAAAACCACATTTTTTATTTGTTTATGCCAAAAACTAGAGCGCAAAAAGAAGAGGCAATGCAGACTCTTGTAGATACCTTAAAACAGTCTAAGTCAGTCGTATTTGCGAACTTTCAAGGACTTAAGGTTTCTGAATCAGAAGAACTTCGCCGATTGTGCCGAAAAGAAGGTGTCGAGTATATTGCTGCCAAGAAAACTCTTGTGGCAAAGGCTCTCAAAGACGCTGGACTAGAAGCAAATCCAAAAAGTTTTGAAGGTGCGGTATCAGTTGTATTTGGAATTAAAGATGAGGTTGCTCCTGCGCAGATTCTTGCAAAATTCGCGAAAACTCACGAAGCAGTAAAACTCTTCGGTGGAATTCTCGAAGGTGCATTCATCGATGGTAAGAAAGTAACCGAACTCTCAAAACTTCCAAGCAAACAACAGCTTCTCGGTCAATTGGTGGGAACACTCAACGCTCCGGTATCCGGATTCGTGAATGTACTTGCTGGTAATCTCCGAGGACTTGTAACCGTATTGGGCGCGATTAAAGATTCAAAAGTTTAATACTAGTTATTAATTACTTATATATGTCAGAAGAAACAAAAGTTGTAGAAGTACCAGCAAAATTCCAGTCTCTGGTAGCAGAGATTGAAAAGATGTCTGTACTTGATCTCGCTGAACTGGTAAAGGTTCTCGAGGAAAAATTCGGAGTTTCAGCTTCAGCTCCAGCTATGATGATGGCTGCACCAGGTGCAGCAGCGGGCGGAGCAGCTGCTGAAGAGAAAACTGATTTCACTGTTGAGCTTACTGAAGCAGGTGGAAATAAGATTGCCGTAATCAAGGTAGTAAAAGAAATCACTGGACTTGGTCTTGCTGAAGCAAAAGCACTCGTTGACGGAGCTCCAAAGGCCGTTAAGGAAAAAGTTGCAAAAGCAGAAGCTGAAGAGATGAAAAAGAAAATCGAAGAAGCTGGTGGAAAAGTTACTTTGAAGTAAATTTTCCTTCCACAAAAAAATCCTCCATTCTGGAGGATTTTTTAATACAGTACATTTGTATTAGAGTTTGAACTTATATATAGTTGTTCCGTCAAGTATGTATGCTTCCTTTTCGTTTGCGCTAATTACCATACCACTTGGGTTTTGCCACACGTCTGAACTGAATTGTTTTTTGAAGTTTCCTTCCTTGTCAAGAACGACGACACGTTTTCTCGATGGTTCGAGAATATAGAGATTGGTAAATTCACTGGTTGTCTCGATTTGGACGGGAGATTCAAGTAGGGGGTCAAGTCCGGCAATTTCAAATGGCTGCTCTTCTCCGGCACTTAATTTTATTATTTTACCTTTTGATGTTAATACAAATACGTCTCCATCAATTCCAAATGAGATAGCATCATGGAGTATATTCGGGTCCTGTATAGATTTTATCCAGACGGTTCCGCCATCGTACCCAACTTGTGTAGGATTGTGGCGGTAGATGGTCGCATTGACTGTGTCGAGTGTGTATAGCCGTGCATTATAGAGACCGATGTCTGCAAGCGAGACACCCTGGTTTGGGTAGGTAATAGTTTTTGAGACCACGCTCTGTGTCGGGGTGTCATAAGTAACAATTGCACTACTTCCCGAAATGAACGCGACTTGTAGAGCATCTTTTGAGGGGTAACCATGAGAAAGTTCGCCTGCGGTCTCTGCACTCTTTTTTTCTACCGTTCCCGTTAGAGTTGATACTATATAGAGTGACGAATCACTATGTCCGGTCGCAATCAATTTGTCGCCTACTAAAATTAATGAATCTGTTTTTGCTTGTGGTTCTGAATCAATAATGTTTATTATTTTTTCAGGAGTAATTTCGGTTATTTTTTGTACTTTCAGTAATAGCTCATCAAATTCTGCTTTGAGATCATCTGCGCGTTTTTGTTTTTCCTCGGTAGTGTGCTGCAATTGAGCGAGCTCTTCAGTGGCTGTGCGCACCAAGTCAAGTGCTTTTCTATTTTCTCCATAGAGTAGGTAGGATTCTACTTCTTTTCTTTTTTCATCTATTTGTGCCATTTGAGCCTGATATGTTTCTTCCTGTGCAGCTTCTTTTTGTTTTTCTTTCATGTACATGATGCTTCCTATAAGAATAGCAATGCCGATAATTAATACCAGTAGGAGAATTTTTCCAAATATACCTAATCCTGTGATTCGATCGGTAAATCGTCTCCATGAACTCTTATATCCTTCAATCAATGTCCTTCGGTTACCGTTGTAATTACTTATCAGGCACCATACGATAGCTAGAAATTTGCCTAATGCGAGTAAGATATTTTTTATTACATACCAGAGGGCTTTTGCAATCCAGACCAATGCTTTTCCGAGTAGGACGAGGATGGTACTTGCTCCACCTCCACCACCCGCTGGTACAGTGCGTTTTTTTCGGTAATGTCCACTATTTGTTTCGCGTATGGTTGCTTGATATTGATGAGGTTCATTATTTTCTTCGTTTTCAATTTTTTTTGTGCCGCCTTTGAATGATTTTGCCAGATGAGAAAAGACCTTGGGTGATAAGGTATTTTCTGTTGATTTGGTGGTATCAAGTAACTTTTCCATTGACTCTTCTGACCCAATTGATGTTTTGTATATTGGTTTTTCTCGCTTTGGCACATCAACTATTTCAACGCCAGTCAGGATCATTCCACCAAACGAATATTCTGAAGAAATGCCTTCAAGGGTTTTTTGGACTTGATGAGCAGATTGTTTTGCATTCCTTCCAACAATCATTTTTGCTATTCGATCGTGAGAAAGATATTTGAGTATGTGTGGTGTTGAGATATAGACTGCTTCGTCGATCGTAAAATTACCTTCAACTACAGAGGAAAAAAACATGTGCTCAGAATATGACGTCTCATCAATAATTTTGGTAAATGAGGGACCTTCAGCGGTGGTATAGGCAAGTATCGCAAGAATTTCTCCCCGATATGCAAATGAGACTTTATTTCCGTTGATGACCCCGACGGCCATGTGTATATTTCGCTCATCCATTCCATTTTCTAGAAGTATACGAGCTTTTCTATTGAGTTTTTCGACTACTGATTCAAAATGCCGTGCTTCAGGATCAGGATCGTTTCTTGTTTCGCCATCGTATCCGCTGTAGTAGAGTGTTTCTCCGTCTGTGATCAGCTCTTCGATTATTCCGAGTATTTCTCCCTCGGGATGGTCCAGTTCTGTAAGTACAAAAAAATATCCCTGATTTTCTCCATCAGGTTTTCCAGGGGACGCAATATGGAGAAGTACGTGG
>CAZMEW010000024.1:3342-13319 GCA_964565405.1 uncultured Gammaproteobacteria bacterium
TGGGATAGGTGGGGATTTTTTCCCTCAATGAAAAATTCGTACAATTCACTTTTTATAGGCATAGCTTTGACACTACCATATACCCATAGTATACTACACTTATCCTATTTCGCAACCATTCCTTTCATAATTTTGCTTAGTTAGGAGCTTTTATTACGCTTATGCTCGAACACTTATTTGGCTCAAAGACCAGAGTAAAAATTCTCAAATTATTGTACCGAAGGCCTGATCGCCCTTTTTTTGTTCGTGAACTTTCACGGGAGATTGGTGTGCAGATTAACGCAGTGCGTAGAGAACTCGAGCTTTTGTTGGAACTCGGTATTATTGTTGAAAAAATAGATGCGAAACCTCATGATCTTGAAAAAGCCGGTGTCACACTTCGAAAATATTACCAACTTAACCCTGAATCACTATTGTATTCAGAGCTTCAAGCGCTGCTTATCAAAGAAACAGTTATTGAACAGAAACAATTGATTACCGACCTGAGCACTAAAATTGGAGATGTTAAATTACTTATTTTAACCGGAGCTTTTACCCATGACACTAAGGTTGAGACGGATATTCTTATTGTAGGATCTATCAAACTTAGAGCCTTGACTAAATTACTCGAGCACTATCAACATGAACTTGGCTTTGATATCCGTTACACCATTATGAATGAAGATGAGTTTGCTGATCGTCGCTATGTTATGGATAAGTTTTTGTTTTCTATTTTTGAAGCTGAACATCTCAAAGTTATTGACCGTATCGCGCAGAGTTAAAGGGTCATGAGTTAATTATCTGTATGTATCTTTTTATTGATCCTTCGCGTCATGAGTCTGTCAGGTTAGTCGTGCTTCGTGCTGACGTAGAACAAGAATATATTTATCAGGTGAAGAATAGGGAATTGCTTCATATGATTGTTGATACACTTGATCGGGAAGGGGAAAGTATTGGCGACATTGAAGGTATTGTCGTATTGGTTGGGGTGGG
This sequence comes from uncultured Gammaproteobacteria bacterium, assembly GCA_964565405.1. Taxonomy (GTDB): domain Bacteria; phylum Patescibacteriota; class Patescibacteriia; order Magasanikbacterales; family UBA922; genus UBA922. The sequence continues at coordinate 4,315 of CAZMEW010000024.1, forward strand.
TGGTTTTTCAAGTACGCGAATTGCAAGTGTTGTCGTGAACACTCTTGCTTTTGCGCTTCGCGTCCCTGTAGCCTCAACAACACAGGAACACATTCCTACTTCGACTACGGTTGCCACCTTTTTTGGTCCAGAATCATCTACTCAGTATATTTTGCCAACTTATAGCGGAGAGCCTAATATCGGCACTTCGAGCTGAAAATTTGTATGCTTTCTTCCTATCAACGATATCGTCTCTATGAAATTCTCCCTGGCTTGTCGGTCTGGGGAACACTTATATTGTCTATTGTACTTTCTTTTCTACACCCGTTGTCCATGATTTACTTTATCATTGTCTTTGATGTGTACTGGGTTTTGAAGGTTTTTAATTTTGCATTTTATTTGATCGTTTCATGGGTGAGATATCTTCGGGTACGACGAATAGATTGGAAAGATGCTCTCAAACATGATATCGCTCAAGTGGATCGCCTCAAACATATTGTTTTTTTGACAGTACTTAATGAGACGTGGGATGTTATTGAAACTGCGATTGAAAGTGTTGCAGCGTCTGTTTATAATCCCAAGTCCTTTACACTCGTTATCGCTGGAGAAGAACGGGAAGCGGCACATTGTACTGATGTCTTTGAAAAAATCAAAGGGCGGTTTTCTCATTCTTTTGCACATATTGCGTTTACGCTTCACCCGAGTTCGTTGCCAAATGAAATTCCAGGAAAAGGCTCAAACTTACATTATTCCGAAACCCAGATTACTGCATATATTGATGAAAAGGGTTGGAAATATGAGGATGTAATTGTCACTGTTTTTGATATTGATACTGTGTGTCATCCGAATTATTTCGCTTATCTTACTTACGTATACGCTACACATCCCAATCCAACTCGAAGTTCATATCAGCCTATTGCACTCTATAATAATAACATGTGGGAATCTCCTTCTGTTTTACGTATTATGGCATTTGGTACAACCTTCTGGATGATGATGTCACTAGCGAGACAAGATTCACTAGTTACTTTTTCGTCGCATTCTATGAGTTTTAGGGCATTATTTGATGCTGGATTTCATGACAAACGTATCGTAAGCGAAGATTCGCGTATTTTTTATCAGTGTCTTCTTGCGTATAACGGAGATTATCACGTAACCCCACTCTATATTCCTGTATCTATGGATACTGTACGTGATGCTTCCTGGATTCAGAGTATTAGAAATCTCTATCGACAGCAGAGGCGATGGGCGTGGGGAGTCGAACATGTGCCGTATTTATTATGGGAATTCCGAAAAAAAGGAAATTTGATCCCATGGTATACTAAATTTAAATGGTTATTTATTGAGTGGGAAGGGAAGTGGTCCTGGTGTCTTGCGGCATTGATCATTACTATCCTTGGTAGATTTCCACTTTGGATCGCTTCGCCCAGTATTCGACAGAGCGCACTATATTTTAATGCGCCTCATTTGCTTGAAATTCTCATGACAGCTGCTATGACGGGACTTATTTTATCTGCAATATTGAGCTTGCCTTTGCTTCCACCTCGACCACAAACACATCCACGATATCGATATATCATTATGCTTCTGCAGTGGGTGCTTTTGCCGATTTCAATGATTTTTGTTGCTGCAGCCCCGGGTATTGATGCAGTCACTCATTTGATGTTTGGAAAGTACTTAGGATTTAATATTTCACAGAAAAAGCGTTAAGTTAGAATTGAGCATTGACTATGTCTCCACATTCTCGAGCAATTTCTAGAAAGAGAAAAAAATGGCCATATATTGTGGGTGGTATTTTTTTGTTTTTATGCCTTCTTGGTTTGGTCGTCCAGTACACCATACGTAATATTGATATATCAAGACTTCTATCTTCGCGTTTTTTGCAAAATCAGATTAGTAAACAATCCGGAAATACTGAAGGAGATATTTTTGCATTATTACCTCGTGCACTTGGTTTTGATACGCCTAAAACATATTTGATTTTATTTTTGAATAATACCGAACTCCGACCTGGCGGTGGATTTATTGGTGTGTATGCTACTATGAGGGTGGATAAGGGAGGTATGGAGGTTCTAGCGCTTGAAGGGACTGAGATTCTTGATAACCGATCTTCAAAAGAAGGAGTACCTGCACCCCCTGACCCACTACTTCAATATCTTAATGTCAAAGGATGGTATTTTCGAGACAGTAACTGGTCACCCGATTTTTTTGAAAGTTCCAAGCAGGCATTATCACTCTATGGTCGTGAAAATGGTGTTGCGTCAACCACGATCGATGCTGTAATTGGAGTAACAGCAACTGTCCTTGAAGAGCTCATGAAAAAAATCGGTTCGCTTACTATTGATGGTATTACTTTTACACCAGATAATGTTATTGCTGAATTGGAGCATGAAGTCGAGTATAAATTTGAGGAACGAGGAATCGCACGTTCTGAGCGTAAGGAGATTATTCAACCATTGATGCATGCGATTGTTGAAAAACTGAAAAATGATGTGTTGTTACATCCATTTGAATACCGAGCGCTTGCCGAACAACTGGTGGAACAAAAACATATCGTTGTCTATGCGACTGATCCGGTTGTTCAGGATGCCCTGAACAACCACGCGATCGGTGGTCGGGTAAGAAATACTGATGGGGATTATCTGCTGTGGTCGGACGCAAATTTGGGAGCTCTCAAAACTGATCATGCAATCAATCGCACACTTACTTATTCATTGGCACCGATTAGTGAAAATGGTAGAACATATTATGAAGCTACTGCGACCATGACGTATGAACATACCCATGATTTTGATTGGAGAACTTCGAGATATCTTGTGTATGCACGCGTGTTTGTTCCTCAGGGTTCACAACTTGTAAGAACAGAAGGCTCCACCAAAGGTGGTATTCAGTCTGGACAAGAGTTGGGAAAACAATGGTTTGGAACTTTTGTCTCTGTTGCACCTTTGACTACTCACTCGCTTAGCTTCACCTATCGGTTACCCGAATCGATCAGGGAGCAGATTGATTCAAAATTGTACACATTATTGGTTCAGAAACAAATTGGACTAGTAGATGCCTCATTGACGCTCAACCTTGATTTTGATACAACTATCGAGTCAGCTGATCCAGCAGAAATACAAGAAGAATGGGGGAACGATGGGTATGTGATTGAAATGCCATTTGTTCATGATGTGAATTTTGATGTAGAGCTTAAATAGTCTATACGTTGCGTGTAGAGAAATATTTAATTGTATGCGTAAAGTCGGAATCGATCTTGGTACTACTAATATACTGGTATATATCCCCAAACGTGGCATTGTCGTAAATGAACCATCGGTTGTTGCAATTTCAAAAGAAGACAAGAAAGTACTTGCAGTTGGAATTGAGGCTAAAGAAATGATTGGTCGCACTCCTGATACGATCATTGCTGAGCGTCCACTGAAGGACGGAGTTATTGCAAGTTACAAAACCACTGAAGCGATGCTTCGATATTTTATCAATAAAGCATTGGGCGGAATTCGATTATTTCGCCCTGAAGTTATGGTTGCAGTACCTGCTGGTATTACTTCAACTGAGCGACGTGCCGTAATTGATGCGGCTATGGCGGCTGGCGCAAAAGCTGCATACATTATTAAGGAGCCAATCGTTGCGGCAATCGGGGCTGATATTCCTATTGGCTCGCCTTCGGGACATATGATTATTGATATCGGTGGAGGAACTGCTGAGATTGCGGTTATTTCACTTGGAGGAATTGTATCCGTTGGTTCGGTTAGAATTGGAGGAAATCGATTTGACCAATCAATTGCTGAATTTATCCGCCGTAAGTATGGACTTGCGATTGGTGAGCAAAGTGCTGAAGAAGTGAAAATCCAGATTGGAAGTGCTATGTTTATGGATACTCCATTGACTATGGATGTTAAAGGGCGAGATATGGTAACTGGTCTCCCTCGCACAGTCACTGTCACTTCAGACGATACCACTGAAGCTCTACAACATGATCTTGAAGGGTTGATTGAAGCGGTTAAAGAAGTGTTGAATCGTACTCCTCCTGAACTTTCTGCAGATGTCATGAACAAGGGGATTATTATGTCTGGCGGATCAAGTCAACTTCGCAATCTTGATGAACTCATCGCGCAGGCAATTGGAGTTGCTTCCTATGTTGCAGAAGAACCACTGCTGTGTGTTGCAAAAGGAACGGGTATTGCATTGGAGAATTTGGATAACTATAAGCGATCAATTGTCTCTACCAGGTAATTAACAACTGATAATAAACAATTAACAAAATTTTAATTTGTTAATTGCTTATTGTTAATTTATTTTTTATGATTATTGGCATTGATGCATCACTGGCCTGTAGGAAAGAGCCTACCGGTGTTGAAGCATACACATTTCACATCATCACACATCTTTCGAGAGTTATTCCTCGAGACATTGAAGTGCGTTTGTATAGTGATCGTGATTTTCCAGAGAATTTCAAAAAAAACATTCCCACACATTGGAAACTCCTTGTACTTTCTTGGCCGCCAAGATTTTTGTGGACACAAATTCGACTTAGTCTAGAATTATTATTACACCGACCTGATATTTTCTTTACCCCCGGACATGTTGAACCAATGATTCATCCCGCATGCTCGGTCATGATGGTACATGATGTTGCGGCGTGGCGTTTCCCAAAAGCGTATTCTTGGTTCAACAGAGTGTATACACTCGGTTGTACTCTTCGGGCATACAAAAAAAATCCAGTCATGATTGTCCCGAGTATTTTTACTCAGAGTGAACTTGAAGCTTTCGCACGCGAAAGAGGGGTGTCTCGAAAAGCAGAGATCGTGGTTATACCACATGGGTTTACCCCCTCATTTTCGACTTTCTTGTCAGATGATGTGGGGACTCTCTCCAGATTTTCTCTTAAGCCAGATACACCATATATTATCTGTATTGGTCGAGTGGAGTATAAAAAAAATATTGATACGATTATTCGTTCATTTGAAAAATTGAAAAGTTCGAGTACTGAATTTGAAAAATTGAGACTTGTTCTTGCTGGAAAGCCAGGGTATGGGTATGAAGTTATCCAGAAAGTACTTGCAGAAAGTATATATTCAGCCGATATCATCGAAACTGGATGGATCAGCGAAATAGAGCGCCAATCACTCCTGAAGTATGCCCGAGCACTAGTATTTGTAAGTAGATATGAGGGGTTTGGCCTTCCGATTCTCGAAGCACTTTCATCTGGAGTTCCGGTAATTACTTCTAAAGGACTGGGCCTCGAAGAGGTAGGTGGAGTGTCTTCTTTTTATGTATCACCTGAAAATGTAGAAGACATTACTCGTGCTATACACGACGTATTATCCCTCTCTGATATCGAACGAGCAGAGCGTATCCGTCGAAGTACTCTGCACCTTACGCAGTTTTCGTGGATAGATTCAGCAGAACAAACATATGAGGCACTTATGCATGCCTACAAAATTGCAGGTACCAGAACTCATATGATATGATTTGTGCTATATGATGAAGAGTTTTGGGCATGAATCGATTCTTGGTTTTTTTGAGACTGCTATTCAGCGTGATCTGCTTAATCATGCGTATGCTTTTTTTGGTCCTACACATGTAGGGAAACGTACTGTTGCGGAAGATATTGCTCGCAATATTCTTCATATCCCATATACCCATTCATTCACCCATCCAGACCTTATTATTATTGAGCGAGAAATCGATGAAAAGACGGGGGCACGTAAGAAAGATATTAGTATTGTACAAATTCGAGACTTGATCCATCGTATGAGTCAAAGTTCTTTTACCAAAGATGGGTATACGATTGCAATTATTGATGGGGCAGAATATCTCAATTTATCTGGAGCGAACGCACTTTTGAAATCTCTTGAAGAGCCGCGGACACGGACTGTGATATTTCTCATTACTCAGGATGAAACATTACTGCTTCCAACTATTAGATCACGAGTACAATCATTGTATTTTTCTCCGGTTTCTCAGAGAAAAATTTTTGATAATATGATCGCACAGGGAGTGGAACAAAAACACGCAGAGAACCTGGCTTATGAGTCTCATGGATTGCCGGGATATGCTTGTATGTGGGCAGCTGATACGACGCTCTATGAAGCATATATTGCTGAAAAACAGAGATGTCAGGAGCTTACTTTCTTGCCATTTTATGAGAAACTACAAAAGATAGAGGATTTTTTTGAGAATAAAGACGACCATATTGAAGCACGAACACGAATTATTGATGCGCTTCGTGTGTGGACATTTACTTTGCGTGATATGATGGTTAATTCTTCCGAATCACGTATCAAGATTTTTCCCACACTTGATCTCATAACTCAGGCGGAAAAAGATCTTAAGCGGAATATACATCCACGATTAATTCTCGAGCATATCTTACTTGCATTACCACATATTTAATTTATTTTTATGAGACGACAGCTTTCAATCGTTGGGATAGTACTTTGCATGCTTATCATCACTGGACAGGCATGTGTGAGTTTTGGCGATAAAAAAAATACAGCTTTAGGTCCTTCGGGCGTTTGGGTAACCACTAAGAATGGAGAGTCATGGACACAGATTGTCTCAATACCAACTGGTCAGGGAGTACAATCACTGAGCGATGGGGAAGTGTATAAGTTTGTTGATGATCCTCAGGATATACATGCGTTCTATTGGGCGTCACGTGAGAATGGGCTTCTCTATACCTACGATGATGGAAAAACCTGGGCCGTAGCTGAAGCACCACTTAATACTGGATTCATCTACAGTGTGGCGGTACATCCTAAAGAAAAATGTACCATTTATGCATCAAACGGAAGACAAATATTTCAAACTCTTGATTGCGCTCGGTCATGGACTGAAGTGTATCGAGAAAATCGATCGCAATATGTGGTTACCTCGGTTGCGATTAATCCATTCAATCCATATCAATTATTCGCGTCGACCAGTGCGGGAGATCTCTATGTCAGTGTTGATGGGGGGAATTCATGGCAAGTAAACACTCGTCTGAACAAAACAGATATTAGAGAAATTGTGTTCGACAGAAACAAAGAAGGAACTATCTATTTGGCAACTCGTGAGAGCGGATTGTACCGAACCCAAGATGGGGGGAATTCATGGAAGAATCTCGCATCTAAATTCAAGGAATATGCCGGTTCTTTACAGTATCGACGATTTGTGGTATATCCATCTAAGGCAGAGACTATTTTCTGGATTTCAAAATATGGTATTCTTACCTCTCGAAATTCAGGGGAAGATTGGGAGCCTATTGCTCTTGTTACACCTCCGGGAAGTGTGAATATCTATGGTTTTGCCCTCAATCCTCGTAATAATAAAGAGATGTATTATACGGGCAGTATCAGTGATAAATCCACATTCTATCATAGTGTTGATGGGGGAAAAACCTGGGAAACTCGAAAACTTCCAACCAAGCAAACTCCGACCGCACTTCGTGTACATCCTGTTGAAGATGGGTGGGTCTATCTAGGATTTACTACCATTATTAAATAGATATTGTTATATGACGACTGAATATAGAGAGCACATACACAAATCAATTGAGCACCTCAAGCAGGATATCTCTAGTTTGCGTACCGGGAGAGCAACGAGCGCATTGGTCGAGGATATTATGATTGAAGCGTACGGTATGAAACAACCTCTTAAGGCTCTTGCGTCAATTTCTGTACTAGATGCAAAGACACTTGCAATTGAGCCGTGGGATAAGAGTATTGTGCAGGCTGTAGATACGGGTCTTCGGAATTCTGATCTTGGAATCAATCCAGTTAATGATGGAAAATTGATCCGATTGCCATTGCCTGAGCTCAGCCAAGAAAGACGACAGGAACTTATCAAAGTACTTCATTCAAAACTCGAAGCAGGTCGAATTGTGATTCGTAAAATTCGTGAAGAAGCACGCGAGGAGGTGGATAATCAGGAAGAAGAGGGTTCGATTAGCGAGGATCAAAAGTATAAATTTCATGAAGAAATTGAGAAAATCGTCAAAGAAGCGAATGAGAAGATCAAAGAGATGGGGGAAGAGAAAGAGAAAGAAATTTTGAAAGTGTAGATTCTTGCGTATATGGATAATAAAAGCTCTCCCGTAACTGGGAGTGTTTTTTATTGTTATTCATAAAATAGTATGTATTTATTTTAAGTAAATATGTTATACTTATATTAAATATTAAACTATTTTTTAATTTTTGTGTTACTTGAAGGTAAGAAAAATCTACCCGAACGCAGTGCTGGCTCGTCGCAGTATTTTTATACTGAGGAATTTATAAACTATTGGACATTGCATGGGCTTTTTGATTCATATCGTAATCTCAAACATACACCAGGGACACGAGTTGATCAAAAGAGGCTGTGGTATCTGCGGAAACAAATTCTTTGGCATTGTATCAAAAACTTCTTTTATTTTCCGATTTTGTTTTTGAAATTTCTTGTACCTACGCATTTCAAAGGGCGGGTGAATATTTGGACTAATTTAAAAGTCATTATCACGACGAGGGAATTCAAGCCGCTCCGAATGGCAATTATTACTCAAATCGTATTTCTTTATACTATTATACATGTAGGATTTATTGTGTTTTATAAGCACGCTATTCCGACTTTTGCTGCAACATATACGTGGACTCAGAATAGTTGGGCTGGGGGAGCATCGACGACTGCAACCGGAATACATCCTACAAATCAGACGAGTTGGAGTGCATATTATGCCGCGTCTTCGACTATTACGGCTGATACCACCGTTACTCTTGCAGCAATTGCAGCGTCCACGACGCAGACAACACAAGCTGATTTCAATCAAGGTAATTTTTCTGATACCACCAGTACTAGTGGGGGTGATGTGACTTTGGATGGGACGTTTACTGCAGTCAATACGTGGGATACGAATTTAAAGGGCGCTCCTGGTACTATTGGTATTGGATCAACGATGCTCCGAAATGGATCGGATGATGATGTGTATGTTCTGCAAGGAGGAGGTAATACCGGTTTTTATAAATATTCTATCTCTGGAAATTCATGGACAATACTCACCTCTGTGC
>CAZMEW010000025.1:0-7474 GCA_964565405.1 uncultured Gammaproteobacteria bacterium
AATCGAACTCGGTAATAGCTGGTTCTCCTCGAAATAGCTTTAGGGCTAGCTGTGTATGTTTGCTTTGGTGGTAGAGCACTGGATGATTCTTAGGCGGTTTACCGTACTAATCTCAATCAAACTCCGAATGCCAAAGTTATAAGAATTCAGGAGACAGACTGTGGGGGATAAGCTTCATAGTCGAGAGGGTAAGGGCCCAGACTACCGTCTAAGGTCCCTAAATAATTGCTAAGTGGTGAAGGAGGTGGGATCGCTATGACAACCAGGAAGTTGGCTTAGAAGCAGCCATCTTTTAAAGAAAGCGTAATAGCTCACTGGTCAAGAGTCTCCGCGCCGAAAATGTACCGGGGCTAAGTGTTATACCGAAACTGCGGATTATACTAGCGTTTACGCTAGTCTAGTGGTAGAGGAGCATTCTGAACAGCTGCGAAGCTGAACCGCGAGGTTTGGTGGAGCGTTCAGAAGAGAGAATGCAGGCACAAGTAGCAATAATGAAGGTGAGAGTCCTTCACGCCGAAAATCCAAGGTTTCCAGGGCCACGAGAATCGTCCCTGGGTTAGTCAATCCTAAGGTGAGGCCTTCGCAAGGAGGCGTAACCGATGGAAGAGCAGGTTAATATTCCTGCACTTGGTATTGTTTGTTGCGCTATGCGCATCTTATATGGTTTGAACGTATTCAGGTAATGTACGTCCCGCAAGGGGCAGACCAAGCCTTCGGGTGAGGTCAATTCAAGCTTGAAGGGTGCCTAGAAAAGTAGTGCAACGCTAGGCAATATCAAACTGTACCGCAAACCGACACAGGTTGGTAGGTCGAGAAGACCAAGGCGAACGAGAGAAACATGGTTAAGGAACTAGGCAAAAAAGCGGCCGTAACTTCGGGATAAGGCCTCCTGATCGTAAGATCAGGTCAACAAAAGACTTCATGCGACTGTTTATCAAAAACACAGCTCCCTGCGAACACGTAAGTGGATGTATAGGGGGTGATGCCTGGCCAGTGTCAGAACGTTAAGGGGAGAGGTTAGTAGCAATACAAAGCCTTGAACCGAAGCGCTGATGAACGCCGGCGGTAACTATAACCGTCCTAAGGTAGCGAAATTCCTTGTCGGGTGAGTTCCGACCCGCACGAATGGCATAACGATGTGAAGACTGTCTTGACCATGTCCTCGGCGAAAATGCAAGTGTCGTGAAGATGCGACGTACCCGCAGTTAGACGAAAAGACCCCATGAAGCTTTACTACAACTTGACATTGGTACATTGTTTTACTTGTTCAGCATAGGTGGGAGCCTTCGGGCGCCAGTGAGATACCACCCTTGTAATGCGATGTCCCTAATCTTGTGCCCTGAATCGGGTGCGGGAGACAGTGTCTGGTGGGTAGTTTAACTGGGGCGGTTGCCTCCCAAATCATAACGGAGGCGTTTACAAAGGTCGACTTAGCTCCGATGGAAACGGAGCTGGACGTGCAAACGCAAAAGTCGGCTTTACTGCAAGGGCTACCACCCGAGCAGTCACGAAAGTGGAAGTTAGTGATCCGACCATTCAACATAGGATGGTGGAAGCTCAACGGATAAAAGCTACTCTGGGGATAACAGGCTGATCGCGCCCAAGCGTCCATAGCGACGGCGCGGTTTGGCACCTTAACATATCGGGGTGCATAACAAGCGATTGTTTTCCCAAATTTTTTCGTCGAAATTAATTAAATTAGATAGTGAGAATAAATATCGGCTTATAACGGTGAAACCGTCAGTCACTTCAGTAGTGACCCGGCAATACCGTGGGAAGTCTCCGCCAGAGGCGGATGACCCCGTAACGACTGACCCGAAAGGGGAGGCTTTCTGCCGCAAGGCAGATTGCAAAACGCCGACTCTTGCTAAGTCAAACTGAGATTATGCACGTCTCTACTGTAAGTAGAGATAGCTACGATCCAGGGCAAGAAGAAGATATAGTCTACCCCACACGAAAGTGTGGAATCATGTACGATGTCGGCTCATCGCATCCTGGGGCTGGAGAAGGTCCCAAGGGTTTGGCTGTTCGCCAATTAAAGCGGTACGCGAGCTGGGTTCAGAACGTCGTGAGACAGTTCGGTCTCCTATCTACTGTGGGCGCTGAATATTGAGAGAACTCTTTCCTAGTACGAGAGGACCGGGAAGAACGAACCTCTGGTGTACCAGTTGTGCGCCACGCATTGCTGGGTAGCTAAGTTCGGCATAGATAAGCGCTGAAAGCATCTAAGCGCGAAGCTATTCTTAAGATTAATATTCGTTTGAGAATCGTCTGAGACTAAGACGTTGATAGGCGCTAGGTGAATAGCCAAGGCGTACTAATATATCGAGCACTACAGAAACACAGAGTTGTGTTTACTGAAGATTGCTAATGTTTACAACTTTGTTACTTTACAATATAAACTGAGTATAGAATCTAGGTGCTTTTTGCGAAGGGGGTCCACCCGTTCTCATCCCGAACACGGAAGTTAAGCCCTTCAGCGCCAATGGTAGTCGCAAGGCGAGAGTAGGTCGGCGCCTAGATTCTGTACTCAGTTTTTTGTTTATTCTGATTGTTGACAAGTCGCCTTTTTTGTTGTTGTATATGTGAATCTCGTACATGGCAACAAGGGAGGCTGTATGTATCTGACTCTCAGAAAAGATTGGGAAGTATTCAATGCAGCACGCATTGAATACTCTGATGGAAAGATATTGGCTTTTAGAAAAATACAGACTACGATCATTCGTGCCGGTAGGCATGAGTGTGAGTTAATTCCACACCCACTCGGTCACTCTGAGCCTTGGATTGTTCTTAAGGGAACCAAGATTGGGCAGCCTGCGAGTGCGTGGCGTTTTTGGGATGATCCGATGTACGGTGATTTTCAGATTACGATCGAAGAGTAGTATCTGGCGTATCTCTGAATGATTCTACCGTACGATTTGTGCGTCTGCCTGAAACAGCCATCGACGTAAAACCCGGTTCTTGTAACCGGGTCTTCGCTTTTTATAAGCGACTTATTGTTTTATTTTCATTATCGATGCATTGTCTGCTTCTCCAAATGCAGCTGCGTGGATTGCATACAGGTATTCATTGATTTCGTATGCCCGCCTGCCCCCAGCAGTATCCCACAAGGGGTCATTTACGTAGACTTTTTTCTTATCTAATCCCGTTACTACATTATAGTGAAAATTGAAGCCGAGATATGCGGTAGAAAGAAAATCAGAAGTTAATTGTACGACTAGCGGCCTTTTATTTCGTATCTCTTCTTTAATGTCTTCTGCATTTGGAACACGTACTGTCAGTTTTCCTCCGGCTTCTATGAATTTAATAAAGAATTCAATACACTTTTTCATCTCTTTCCCTTTCATTTTTTCGTGTTTCTTTTTCAGGTGGGTGAGTGTCTTCTTTTTGCTTGCATTTTTGAATGATGCATTGAAGAGGTGGGGATTCATGGTAACAATTTCCACTTCAAAATTTTGTGATAGGAGATAGAGTCCAAGTTCAGGTGTGTAAGTTCCGACACCCTTGAACAGTGGTATATCTTTTTTAAGTTCATCAATAGACTTTTTGATCCCGTAATATTCTAAAATCATTGCAATAGATGCAACTCCACAATCACTTGATCCCTTATCTTGTCGTACGAGTGGCACTGAGAGATTCATACATTAAATGGATTAAATTTCCGGTCTAGGATTTGTAGGATCGGCTGATAGAGAGGTTCTGGCAGATCGTCCCAGGAATACCATTCTATTTGTTCGCATTTTTCTGGTTCCATATTCTTTATCTCACCCTTGAGATATTCGGCCACCATAAAAATTCCGATATAATGTTTGTTTTCTTTTTCAAAAATATCATTGGTTACCGTACCAAAACGAATATTGGTAATTTCAATATCTACTTCTTCTTTTACTTCACGACGGAGACAATCTTCCCATGACTCTTTGTATTCTAGATGGCCTCCCACAAATCCCCAGCACCCTTTGCCCAGGCTATTTTTTCTTTTGAGCATGAGAATTTTTCCCTCCTTAATGATAATTCCTACAATTCCTACGCGCGGTCTGTTTTCCATATTTTTTACTTTTTACTTTTGTCTTTTAATTTTCTCCATATCCACCATCCGCTCCACACTATAAATGGAATACTGAGCATCTGTCCAGTGGTAAGGAAGAAACCCTCAAGGTTATGAGGTTCTTTGGTGAATTCGAGTAAAAATCGTGTAGTAAAGTAAGTTAAAAGGAAAAAGTAGAAAGTCAAAAGACGAGAGTGGGTTGGTTGGATTTTCTTATATACGTACAACGTTATACCAAAGATAATAAAACAAGTTAATGCTTCGTATAGTTGTTGTGGATGACGGAGAATTATCTCAGAATCAACCCTCTGAAAATATACGCCCCAGGGAACGTCAGTAATCTTCCCAATAATTTCTGAATTGAAGTAATTCCCGATTCGGATACAACCAGCAAGTAGGGGAATCGGTACGACCATGAGATCGAGGTAATCTTTCAGATCTATTTTTTTTATTTTTTGGTACAGCCAGGCTGTAAGTAGGAGACCTATTGCTAGTCCATGACTTGATAGCCCTCCATGATTGATAAAGATAATTTCTTTAGGATTAACCAGAAAATAGGGCAGATTATAAAAGATAATATGTCCTAGCCGTGCACCTATAAGACCACCAATAATGAGCCAAATAGAAAAGTCATAGATTACATTGAGTTTTTCGTTTTCTTTTTTGCTGAGAAGATAATATGTTACGAGACATACGATCACTCCTATGCCAAGCATGGCTCCATACCATCGGATGATGAATGGATCGAATTCGATGAGAATCGGATTGAGATTATTTACCAACATAGCTCTTGGACATGCGCTTAATAAAGCTAATAAGTATAAAAACAGCAGTACCGACTAGAATGATGAGTGCGCCAGATGGAAGATCAAGATAGTAGGAGAGTATGAGTCCAGCGATCGACATGATAAAGGCAATCACCATTGCAATTTTTTGGAATGAAAAAAATGAAGGGGCGATGAGCTTTGCAACCGCGCTGGGGGTAATTATAAGCGCGCTTACGAGGATAATCCCAACTAATTTTACACTCGCAATAATTGCAAGAGCGCTGAGAATGTAGAGCGCCAGATCATAGCGTGCAGGGGAGATGCCCGAAAGATAAGCTCCGTCTTTATCGAATGTAATAAACGTAAGCTGTCGATTGAAGGTTGATAGTAGTATGAAGACCATTAGTCCGATTCCTCCAATAGTCCAGACGTCACTCGTATTGATTGCAAGAATATTCCCAAATAAGTAGCTCATGAGTTCGGGCTGGTATCCCTCGTGGAAATGCATGAGAATAATACCCACTGCCATACTCGTGGTGAACATGAAGCCAATTGCTGTATCCTGGCTTAGATTTGTTTTTTTCTCAATAAAAAATAATATTACGGCAAGTAGTACTCCGAATAGGAGTGCGGTTGGAAGTGGCGCAAACCCTGCGATAATAGCAAACGCGATTCCCCCGAGGGAAGCATGTGCGATTCCATCACCGATAAAACTCATTTTTCGTGACACGAGAAAGGTGCCTAGCCATCCAAGAATAAGAGAAATGATAGCTCCTCCGATGAGTGCTCGCTGCATGAATGGGTAAGTGAGAAATTCTAACATATTATTTATTCGTGATGGTGATGATAAACTCCTACCCCTGACCCATAAAGTTCTTTTAGTACTTTGGGAGTAATTGCGAGCGAGGGTACCCCTTGGCAGATTTTTTTCTTATTGATGCAGATGACAGCGTCTGCAAATCGATGTACGATTGAGATATCGTGAGAAATAACAATACAGGTGGTACCGTGTTCTTTGTTTATTTTTTCAATGATACTGTAGAGTGTTCCTTCTCCCTCGATATCAATACCTGTCGAGGGTTCATCAAGCACCAAAATATCTTTTTCATGGAAAATTGCCCGCGCAATTAATGCTCTTTGAAATTGTCCCCCTGAGAGAGTACCTAACTTTTGGTGTCTCTCCTCCTTCAATCCCACTTCTTCCAAAACATCTTTGATATTTTTGTATCGGTGACCCTGGTCACGACATTGGTATACGGCCAAAAATTCTTCGACTGTGATCGGCAGGGTGCGGTCAAATTGTAATTGCTGGGGTACGTAGCCAATATGAGTACGCATTTCGTGTGGTGTTTTTCCCTCAATTGTGATCGATCCTTCGGTTGGCGAAAGGAGTCCGATAATTGCTCGAACAAGTGTAGTTTTTCCTGAACCATTCGGCCCGATAAGTGCTGTGACTGATCCTTTTTGTATACCACAAGATACGTGTTCAAGTACCGTAACCTGGTTGTATCGGTGGCTTATGTTTTTTATATCGATATAGGGCTTGATCATTTCTTTTTGCATATCGTACAGAGTCCGGTCAAGATAAATGAATGGCGAACATCAGAAAATCCGGGTATTTTGGGTAATTCTTCATGTCTGCAGCTAATACATTTTGTTTTTTTACAATTTGTGCAGATAATGTGGTGATGATGGTCTACGTCTTCGTTTTTTTCATAAAATTGTTGCCCATCAATATTTACAACCGGGTCGATCAATTTGAATTCTTTCAAGAGCTCAAGGGTGCGGTAGATTGACACCCTGTCTACTCTTGCAAGTTTTCGCGCCATGGTAAGTGCACAAAATAATCCCTCTTGCTTGATGAGGTGGTCGGTTATGACCCTACGTGGAGTGGTGGCCTTGTAGCCGTGTTTAACTAATTCTTCGAGGAGCCAATTATGCGGCATATGTAATTGCAAATGATATTCAATAGTATAGCAGTATTATGGGATAAATCAACAGTTTATTCACAGCAATCTATTTGCAATTGAAAATGAATTGCATTATCATACATTGGTCGAATAGATCAATAATCTTATATTATATGAGAATATCTCGTATTTTGTTATTCTGTTTTA
Source organism: uncultured Gammaproteobacteria bacterium (assembly GCA_964565405.1). Lineage (GTDB taxonomy): Bacteria > Patescibacteriota > Patescibacteriia > Magasanikbacterales > UBA922 > UBA922. The sequence goes on from CAZMEW010000025.1 coordinate 6,933, forward strand.
TTGCGCTGTTGTTTGTCGGCAGCGGGTGCTCGATCGGTACTCCAGATAAACCGAAGGTCGCAGCAACCATTTTTCCTGTATATGATTTGGTGCGCATTGTCGGTGGGGATACTATAGATACAGTTTTGATACTTCCTCCTGGAGCAAGTCCACATACCTTCGAACCTACACCATCTACGATCAAACAACTCCGTGGTACTTCCCTTATTTTCCAAATTGGACATGGTCTTGATCAGTGGACTGCCCCTCTAGTCTCATCTCTCGCTCAGGTCAAATTGGTCACCATGGATAAAAATATCCAACTTCGTGATTCAGATGATACTGATGAGCCCGGGAGCGACGCGTTTGATCCTCATTATTGGATGGATCCGACCAATGGATATATTATGATTGATACTATTGTCGAGGAATTGTCGAAACTTGATCCAGAGCATGCACAAGAATTTGCTGAGCGTGCCAATAAATTCAAAGACGAACTTGAACGTAAAGATTTTCAGTGGCAAAAAGATATGGCAACTCTTACTAATAAAAATCTCGTTACT
>CAZMEW010000025.1:7484-12341 GCA_964565405.1 uncultured Gammaproteobacteria bacterium
GGTATTTTGCAGATCATTTTCAATTACGTATTGTTGCAACTTTCGAACCTTTTCCCGGGAAGGAACCAACTCCTCAGTACCTGATTGACTTGAAAGAGGAGATCGAGAAAAACAATATTAAACTTATGTATCTTGAGCCGCAATTAGCAGCTAGTTCACTTGAATCATTTGCCAAGGACAATGGCATTACTCTCAAAGTTCTTGATCCGGAAGGGTCAGGGGATCGAACCAGTTTTCTCGAGATGATTGATTATAATGTGAAGACAATTTTGGAAAATCAGAAGTAGGTGTGTGTACAGAATCACCAATAAGCAGAATATACATTCTGCTTATTTGTTTAGGGTGTGTTATCAGTATTTGTGCTCTATATTATCCACAATCATGAGGGGCTTGCAAAGTTCCCCGAGTGTGGTATATTGTGACCTGCTTTGTACATTTTTAAAACTATCCTATGTCACAAGAACAATATGATCTCGTAAAAGGCGCCATTCTTGATCACGTGCGCGAAACTTTTGAAGAAATTGAAGATGGTTTGGCTCGATCGCATGAAGAGAAATACGCACTTCTCGAAGATTCACTTGAAAATGCTTCTGATGTTGCTGAATTGAAAGTCGCATTTGAACAATGGTTTGCCGATAATGCTGAGGAGCTCGAATTCGAATATGAACTTGAAGAAATGTGGATGCACGCGGTTGCTCGTGTTGAAGAAAACGCATAAATATTTTGTAAAAAAGTGCAAAAAATGGTAGTATATACATACTACCGTTTTATTTTTCTTCTGTATGTTCGATATTTCAAAGATTCGTGAAATTTTGGGGCCTGAAGCTGAGTATCTTCTCGATTTTTCAACTCCTAAAATTCCAAAAGAAAAATTGCATCTGCCTTCAAAGCATTTTTTTTATAAAACATTTTCTATTTCTGATCGGTCACATAAAGTAATCGACAATTTGATTCATTTACGAAAGACTGGGAGATTGAAAAAAACAGGGTATCTATCGATTTTGCCAGTAGATCAAGGGATTGAACACACAGCTGGTGCTCGATTTTCTGCAAATCCTGATTATTTTGATCCAGAAAATATTGTGAAACTTGCGGTTGAGGCAAAATGTAATGCGGTTGCATCATCCTATGGTACGCTTGCAATCTTGAGTAAGAAATACGCGAGTAAAATTCCTTTTATTGTGAAATTGAATCATAATGATTTGTTCCGTTTTCCCAATGACTATGATCAGAGTATGTTTGTAACCGTAAAACAAGCATATGAACTTGGAGCGCGAGGTGTAGGTGCAACGGTTTATTTTGGCTCACCTGAATCAAAGAGACAGATCACTGAAGTGTCTCATGCATTTGCTGAAGCACATGCAAAAGGAATGTTTACTGTTCTGTGGTGCTATGTGCGAAATGCAGGATTCAAAGTAGGTAAGGTTGATTATCAAGCATCAGCTGATCTTACCGGACAGGCAAATTATCTCGGGGCGACGATTGGTGCTGATATCGTAAAGCAAAAATTGCCAGATTTGAATGGAGCATATGCTGCCTTGAATAAAGGTAAAATAAAATATGGAAAATATGATGATCGAATGTATACGGAGCTTTCAAGTGAGCATCCGATTGATCTTTGTCGGTATCAAGTTTTGAATGGTTATGCTGGTCGCATCGGACTTATTAATTCGGGTGGAGAAAGTAACGGGGTATCGGATCTTCATGATGCGGTTCGTGCGGCTGTTATCAATAAGCGTGCAGGGGGGATGGGCCTTATTGCAGGTCGGAAGGCGTTTGAAAAACCAATGAAAGAGGGAGTTGAAATATTGAATGCGATTCAGGATGTATATCTGTGTAAGGAAGTGGCGGTCGCTTAATAGATTTTATAAAAAAACAGCTAAAATAAGCTGTTTTTTGTTTTAATCCACCATGTATTCATAAAATTGTCGACAAAAAGTTGACAGTTTTAACTATTTAAATTAAGCTAAATCTATTGATTTTATGAACACTGAAATATTCAAAAAATTAGGAATGTCTGACAAAGTAGCCCAAATCTACCAATCTTTGCTATCTTTGGGTCCTAGTTCGGTGCGCTCTCTTGCAGACTATAGTGGTCTCAATCGAGGAAGTACCTATGATGCGCTCAAATGGCTTGAGGAACATGGTCTCGTGACTTTTTATCATAAGGATACTAAGCAGTTTTTTGTAGCTGAACACCCTGATCGATTACTCTCTCTCGTGCGTGAGAAGAAGGTCGAGAATGAGCGTCTTGAACGAGAGATTGAGCGAAGTTTGCCTGAGTATATGGCACTTCATCATAAGGGTGGTGAGCGCCCTGTAGCTCAGTACATATCTGCACGCGAGCTCAATACGATTCTCGAAGATGTACTCTCGACCTGCGAACACAGTGAAGAAAAGACCTATCGGATTTATTCGACTGAAAGTGTGCGAGAATTTTTGTATGAAGAATTTCCTACGTTTAGTGATGTGCGTATCGCAAAAGGAATTCGAGTTCGTGCTATTGCTATTGGCAGTGGTGGAGAATTGCGCGGACTCGATCAGCGCAAATGGCTTCCTTCGGAAGAACATATGTCAACCTATATCATTATCTACCCTGGGAAAACAGCATACATTTCTCTTGATGCAAAAAAACAACCGGTTGCGGTAGTTATACAGAATGATGGAATTTACCAAACTGAGAAGCATATCTTTGATACCCTCTGGAATCCTATCTAACTTTCTATGTTTGTCATTGATTTTGATGATACGCTTTTTAATACTCACCATTTTAAAAAAGCGCGAATGGAGACATTGCAGAAAATCGGAGTATCTGAGAAAGACTATCAGGAAACCTATCGTGAGGCTCTGAAGAAAAATGATGTGTTTAGTTATTCCAATCATCGACATAGTGAATTACTCGCTCTACGCGGATATTCAGTTGAGAAGGTTATGGAAGCTTTGGAGAAAACTACAGGGGATCGATTGCAGAAGTTCTTATTTCCTGATACGGTAGCATTTATGCAGAAACTCACAAAGACTGGCGAGAGCGTGGTATTGTTGAGTCTGGGAGAGCCCAGTTTTCAAGAGTTGAAAGTAAAGGGATCAGGTATTGCTTCTTACTTTGACCGAATATTTATGGTCGAGAATAGTAAGGAATATGTTATCCATGAGATTATTGATACAGGCAAAAAGGAAGAGGATATATGGTTTATCAATGATAAAGTGGGAGAGACCGTATTAGTGAAAAATAAGTTCCCCCGATTGCGTATCGTTCTTCGAAAATCTGATTCAATCAATGAAGAGGAATATATACAAAGTAAATTACCGTATTATCAAACACTTAGTGAAATTTATGAATATATTAGAGAACAATAAAGTCGGAGTTGTGATTCTTGCAGCGGGTGATGGTAAACGCATGAAAAGTAACTTGCCAAAAATGATGCATGAGCTTAATGGTAAACCCTTGGTAGAGCATGTGATTATGCATGTTGAAGAATCAGGTTTGTCTAAGCCTATTGTGGTTGTATCTGCAAAACACACCATGGTACAGGATCATTTAAGGGATCGTGCACTGTATGTCGTGCAAAAAGAGCAACTAGGAACTGGGCATGCCGCATCAATGGCAGAAAGTATGCTGAAAGATTCAGTTCAGCATGTTATTTTTTTGAATGGGGACATGCCCTTTGTATCGGGCGATTCAATTAAACGTCTCGTCGAGCGCCATGTTGAAAGAAAAAATACTATTACCATGATGACTGTAACGGTACCAAATTTTTTGGGGGAATATCAGGCATTTGGAGGTTTTGGAAGAGTAATTCGTGGTAAAAATGGACATATTGTTCGGATTATTGAAAATAAGGATGCTTCTCTTGAAGAGCGAAATATCCATGAGCTCAATCCTTCAGTGTGGTGCTTTGAAGCATCGTGGCTCTGGAAGTCGCTCAAAAACATTAAGAATGAGAATGTTCAAAAAGAGTATTATCTGACTGATTTAATTGGAATGGGAATTGAAGAAGATGTGAAAATTTCATCGATCTCAATTGAACCCAAAGAAGCCATTGGAATTAATACTGCGGAAGATTTGGAAATTGCAAAAGGTTTATAGTTGTCTTGAGTTTTTACTTTTGATTTTGCAATATGTGTGGAATAATCGGTTATGTTGGAAAAAAGGATACACTGCTCGTATTGTTGCACGGGTTGCGTCGTCTTGAGTATCGAGGATATGATAGCGCGGGAGTAGCAATTCTCAACGAACAACGAACAACGAACAACGAACAAAAAATTCAACAAATCCAGCGTGTCCGGGCGGTTGGTAAGATTGATAAACTTGTTGAAAAAGTGAAAGATTTTGATTTGAAAGGAACGATGGGAATTGCGCATACGAGATGGGCAACGCACGGAGGAGTGACTGAGGAGAATGCTCATCCGCATGTTTCTCTTGATGGAAAGTTAGCAATTTGTCATAACGGTATAATTGAAAATTATCGTGAGCTCAAAGATGAACTTATTCAGAAAGGATTTTCATTTGTTTCTGAAACAGATACTGAAGTATTAGCACATCTGATTGGGTCTCTGTATTCTGGCAATCTAGTTTCTGCAGTTGAAGCAGCGCTTAAGCGTGTGCGTGGAACCTACGGACTTGTTGCGATTCACGCAGATCATCCAGATATGATTGTCGCTGCTCGCATGGGAAGTCCATTGGTTATTGGCGTGGGAAAGGGTGAACATTTTGTCGCGAGTGATGCAACACCGATTTTACCCTACACTAGTGAGATGGTATTTCTTGATGACGGGGAAGTGGCGGTAATTTCCAAGGATTTATTTGAAACATTTTCTAAAGCTCATAAACATATTGAAAAGGAAGTAACGACTATT
>CAZMEW010000026.1:0-8043 GCA_964565405.1 uncultured Gammaproteobacteria bacterium
GCGGTCATTCGTGTGGGGGCTGCCACTGAAACTGAAATGAAAGAAGTGAAACATCGTGTGGAAGATGCGGTTGGTGCCACCAAGGCTGCAATTGAAGAAGGTGTGGTTCCTGGTGGTGGAGTAGCATTACTTCGCGCTATGAAAGCACTTGATACGATCACGCTCGAACCAGAAGAAATGGTTGCGGTTGGAATTCTTCGCCGAGCGCTTGAGGAACCTATTCGAACGATTGCAAAGAATGCTGGATTCGAAGGAGCTGTGGTTGTTGATGAAGTAAAGAAGCGTGAAGGAAATTATGGCTTCAATGCAGTAACTGGCGGATATGAAGATATGGTTGCTGCAGGTGTGATTGATCCTACCAAAGTTACCAGAAGTGCACTTCAAAATGCAGTCTCTGCAGCTGGAATGCTTCTCACGACTGAAGCTGTGGTAACTGACTTGCCAAAGAAAGAAGAACCTCCAATGCCAGGTGGTATGGGAGGAATGGGTGGTGGAATGGGAATGATGTAAGTTAGTCGATCGGTGATTAGAGATCGGTGATTGGAAATACAAGATTGAAGATTAAAAGATTTAATACAAATACTCCTCGTGAAAGCGGGGAGTATTTGTATCTTGAGTTTTCCTTCTTTTTTCGTTAGAATGGCTATATTATGGCTCAGATTACTAGTATCATTGAACGACTTGAAGTGCTTGGAGAAAAAATCACGGACACGTGGAAACTTCTTCGGATTGATGATTTGAAAGAACAAGTTGCTCATCTTGAGGAGAATATGCAGGATCCGGGATTTTGGTCTGATCCGCAGAAAGCTGGGCAGGTCTCGAAACAACGCGAGAGTTTATCATCGGAAATTGAAATTTGGGAAACGCTTCAGAAAGATACCGAGGAGTTGCTTTCTTTTGCAAAAGATTTGGTAGATTCTCCTGATGAAACACTTGAAGCAGATGTCATGAATAAGACAGAAGAGCTTGAGAAAAAATTTGAGAAGCTTGAATTTTTGGTTTTGATGAATGGTAAGCATGACAAGCTTGGGGCGATTGTATCAATCCATGCAGGAAGTGGGGGAACAGAAGCACAAGACTGGGCTGAGATGCTTCTGCGTATGGTCATGCGGTATTGTGAAAAGAAAGGCTGGACAACTACAATGCTTGACGAATCACGCGGGAATGAAGCGGGGATTAAGTCAGTTACGTTTCGAGTAGAAGGACGATATGCATATGGGTATTTGAAATCTGAACATGGTACGCATCGATTGGTTCGTATCTCACCGTTTGATGCAGAGCAAATGCGACATACGTCGTTTGCTTTAATTGAAGTTATTCCAGAAGTAGACACTGCCGATGCTGTAACTATTGATCCTAAAGATCTTCGAATCGATACGTTTATGTCCGGAGGAAAAGGTGGGCAGAGCGTAAATACGACGTACTCCGCAGTTCGTATTGTCCATATTCCGACCGGAATTGTGGTACAATGTCAGAATGAACGATCGCAATTGCAGAATAAAGAAACTGCGATGAAAGTATTGCTTTCAAAGTTGATTAAACTTCAAGAAGAAAAAGAAGAAGAGGAACGATTGAAACTTCGCGGAGAGTATAAGAGTGCTGAGTGGGGGAATCAGATAAGGTCATATGTGTTGCAGCCGTATAAGATGGTCAAAGATGTTCGCACCAGACACGAAACCGCAGATACTGACGCCGTGTTGAATGGAGAATTGGATGGGTTTGTAGAGGCGTATTTGAGATTTTTAAAAAAGGCTTAGGAAGCTCATGAAGAAGGCTTATAAATTTAGTTTATAAGCTCCATAAGCCTACTAAGCTTTATAAGCCTTAGATTACATGAAACTCTCCTGGAGTCACAAATTATTTTTGAAAATTAACGCGGTTATTGGGGAAAATCCTCGACGTGACATGTTTATGATTTTTTCTGCGAACATGCTCGTATTTATTATGTTCGCACTTGCCCTGGCCTATGGGATTGTCATGTGGACTCAGGGCAATGGTGGTTGGGTGAAGACCTATATTAATTTTTGTATTGGAGCGTTTATATTGTCTGAAATTTTTAGCTATACGTTCGCGTGTATCTTTCGACATCCTCGACCACGAATTGAGTTTCCTGAAAGCAGACAATTGATTCACACGGTGGGTACCTGGAAATCCTTTCCATCTGATCACGCGATTGGGTCTTTTTGCATTGCAGGGGCGCTTCTTTTCATCCCTGCGACCCCACTCTTCATTGTATTGTTATTCTATTTGGCAGCTGTAGCGGTTTCATTTTCTCGCGTTTACGTCGGTGTGCATTATCCAAGAGATATTATCGGGGGGTGTGCAGTTGCACATGGGGCACTATTGGCACTACCTTGGGTTACTGCACATATTCTTGAACCGATTGTCCGGTTGTGGTAAGGTACGTATCTATGAATTTTCTTATTTTTGCAGGAGGAGCGGGAACGAGATTGTGGCCTATTAGTCGCTCACATTCTCCCAAACAGTTTGAGAAGCTGAAAGATAATACCTCGACACTTCAGATGGCGGTTGAGCGTGTTTCGCCGCTGGGTCTTAGTCATATTTTTATTTCTACCAATGAACGTTATGTTCCGGTGGTAAAAGAACAGATTCCGCAGATAGATGACAGTCACATCATGAGCGAACCTTCGCGACGAGATTTGGCAGGAGCAGTACTTCTCGCATTACTTCGTCTTAAAAAGAGTGGAATTTCTGGTACCATTGCACTATTGTGGGCAGATCATTTTATGGAGCGACCAGAAGCCTTTCGAAGTGCCTTGCTTCGTGCTGAAGAATTGATTACTGAGAATAAGAATAGATTTGTATTTCTTGCTGAAAAACCCAGATTTCCTAATCATAATTTGGGTTGGATCCAGATTGGTAGTGAAATCCATAATGGAGTGTTTCAGTTTGAAGGTTGGAGGTATCGACCGGATGTCATTGAATGTGAAGATATGTTTGATTCAGGACTCTGGCAATGGAATCCAGGATATTTTGTTGCTGATATTGATTTTGTCTTGAGTCTGTATCAAAAACATCAAGAAGTGCTTTATACCGCAGTCAAGGAAATGGTTGAGGGTACTCGTAATCTCGATACTGAATATGCGACCGTTCCGAGTATCTCATTTGATAATGCTATTATTGAAAAAATCGATCGATCACAAGCTGTCGTATTACCTGTCGACCTCGGTTGGAGTGATCCGGGTACCCTCTACGCTCTGAAAGAAGCTTTGCAGACTGGACCTGAGCATACAGTTGCTATTGGTAATACCTATGAACTTGGCACTACTGATTCTTTTGTATTTAATGAAGAACTACATAAACTGGTCACTGTTATTGGTCTCCAAGGCATGGTTGTCGTAAATACCAAAGATGCGCTGTTGGTTGTTCATAAAGATCATGTGCCTGAAATCAAAACGCTCCTTGCTAATCTCCAGCATGACGGTAAAGAAGCATATCTATGATCTCTACAGTATTTAAGCGATTATTTTTTCTAATCGTTCTTGTTTTGGTTGTTATTGTTTTTATTTTTTACAGAAAAATTTACCTAGCAAAATCTGATTTTACTGGAAATGTAATTTTTGCGATTACCGAAGGTGAGTCGATTCGATCGATTACAGACCGTCTCGAAGAGATGGGGATCGTAACTGATGGCGGATTACTTCGAAAATATATTGCATGGAAAAATCTGGATCGTTCAATTACTCATGGAACAGTGCGTATTGAAGGTCGAGTAACGATTGTTGATGTTGCGCGTTTGCTTACTAATACCAAGACACGCGAAGAAAAGACAATTACTATTATTCCAGGATCAAATGTACGAGATATTGCAGAAAGTTTTGAAAAGCACGGATTTGGGACGCAAGCCGATGTGTATCGATTATTGGGAGCACCGGTTACATTTCAAAAACCAGAATATACAATAGATACTCAAGATTTTTTGTTTCAGGGGAAACCTGAAAACGTAAGTCTTGAAGGATACCTTGCTCCAGAGACATTTAACGTGTTTGCAAATGCAACACCTGATGAAGTGATTGAAAAATTTATCTCTGAACGAAGGAAACAAATCGAAGCTCTGAGGGGAGACATAGAAAAATCTGGTCATACCGTGTTTGAGATTCTCACTCTTGCGAGTGTGCTCGAGCGGGAAGTTCGATCTCCTGAAGATCGGAAGATTGTTGCCGATATATTCTGGAGAAGATTGAAAGCAGGTTGGGCATTTCAGGCAGATTCTACGGTTCACTATGTGGTCGGTACTCCTGATAGTGTATTTACTAGTGAAGCAGATCGGAATACGGATTCTTTATGGAATACCTATAAATATCCTGGTCTTCCTGCAGGTCCTATTGCTGCACCAAGCCTTTCTTCTATTGAGGCTGTACTTCATCCTATCCCCAATAGCTATTGGTTTTTCTTGACCACACTTGATACTGGGGAGGTTAAATATGCAAAAACTCTTGAAGAACACGCTCAAAATCGATATAAATATTTGCAATAAGTATGGATGCTCTCGATTTTCATAAAAAATATAAAGGAAAAATAGAAATTGTCTCACGTGTTCCTGTTACTAGCCGTGAAGAATTGAGTCTTGCTTATACTCCTGGAGTTGCAGAGCCTTGCAAAGAAATAGCGATAGATGTGGAAAAAGTATATGAGTATACACGGAAGGGAAATTTGGTTGCGGTAGTCTCCGATGGCAGCGCTGTACTTGGTCTTGGAAATATTGGTCCAGAAGCAGGTTTGCCGGTTATGGAGGGTAAATGTATTTTGTTTAAAGAATTCGGCGGAGTTGACGCATTTCCGATTGTTTTGAATACACAGCATGTAGATGAAATCGTTGAAACTGTTGTCCGTATTTCTCCGGGGCTTGGTGGAATAAATCTTGAAGATATTGCTGCTCCTCGATGTTTTGAGGTTGAACGAAAACTTATTGAACGATTGAATATTCCTGTTTTTCATGATGATCAGCATGGAACCGCAATTGTGGTACTTGCCGGACTAATCAATGCGTGTAAGGTTACTAACAAATCAATTGAAACTGCAAAAATTGTGATTAATGGCGCAGGTGCTGCTGGAATTGCGATTGCGAAATTGCTTATTGCTGCAGGAGCTACTTCGATTATTCTCGTTGATTCTACTGGAACAATTTATGAAGGCAGAGAAGATTTGAATGAAGAAAAAATTGAAATGGCTAAAATTACTAATCGTGAAAAGATCACTGGGAAATTAGCTGAGTCAATCAAGGGTTCAGATGTTTTTATTGGTGTGAGTAAAGCCAGCGTCTTGAGTACTGAGATGGTTCGGACTATGAATAACAATGCAATCGTATGTGCACTTGCAAATCCAATTCCTGAAATTATGCCGGATGAAGCAAAAGCCGGGGGAGTCCGGATTGTTGCCACTGGCAGAAGTGATTTTCCAAATCAGATTAATAATGTGCTTGCATTTCCTGGTATTTTTCGAGGGCTTCTTGATGCACGAATTCGAACAGTAACAACTGAGATGAAACTTGCGGCAGCGAGAGCGATTGCATCATGTGTAGAGAACCCGACTGAAGAGAAGATTATCCCTGATGTTTTTGATAGACGAGTAGCAGAGCGGGTTGCAGCGGCTGTTAGAAATGCGTAGTTGTATGTACGATTTTACGTTACACCGACGTGCACGTGTACGACGTATTACGTTATTGGTAAATTCGAAAGGACAGGTAAGGGTAACCGCGCCTAAGCTTGTGCCAAAGAAAATGATTGATCGATTTGTTGCTTCAAAAAAAGAATGGATAGCTGGAGTTTTGGAAAAAATGCAGGCTACTAAAAAATCTGATTTTGTTGGTCCAAAATATTCATATCATGCGAATAAAGCTCGGGCGAAAAAAGTGATCACTGCACGAGTGAAACATTTTGCAGAGTTACACCGATTTACGTTTAAGAGAATTTCAATCAAAAATACGTCGAGTCGTTGGGGGAGTTGTTCGACTAAAGATAATTTAAATTTTAACTATAAACTTATTTTTCTTTCTGAGGCGTTGCTTGATTATGTGGTGGTGCATGAACTTTGTCATTTGCGACATCACAATCATTCAGCAAGCTTTTGGAAAGAAGTGTCTCAGATTTTACCGGATTATCGAGCTAGGGAGCGGGAGTTGAGGAAATACCAACTTTAGGCTACAGTGAGTGTCATTCCGACCGAGGAGTGCACCCGACGAGTGGAGGAATCCCTTGTTTTAAAGTGGGTGTAACTTAGCGCAAGGGATTCCTCGACTTCGCTACGCTTCGCTCGGAATGACACTAAGGATCGTATATGCATACCTCTGAATTTGACTACAATCTCCCTGATGAAAGAATTGCTCAGAAATCGGTAGAACCACGCGACCATTCTCGGTTGATGGTTATTCATCGTAAAAATAAAACCACTGAGGATCGTCATTTTTATAATATTGTTGAATATTTTAAATCCGGTGATGTGCTTGTTTGGAATAATTCCAAAGTATTTAAGGCACGTTTGATAGGAAAATTGGAAGCAGGGAATACGGACGTCAATCAGGATGGAGTTCCTGATCACGCATTACGTAATCAAAAAGAAGTAGAAATATTTTTGGTGCGCCCCATGGAAAATAGTGGTGTATGGAAAGTATTGGGAAAACCTGGACGAAGAATTGAGACAGGTATGGTAGTACGATTTGCTTCTGACTTTTACTGCGAAGTAGTATACAAAGAGAAAGATGGGACAATTTTGGTACAATTTCCTGATACAGAGAGCGAAGTGCGTAGAAAGGCGAATGAATATGGAGCAATTCCCATTCCACCCTATGTGAAAGATGAGCCACACGAACTTGACATGTATCAGACGGTATATGCAAAAAATGAAGGTTCGGTTGCGGCACCGACTGCTGGATTTCATTTTACACCTGACTTAATAGAAAAATTAAGACAAAAGGGAGTTTTGTTTACTGATGTTACACTACATGTAGGTCTTGGGACTTTTTTACCTGTGAAATCTGAACGAATTGAAGATCACACAATGCATAGCGAATGGGTTGAAGTATCAAATGAAACTGCAGAAATTATTAGTAATGCAAAAAAAGAGGGAAGACGAGTTATTGCCGTCGGTACCACAACTACACGTACGCTTGAAGGCGTGGCATTACTTCATCAAGGGAAGATTTCTGGATATCGAGGCGATATTAATATTTTTATTACCCCGGGATTTGAATTCAAAATTGCTGATGCGTTGATTACCAATTTTCATTTACCAAAATCAACACTTCTCATGCTCGTCTCTGCTTTTGCAGGGGATCGAGAATTTATATTAAATTGTTATAAAGCTGCGGTAGAAAAGGAATATCGATTTTATAGTTTTGGTGATGCGATGTTTGTCTACTAAAAATAAAAACCACCTGCCCTCCACAAGATAGTCCAATTTTTAAGAATATCTTGTAGCGTCAGGTGATTTTCATGTCTCCTTGGCTACGTCAGGTCTACTTGAGACCAAACGGCATACTACCGTCATTCACGTATTCGAGCACTCGAATGCCTGTGCTGAGGCTGTAGCGCCCGACCTTCATTCCGAGTTTGTGGATGGGGGATGCCTTCACTGCTGCGAGGGCGATTACCCCAGCCAGTCCTCCCATGTCTCGAGAGAGCCTTAGGGTGTCCTTGAACGGTGTGCGAATCATCGGCACTGCGATACTGTGTTGCTTCATGGCGTGTGGTTCCTCCTCTGGAACGTAAAACGTATACTTTCGTATACGCCTTTTTAGAGACCGAGACAGTTTATACTCAGTAGAGGTGTTTGTCAAGGTCTAATGGTGATATGATTTTCCAGATTTGATCATGTATGCCCGATAGAGTTGCTCAAGAAGGATTACGCGGGTCATTTGGTGGGTAAAAGTGAGAGGGGAAAGTGAAAGTGTGAGATTTGTTTTTTTAAAAATTGATTCATGAAGCCCAAGTGGACCACCAATAATGAAGGTGAGGTGAGAAGTAGTGTGCTCTAGATCACTTATTTTTTTTGATAAAGCTTCTGATGTACTTTCCTTTCCTTGTG
>CAZMEW010000027.1:0-7334 GCA_964565405.1 uncultured Gammaproteobacteria bacterium
GAAAAAGAAGGCAAAAAAATAGTCACATGCTCTATCTAAAAATATCCTGATTGGTCAGGATATTTTTATTACTACCCGGGATACCCTATCCATAGCACCCCCATTGACAAAATGCCAAAAATAGTGCATAGTCTTTATCATGTCTCACAGCATACGAAAAACAAAGTCGAGTTTCTCGGTCTTACTCATTTCATAAACGTAATTATGAACGGAACTATCAAGACTCTTACTGATAAAGGATTCGGATTTATTGCTCGCGAAGGCGAATCAAAAGATCTATTCTTTCATGCAAAGTCATTGGTTGGTGTTTCTTACAATGAATTACAAGTTGGCGATGCCCTTACTTTTGAAGTAGTTGAGGGTGAAAAAGGTCCAGCTGCAACCAACGTTTCTCGAGCGTAATCGCTTGAAAATAAAAAACTCTCCCCTAATAGGGAGTTTTTTATTTTTTCAAATGAAATTATTGGAGCGGCTATACGGACAAAACGAAATGTGAAACCCGTATTTGTTTCCCCCGGTAATCTCGTCACACTTGAAGAAGCTATTGATCTCGTAAAAAAATGCATAATCAAACACCGTTTGCCCGAACCTACCCGTCTAGCACATATAGCCGTAAATGAGTACCGGACCGGAAAGCTAATAAAAAATAATTTATTTGTATAAGTTTACGTGAGTGATATACTATGACGCATATGCATATTACCAATTTCTTAATCCGACATCGATACAAAATCTCTACAGGCATTATTTTGCTTGGTCTCGGCACCGCACTGGGGTATAGTTTGTTCCACCTTACCCACCGACAAATAGTCACCCCCGTTACGTTGGGTAATTGTGAAAACCACCCCTTTATTAACCCCACACTCGACTGCGGTGAAATTGATCAAAACATTACCCGAATTAGAAATATTGATATACAAATTCGTAAAATCATCGATAACGAAAAAAAAGAGGGGCATATCACTCGTGCCAGCGTCTTCTATCGCGATCTTACTACCAGAAGATGGTTCGGAATTGATGATACAGCGAACTTCTACGGCGCAAGTTTACTCAAACTCCCCTTATCAATTATATATTTCAAATTTGCCGAGATTTCACCTAATATTTTAGGCCAAAAATTCAGCTTACCAACAGAAAATCGAAATGAAAAAGAAATGTTTCCATCATATAAAAAAATCCTCACTCCAGGTTCGGAGTACACTGTACAAGAATTAATTGAGGGTATGCTTATTGATTCAGACAATAACCCCGTTAGTGTACTCAATGGCCATATTGATCCCATATTCCGTTCGAATATTTTGACTGATCTCGGTATTGAACAATCTGAAACAGGTAGTGATTCTCCTGAACGTTATATAAACGTCCGAATTTATTCAAATATTTTGCGGTTTCTATATAATTCATCCTATCTTAATCTCGAATATTCCAATACCCTTCTTGAATACTTATCACGTAGCACTTTCACCGACGGTATTAGTAAAGTAATCCCTAAGAATATTCCTGTTGCACATAAATTTGGTGAAGCGACCCAATACGCAACAGATGGGTCAATCGTCTCTCGTATACTCCATGACTGCGGTATCGTCTATGAGCCTACTAATCCGTATATTATCTGTGTCATGACTGAGGGCAAAGACTTTTCACAAATGTCCGAGGTGATACAACACATCACTAAAGCAACCTTTAAATTTGAAGATTACCAATAAAGAATTACTGTATGCCAAAACGCGCACGTAAACTCAAAAACTATTTTCTTCTTGATATCAATGTAGTGATTCGTTTCCTCATCCTTTCTGATACGATTCTTCTCGGAGCTGCTGGACTACTTGCGCCAATTTTTGCCCTTTTCATCCAGGATTTTATCAGTATTGAGCATAGCGAGGTGGTCGCAGGAATTGCAGTTGGAGTCTATCTTCTTACGAAGAGTATTATGCAGATCCCTATTGCTGAACTGGTGGATCGAATCCGAGGTGAACGAGATGATTTTTGGATCATGTTTATTTTTACACTTATTATTGCGGTTATTCCACTTCTCTATCTCTTTATCACCACCCCTCTTCAACTCTACATTGTTCAATTTTTCTTAGGATTATGTACCGCATTCACGTTCCCAACGTACATGGCGATATTCACCCGTCATATCGATAAATCAAAAGAAGGAACCGAGTGGGGTGTATATTTTACCGCGACCGACCTCTCGAGCGCACTACTTGCAATTATTGGAGGATATGTTGCCTCGACCCAAGGTTTTCCCACACTTATCACACTTATTGTGATAGCATCAGTCATCGGTACGCTCTTCTTATGGCCTATCAAGCCGTATATCAGGATGCCCAAGAAATAAATTTATGAAGTTAGAGAACGGGAATGACCTTGAAATTATTCCTGGAGTAGGGAAAAGTATTGCTGAAGACCTACGGAATATTGGAATCACAACTGTGGCACACCTGAGAGGAAAAAACCCTGAAAAACTATATCAGCAATCTAATGAATTGGTGGGCCACGTTCAGGACCGGTGTCTTCTCTATGTTTTTCGATGTGCTGTATATTTTACCTCACAGACAAAGCATGACCGAGAACTGCTCAAATGGTGGAATTGGAAAGATAAATCCTAGTCCACCCAGACATACCGTCGATCAAAAACCAACTATATGCTATACTTATCATTGAATGTAGTAGTTTAACTATGCCAAAAAAGAAAAAAAAGAATCAACGACGACACCTTTTTCAATATTTTTCTAGAAATTTTGCTATCGTTCTTGGTATGGTATTCATATGGCGAGGTATTTGGTATGCGCTTGATTATATTGATAGACTTATTTTCAATGGACAACATATCGTAACCGCCATTCTTGGGGTAATGTTTGGTTTTGCATTATTGTATTTTCCGGATCATGATCTTGATGAGATTAAAGAACTTTAAAAAAGTTTCCCGCTTGTGTTGCGTTCCATCACTATTAAACCTCCCCCTAACCATGTTATTCTCAATCATCATTCCGACCATTAACCGCAGCCGAAGCATTCTTCACGCCTTATCCTCGGTCTTTACCCAGACTTACCCCACATGGGAAGTGATTATTGTTGATGCCGACAAAGAAATTTCTCAGCTTATTCTCCCCTTACTCCCTCATGACCGAAGGGTGCGCTATATACAAAAATCCTACCATACTGAATCTGAAGCTCGAGCCCTCGGGATTAGCGCAGCGAGAGGAGATGTGATAACGTTTCTTGATGCGGATGATTACATTGCCCCCACACACTTAGAGACTCACTATGATTATTTTGCAACCAACCCTAGTGTTGAGACTATTATTGGCAAACCCACGATTATAGGAAGTCCGTATATTCAAGATACCCACTCCCCTGATCATTATTCACACGTACATTCCCTTCCGACACATGGAACCTTCTTTATCAAAGAGTATGTGTTTGACCATCTCGGAGCATTCCCTTCCGACACTCATGCATTGTACGAAGCTATTAAAAGTCATAAATTCGTATCCCGCCATATCGCCATGCCGACCTATATCTACGATCGAAGCGACCGCTAATTCCTATGTCATATAGCCGAATCGTACACGAGTTACAAAAGTTGGGTAATCCAAAAAAAGCCGTATTTCTCAAACGGTTTTTTAAAACTGGTAAAGGACAGTATGCCGAAGGAGATCAATTTCTCGGGATTACCGTCCCCCTCCAGCGTGCCGTTGCCAAAAAATATAGCAATCTTGATCGAAATTCGCTGAATTTACTTATTGCAAATGGAATTCACGAATACCGACTTACTGCTCTTATCATTCTTGTTGACCAATTCAAGCATGGGGATGATAAAACTAAAAAAGATATATTCAGATTTTACCTCTCGAAGACAAGACGAATTAATAATTGGGATCTAGTTGATCTCTCTGCACGCGATATTGTGGGAGAATATCTACTGACACATCCCGAAGAGATATTGATTCTCTATAGACTAGTAAAATCAAAAAATATTTGGGAAAGACGTATTGCAATTGTCTCAACTTGGGCTTTTATTAGAAAAGACCAGTTTGAACATACACTTAAACTCGCCCAATTACTTCTCAAGGATACTCACGATCTTATACATAAAGCACTCGGTTGGATGCTCCGAGAACTTGGGAAACGTGATCGAAATACCCTAATTGGCTTCCTCGATCTACACGCCGCTCACCTGCCGCGTACTGCACTTCGCTACGCGCTTGAGCATCTTTCACCAGAGAAGAGAGCGTATTATATGAACCAGAAGTAGAGGGCTTGATTTTTCCTGACTTTTATGATATAGTATGTATGTGTAGGTTTAATCGAACTTTCGTCTCATAACGGTACCGACTAATGCGCTTGTGCGGCGCCGCTCGACTAGAGCTTGGGCATCAATTGACGAGAACATGAACCTTACAATGTATTATTTATTTCCCCACTTAGGGGAAAGCAAGCAAATTGTAAATTATGTCAAAACAGCTCTACGTTGGCGGATTGCCATACTCAAGTACTGAAGATGCTGTACGCTCTGCTTTCGAGCAGGCTGGTGCAGTAAGTTCAGTCAAGATCATGACCGATAAGTTTACCGGTCGATCACGAGGATTCGGATTTGTGGAAATGGCTGATGAAGCCGGTGCCGCAGCCGCAATCGAAATGTGGGATGGCAAAGAATTCGAAGGACGACGCCTCAAAGTTAATGAAGCTCGACCACTCGAAGATCGCCCACCACGCCGAAACGATCGCTAAGAAGCGAGACGAAAGACAGGTACGCACAACCCTGTTTTTTTGTTGTTAAAATTTTTTCTACTTGCTAGAATAACCTAGCATCTAATATAACACTATGCCCATATCAATCATTTCATGGAACGTCAATGGAATCCGTGCAGCCGTAAAAAAAGGATTTACGACTTTTTTGACCACACAAAAACCGGATATACTTGGAATCCAGGAAGTGAAAATTTCAAATGATGCACGCGAGCAGGAAAAGTTTGATTTTGTTGGATACACCGAATATTGGAATTCTGCAGAGCGTCCCGGATATTCGGGTACCATGACCTTGGTGAATGAGAAAAAAAATGGAGCACTGAAAGTTTTGTCCCATGAAGTTGGCATTGGTAACAAAAAATTTGATTTTGAAGGACGGGTACATACCCTCGAGTTTCCAAAATTCTACTTTATCAATATTTACTTCCCGAATGCGAAGCCTGACTTATCTCGAATTCCATTCAAACAAGAATTCAATACCATGATTCTGAAAAAAGTAAAAAAACTTGAAAAGAAAAAACCCGTAATCGTGGTTGGTGATTATAATGTAGCACATCATGAAATCGATCTTGCACGCCCAGACAGCAATCATAAAACCCATGGATTTACTGATGAAGAGCGGGCTGATATGACTAATTTTATTGCATCAGGATTGATTGACACCTTCCGAACATTACATCCAGAAAAAGTGCAGTACAGTTGGTGGAGCCCTATGGCCGGCGCACGCGTACGGAATGTCGGGTGGCGAATTGATTATGTGTTGGTGAGTAACATACTACAAAAAAAAGTAAAATCAGCTTTTATCCTCGATAAAGTGTTTGGATCAGATCACTGTCCCGTAGGAATAGAGATAGATCTTTAACTCAAAACGTAAAACTCAAAGTTTAAAGATTTAAGTTATAGTTTTACATTTTGACATTTGTATCTTCAGTTATACAGTATGCAATCACCTCTTACCAAAAAACAAATTAGAGTATTCCAAAACAAAGTCTACGATTATTATCACCAAAACAAACGTGATTTCCCCTGGAGAAAAACTATCACCCCGTATAAAATTGTAGTTTCCGAAATCATGCTTCAGCAGACCCAGGCTTCACGAGTAGTTGGCAAATTCAAGCTTTTTATTAAAACATTTCCCAATTTTCAATCCTTAGCTCAGGCACCTTTTAAAGATATTCTGGCTGTATGGCAAGGTCTCGGATACAACCGGAGAGCGCTTGGTCTCAAGAAACTTGCTGAAATTATTATTTCTGAATATAAAGGCAAACTCCCGAAAACTCCGGAAGAATTAGTAGGGCTTCCGTGGATCGGACCACATACCGCTGGATCAATTGTAGCCTATGCCTATAATTATCCAAGTATCTTTATAGAAACTAATATTCGAAGCGTCTTTATACACGAATTTTTTGGAGATCAGATAGAGATCACTGACAAACAATTGCTCCCATATGTAGAAGCTGTACTTGATCGTAAACAACCTCGCGAATGGTACAACGCACTCATGGACTATGGTACATGGCTCAAGGAAACAAACAAAAATCCAAGTCGTCGAAGTAAGCATTATTCAAAACAAAGTAAATTCGAAGGTTCAAACAGAAAATTACGCGGAATGATCCTTAGGCTTTTGACCCTTGAACCAAGGACCAAATCTTCTATTACCGCTCACTGCGCGGACGACTTTGTGCGCGCACAAATTTTGAAAGCACTCGAGCAACTAGAACAAGATGGAATGATACGAAAACAACAAAATAAATTTTTAATAGTATAATATTTGACAGCACACGGGGCTATACGATATACCTTTACTGGACCTTTTTACGGAGGGTGTGCCATGTCTCTTACGTCGAAATCTTTTGCCGCTATCACCGCTTTGGCGGTGATTCTATTGGTCACCGCCCTGACCGTAATTACCGTGGGCGTCTATCTCGATTTCGATACGGCGGGACTGAACAAGGATGCCGAGTACCTCGTGCTCAGTGGATTTGGCATCTTTTTTATCTCTATACTTGTAGCGCCCTATCGGAAGCGCTATCGATCGTGAAGCGTATAAAAAGCCCGGACAGGAGGTCCGGGCATTGCTTTTTTATACTGCCTTACTTTTTTAACCACCACGTATCTACTGCTTGTCCTACAAAATATCCAATAAGGGCAGCGCCACTCGCAAGGGCAAGCATTTCAAGTCCTGCTTTCCACCAACTGCGCTTGGTATATCGAGTGGTCACAACACCTAGAGTAAACAAACCAATGAGAGTAATGACAATTGAAAGCGGAATTGCTTTTTCAACAGGCAGTACTAAATACGGTGTTAATGGTATTGCTCCACCAATAATGTATGAAACAAGCATTGCAAATCCATTGCGGATCGGACTTCCCATTCCCTCAGGAATAACCTCAAGCTCCCGAAATGACATTTCTTTGAGCATAATTGCGGGATTAGCTTTTGCAACATCTGCCATTTTTTCTGCCAAATCTTTGGGCCAGCCGTCTTTCACATACATATCACGAAGCTCTTCCCGCTCCTCTTCAGGATGATTTTTGATTTCTTCTTTCTCCTCAAAAATCTTACGTTCATCGAT
>CAZMEW010000028.1:0-7017 GCA_964565405.1 uncultured Gammaproteobacteria bacterium
TACGACGTTGTCTTCCAACATACACCCCAGCTATGCTGGGGGTTTATAGATGTAAAAATGAACCCCGGGGTGTTACCCCCAGGGTTCGAGTTGTCGGCGCCGGCAGTTAGGAAGTTGCCAGAGCAGCCTTTAGCTGCTCGAGAAGAAACGCCGCCCCCGCCTGAATCTGCGTCATATCCTTGTCCTGTTCGTGAACAGGCAGCTCATTAAACTGCATGTTCACAGGACGAGTAATCCTGGCCAGCGGAGCCGTGGTGATCCCACGAAACGGCTGTCCAGCACGCCAGGACAGGTTTGCGCAATTATTGATGACGTAACGTTCGTCGGCGTCGAGGTTACCGTTGTAGATATCCTCAAGGGCCGTCGTGTACGCATCAGGATGAACACGTCCACCCGCGAGACCATACCGCCGAACGGCAATGATGTTTGCAGCCGTATCAACGGCGTACACGCCGGCGACGTTCACTGCAACCTTTTCGGGCTGATCCTCTCCGAATGGCACGTGATCCTGCGGATTACCCGTTCCATCCGCGTAGGCCTTGTCCGCGTTGTTCGCGGCAGCCACGCTGAAATTCACGCTTTGGAACATCTTCGTCACCATTGAAAAAATGGACATTTCGTTCTTCTCCTATTCAAAGGTCAAAATCGTCGAGCGGATTTGAATTTGCTCGACGTGGTGTACATTAGCACACTACGATATCTTTGTCAAGTGTATGTTTGGGTTCAAAAGCAGCCATCCATGCTGTACAACATGTTATTTATTTTATCAGAGCACTTATCCGGAACAAAGCCCCCTTTCTGCTCATCGCCTATATATACATAAATGGGTTTTGGAAATTGCGAGAGAAAGGATATTTTTTGTCTGTCGTCCCCTGCCCAATACGCATACCAATCCTCCGGGCTATTTTTATCCTTGAGCAGACCTGGGCCAAATACTTTACCCCGACTCCAGCCTTGTACCCACGGTACAAGTCGTGAGCTTGTAACTACACTTGCCCCGTTAGGTAAAGATGCAGCGAGGGCATCTAGACTTTGGGCTTCGCTCACCGTAACGAGTGGTTTGTCATTTTTGATTATGAATACCAAAGCAGAGGTTTGACAAATAGCGCATAACACAATTATAGCCACCCAAAAAGCTT
Source organism: uncultured Gammaproteobacteria bacterium (assembly GCA_964565405.1). GTDB lineage: Bacteria > Patescibacteriota > Patescibacteriia > Magasanikbacterales > UBA922 > UBA922. The sequence goes on from CAZMEW010000028.1 coordinate 1,140, forward strand.
TGAATTTAGAGGCACTTTCTTTGATACTTACAAAAATGTATTCAAAACCAATAGCCGAGACCAAAGCCAACACATAAAAGGTATATAGATAAATACGTTGGTAATAAGGCAAAGAAAGGAGTGGGAACAAAATAGCTACAATTGAGCAAGATAATATTATTAGGTGATTTTTACAAGAATAATAAAATTTTTTTATTCCAAAAAACGAACCAATTAAGACACCCGCGCTTAATAGTAAAAATTTTATATGTGTTAAAAATATACCTACTGGCGGCGCTTCAATTTTGCCCTGGATATTTGGATGAAAGTAGAAATATACTAATATCGAGATAGTTAGAGATAATAATTCTACCAGCCTTACCCTCTTTTTGAATACAAACTCAAGTGCAATATATAAAGCTAAAACAGCAAACAGAAAGAATGTGGTAGTCTGGTGACTTAGAATTATAAAGATGGATAATAATATCCTTAAAAAAGGATATTTGTCCGTATTTATGAGGTGAAATAGTAAAAAAAGTAATGCTAACCCAAAGAAATTCTTATAAAACATGTACCAGTACGCGTGATATACAACAGCAGAAGAGCTAATTATAAAGCTAGAAATGAGTGCGACTTTTTTATCGAATATTCCGGATACTAGGACGTAATATAGATAGGTGCATGCTACTACCAAAAAAATATACGATCCGAATAGCACAATATTTGCAGGTATCCCCACCCCATTTATTACCGCTAACCAAATTCGTGGGACTATAACGGTATGATCTAGACCGGGAACAGCATTACTCAATATATTTGAGTTATGATTTAGGAGAAATCTTCGATAAAATCCCGTATCATACCCCATTGCAAATGGCCCGACCAAAAACAATGGCAGAGCCAGTACTAATATTTGGAACACTAAAACCACAACTAAAACACTGGTGTATATTTTTTTGGATTCCAATTTACTCAGTAACATTTATCGAGCCGATAAGGTCAGAAATTATTTTTTCCATCTCTTGTTTTGGGGTGTCGCTGTTCCTTACTCTAAGTGTAAACACACGATCCTTCTCTACCCAAATATATTGATCAAAATTCCACTCATCACAAGGCCTTGGGAGCTTCTTTTCAGGAATATAGTTTATTCTCTTACCTGCAATATTTAGCTGAGTTGTAGGTTCGCCCGAAAGCTTCTTACCGCTCTTTACTGAGTCCAAATAATTTTTATATTTTAATGTTGAGAGAATTTTATTCCAGTCATCGGCGTTGTAACCCCATGAGGCACTGGTGAGGTACATAGTCTCAAAATCAGGATTGGTTATGCCAAAATTCATATAATAATGCTGCTGTCTACCAGAATATAAGGAAGCATCATATGTCTCTTTACTCAAATTTATATTAAAATCTGAAAAGCTATTTTCAAGCCCACATGCATCAGAGTAAAAAATAGGTTTTACTGCATTATACTGTTCCGCGCCCCACGCTCTTATTGATTGATAATAATACATATAGGCGTTAGCATCACTTGGATACTTAAAATTTATACCATCCCTTTTATTTTCATAGATCTTGAATTTACCGTCGCTAGTAATTCGTGTAAACGAAGAATCTCCTCGAGTAAGCGCCGCATAAGTAAACAAATCCGTACTGTTATCAGAATATATTAACTTAAATATAGGACCATCTTCGATTTGAATGTTTTTAACCTCTTTATCTATTGAGGTTTGATGGAAGAAGTTAATACTATTATTAATTTGATCTCTTTTTTCAATATGAAATGTAACTAAAAAACGATGAACTTTTCCTTCTAAATCAATATTTAATATAGCAACGCCATTAAGATCTCCGCCAAACTGGTTGTTATTCATTGATATGCCACTATTTGGAAAGACTGCCTTCTCAATAGTAAGATGGCCTATTTTTGCACTTGCAGGAGAGCTACCGGAAGCGTCATATTGGCAAGCCACATCCAAACTACAGTACTCAAATTGTGCTTTGCCATCCACAAATTTGATCGGGCTAAAACTTTTGTTTATATAACCCACTCTTTGAAACTTAGGGTCTTCTATATACGGAAGCTCCGTAAGTTCTGAATTCTTTACATCCTCTTCAGTAAAATTTGTTTTAAGATCGATAAAATCTGTAGATGTCGGCTGAATATTATTCGACTCACCTCGTGGTTGGTATGGTAATTGTTTAAAAAATATAAAATAAATTGAGCTCAATATGATAATGAGCAAAAGCAAAACGGAAACAACATTTTGATCTCGTTTATTTAAAGCAAAAAAGCCACTGGCACTTTCTGAGCTATCGTTTTTTTGTTCCTCGTTATTCATGAGTTAATTTATTTACAAAATAATGGAGATTATACTTTTCCGATCCCTTTACTACAATTAAATCGCCTTTCCGACAATTTTTCAAGATGCTCAAAGCTAAGCCTTCATATTCGACTGTATCAACAAATCTTACCCTAATTTCATTCTCAAAATATTTTTTGTAAATATTATGATCTCCAGCAAAAAATATGTCGTCAAATTGATTTAGTTTCAACTGCAAATTCGAATAAAATTTATCTGCCGATTTTGAGAGTGGTCTCATTTCGGACATCACCAATATTTTATGTCTACAATCAATAGTGTTTACTTGATCTATTATCCAATTTAGACACATAGGCGTAGACTTATAACTATCCTCGAGGATCGCCGCACCCCCTTTAGCAAAAGACCAATTCAATCTTAGATTTGAGAATTTCCAATTATTTAAAATTTGACTGATTTCAAATTTAAATTGAGGGTAGTACATTTCAACAAAAATTACTGCGCATCCTATAGCATAAAGCTGAGCATCAAGTATCGGCTGATTAAAAGAGATAGTGTATTCATCATTGCAAGTGTTAACAATAATTTGTTCTAAGTATGAGTCATCTCCTATTTCGATATAATTTTTAATATCTTGTTTTGGATTGCTGAGTATTAGGTCACTAGATGTTGCGCCATCGTTAGTTGATATTTTTTTTATTTCACAATTTATTTTTGAATCGGTAAGAAGCTTCGCTGCACCGGGATCGTCCTGATTTATGACAATTATTCCGTCACCTTTTACGCTCTCAAGAAGTAGCCTCCTTTGATTAGCGATTTTGTCTATATCTCCGGACCAAGGTTTGTCATATATTCCAGAAATAAATACCGCATGGGCCTTAAAGTATTTTAAAAACCAGGGAATGTCATAATAAAAATCAGCTCCAAGTTCGATACAAACATAGGATTTGTCTGCTATATTCGCTCTAAATAGATTAATCCAATCCGTCAAATTTAATAATGAAAAATTATAGATTCCAAATGTGGATAGTATTATTCCTAGCTCATTCGTATAACCAAGATTACTGCTTCTCACGTTAAGACCAAATTCTTTGAGTACATAGCTTACTGTGTCGCGCATAGTAGTTTTGCCGACAGTACCCGTAAACACCAAAAATTTACATCTTTGATCGATTTTGTTTGAAAGTATAAGAGCGAGTAGAGTTGCGACTAATTTGTAAATGTGTCGTTTAAAATACATGAAATATATTGTGCTTCATTGTACGGCCGTTTAGTGCCGTTTGGACCCGCTATTACTGTTTCGCTCCCTTTTGCTGTTAACAATACAAGTGGTCTCTCTAGATTTTTTGAGATTTGAATAGCTCTCAAGGCCGCATCTTCTCGGCGCTCGACAATTTCATAGTGTGAACTATTTTTAAATCCTTTTTTGATGTCGTTGATTATATTTATTGTCGGCTCATCAAAGGAATTCTCTTCAGTTAAAATTGAAAAATCGGAGTACTTTTCAGATATTTGAGCAAGCAATGGTCTTTTCCACTTATCCCTCCCACCACCTGCTGCTCCAAATATGTGAATTATTTTCCCCGACCAAGACTTTCGAATAAAAGAAAGTAAAATATCCACGGCTGCAGTGGTATGAGCATAATCTACGATTATAAAGGGATCCAGCGATACAATTTGAAATCTACCGGGAGGACTCGAGATAGACTTTACTGACTCAGTACATTTATTAAAATCGACTCCAAGCGCGAGTGCTGCAGCAGCAGCAGCGACTATATTTTGAATTATAAATGGACCACCAGACTCAATTCTTAAAGTTGATGTAAGGTTTTTCCAAATTAATTTAAAGGCACTATTTGATACACTTTGTTCTATAATTTCTACTTTCAAATCAGGGTCACCAGTGCTACCAAATTTGACTATCTTATCGGCTTCACATTCTGCAAAGTCCCTAATATTTTCATAATCATTATTTATGACGAGAGTTTTTGGTATGCCCTTTTTATATGATGGCGCAATACTTTTAAATAATTCCTTCTTTGCAGATTTGTAATTATCAAAGCCGCCATGAGCCTCAATGTGCTCTGGATTCAAATTTGTTATTACAGCTGCGTCAAAATTTATAAATTTATGGCGCATTTGTTTTATCCCTTCGGATGTCACTTCAATAACAGCAAAGTCACATTTATTGTCCACTAACTTTTTTAAAAATCTTTGCAAGAAAAATCTACCTGGCATAGTCATTTTAAACCCATTCACTTTTTCCCCTTCACCTTCGCTATATGACACAGAGGAAAAATGGCCAACTTTATAACCGGCCTTCTTCAAGATATGACTCAAAAATATCACAGTAGAGCTTTTACCATCAGTACCAGTCACTCCAATTATTTTTATTTTTTTAGACGGAAATCGGTAAATTATACTTCCCACAAGTGGAAAGGTAGTGTAATAGGCATTTTTAACTAAAGTGGGCAGTAGTCGTTTGGAAAACTGTTTTATCTTGTATATCAATCCTTTCATGAGCTATAAGATATCACAGCAAATTCCAATTTCCATTACTACTTATACCAGCTTTTTATAGAGCTCATAGGCGGTCATTGCACCATTGAGGGCCGAGTGTGGCAGAGGCTCAGGCGGGATGCCCCATTTTTGACATGCTGTACGGAGGCTAATGCTCTCCCCTCCCTTCAAGCCCTTGATCCAGGCTATAGAGAGCATGTCGAGCTTGTCATGGTTTGCCTTCGTGCTCATAGGATTTTGAATACCACATTCCCAAAAAGCCTGATTGATAAAAGCCCAGTCGAATGCCACATTGTATGCACAAAAAATGGCTTCCTGAGTCAGCTCCGCATATTCGCGCATAGCTTCAATTAGCGGTACGGCATCAGCCCAGTCCTCCTCCTTGTATCCATTGACCTCGATCGCCTCAGGGATCGCGTTTTCGATCCTTACTGGCTTTATTTTTTTATTAAAGGTTTTTTTGATCTCAAAAGTATTTTGATCAAAGAGCACGAGCCCAATCTCAAGTATCTCGTGCACTCCGGGCACATCTCCCGATGATTCAATATCCGTCATTGCTATAAGTCTCTCAGATGATTTCATTTAAACTAAAGTTATTTTTCCACTCTTTTCTTTAACTCATTTATAACAGCTTTTTCCCAATATTTCATCGAATACCAGTGGATCAAAGGTGTCGCAATAAGACGAAGCCACGGCTTAAGGATTGATACCTGGTACGTGTAGTCGACTAGGGTACCACCCTCAGTCTCAGAGAGCAGAAGCTCCTCGTGACCGGAGGTCCCAAATTTTGGGCTTACATTATCTGAAATAAATCCCCGCTCGGGGAGTATCTGAGTTTTCATCTGCACAGGGAATTTACTTCCAAAGGACCTTACACTTGCCTCTATTTCTAAATAGTCGCCTTCTCTTTTTTTGATCTCTATCGTCTCAGCAACCTTTGGAAAATATTTTGGAAAGTTTTCAAAATCAGTAATCATACGAAACACTTCTCCCTTCGGCGCCTTTACAATCCACTGCTTGTGAAGTGTTATTGATTTCATATCTTATATTTTAACATG
>CAZMEW010000029.1:0-4697 GCA_964565405.1 uncultured Gammaproteobacteria bacterium
CCATGGGAGGACTTGTGGCACGACAATATGTACAATCTTCTGATTATCAAAATGATGTCGATCAACTCATCTTTTTAGGTACACCGCATAGAGGATCTCCCAAGGCGTACCTAATGTGGGAAGCGGGAGAATTTCCACCCGGGTTTAGGAATTTTTTGGCGGCACAATTCTTTGTCTCTGAGGCTAGAAGAAGTGGTTATAAAAACATTTTTGATTATATTCGCTTAAGGCCAATTTTGTCGGTTAAGGAATTGCTAACTATCACCGATTATCTGAAAGACAAAGATTCAGGGGTACTAAGACGTTATCCAAATAACTATCCGAGGAATGAATTTTTGGAATCTATAAATTCAAATACTGATAAGTTGATCAATTCTGGAATAAAAATAACTAATATTGTTGGAAATACTGGAAGTAATACAATTGAGACTATAGAAGTTTATCCGTCAGAAGAGTTAACAAAATGGGAGCACGGCCAAGAGGTAGGGCTAATAATTGGAGCTGGTGATAATACCGTCACTATACATAGTTCAAAATTGAATGATGAAGTGTTAAACGAAGAGTGGATGAATACATCGCATGATGGTTTGCCAAAAGAAACAGCGGCAAGAATTTTTGAACTACTCACAAACAGAATTGCGGGTAAGGTAGTCTATCTAAGTCCGGTAGAAAAAATATTTTCAATACAACTCCAGTCTCCAATCGATGTAGTCGTAATTGATCCTGACGGGAGAAAGGTCGGTAAAAACTTTGCCAATGGTCAAGAGTACAGCGAAATTCCTGGGTCATTCTATTCTGGATTTCAAACAGATGAAGAATATATCACTATTCCAAATCCGCTAGAGGGAGAATATAAAATAGAGCTCCAAGGTACAGACAATGGAGGGGAATATGGAGTAGTGACAAGTTTAATATCCGAAGCAACATCTACGACAAACGAAATTGTGGGTATTTCTAAGCCAAATCAGATAACAAAATTGATCGCTGATATAAACCAGCAAATAATTACAAAAACGGAGAGAATAATAACGTTAGAAATCTTTAAAAACGATATATATGGTGCTTATGATCTTGGTTGGATCAAAGACAAGCGAACTCGAGATGTTCTCATCAAACAAGTTGAAAGTGCTGTTAAGTTACAAAAAAGAATAGAGACAATTTACGAAAAACTACCCGACGGCAAAAGGAAAGAAAAAAAGATTGAAAAGATAGAAATGAAAGTTAATAAAATTCTTTTGAAACTATTCGAAAAGGAGATAGACATTTTGTACGCGAATAACAAAATCACTCAAGATGCTCTGGATTTGCTAAAATTAGATATCCAATATTTATTAAATAATAATTAAAATTATGAGAAGGAATGTTTTGCTATTCATACTTGTTTTGGTATTGAGCCTTCTGACCGCGCCGTATTTGGGGAATTGGTATGATAAATTTTCATTTCAAGACGGTGGATGGTCTGGAGATCGGGATGGTGCAGTGTTTCTTGCTGGAATGCTTGTGTCTTATGTATTATTAATTCCTTTCGTGTTTGAATTGATCGGACAAGTTAACCGAAAAAAACTTATAGGATGGTTGTTGGCGCCAGTTCTACTGTTTTGGGTATCTGCAGATCCAAAATATATTTATATTCCAGTTATTCTAGCTTTTGTCGGATTCTTCATTTCCTGGTGTATCCGCTATATCTCGTCAAAATTTAGACAACCTAATCTGCAAATTGAGGTCAAAAAATAAATTTACCCCAGATCAGACTTTCGGGGAACTAATCATGAGATTAATTTTGATTTTCGTTGCTCTTGTTTTAAGTGTACTAACCGCGCCGTTCGTCGGTAATTTTTATGCACAGTATGCACCTCATTATGGGTCGTTTATGTACGATAGAAGTGACTCCGTATTTTTTTCTGGCGTCATACTCAGTCTTCTTTTTTGGATTCCTCTTGTAATAGGTATAGATGGAATAAAAAAACATCGATCTTTGATCTTGTGGCTTACTATCCCTATTATTCTGTTCGTGTTGTCTTCGGGTGTTAAGTATTCTTTAATCTCGATTCTTTTGGTGGGGGTAGGTGCGAGCTTGGCGTATGCTTCAAACATTCTGATTCATAAAAAACAGTAAACATTTAAACGCACCCTATCAAAGATCAGATCTTTGGGAATGGAAATGAATATGAAAAAATTCGGAATTTCTGCAATACTACTCACGGTCATCACTCTACCTCTTGCTGCCCGCGCGGATATTAAAATTACTGACGTTATAAATTACAAGGGTGACCCTTGTATCTGTCTAAAAAAATATGACAAAACCCGGTAAGGTAATCATAAGTTTAGTGCTAGCGTTACTACTCTCTATAATAGTCGGGGGCCCTCTCTCCGAAATTTACACGCAAGTTTTCAAACCAAATTTTTATTTTTGGGGGGATTCAATATTGATAGTTGGGCCAGCGTTGTTTACTTTTTTTTCGGTTTTATTTTTATACTCAATCTTTCCAGTAACAAGAAAGCAGCATTTCGCAAAAGTAATTGGGATTTTTGTTCTAATAACGGTCCTATCGTATTTTACAGAAATGCTAAATGTCTTTTTTGCATTAATAATAGGACCTTATATTGCCGGTATGGCTCTTGGACTATTACTTAATCTATTGTTGAAAATATGTTAGTGATTGTTTTTGCGCAATATTACAAGGGTCACCCTTGTAATTTAATAATCGATGAGGACGTTGCCTAGGCTTATCATTTCTTGATTGGCAAAGGAATCTAATTGATTTGACAGTATCTTTTGATACTGGCTTGAATCAGTCAGTTGATTCATAATAATTTCCTTACTGCATATATATTTTACAGGTGATAAGTACTCATTCGCGCTACTCCATTTGTAAGAAAATGGACTGCTTGTAAGTCCGGATTTTACGGGGTTGTTATGAATATATGCAGATAACCATAAAAGTTGTTCGTTATCTTCAACTCTTACGCTCTTAAAAATATCTTGAAACAGTGATCCTACTCGTTTATATTTTTTGTTAAAATACATCGAATAACTAGTACAAACTTTTGATATTAATAAACTAATGGATAGATTGCCCATCTGCTCAATTAATAGATGGTAATGGTTTGGCATTAAACAGTATACGATTAGATCGAAAGATTTTTCCGGCAGGAGCTTTCGTCGAGGAACATTTTTCAAGTCTCTTGAAAATTCCGGATGAACGCTTTCAACTAGACGGCTAATAAAGAATTTATAATCTTCTTCATCAATAAAAATATCCATCTTACCTACTCCTCTGTTGTAAATGTGATAAACCTCACCAGCCGCAAATTCTTTATAATCTCTATTTCTCATTTTTTTGGATTGTGTCATAGACACACTGCATATAAACTTATTATACTATTGCAAGGGTGATCCTTGTAGAGGGAGGATCAGATGGAATGTGATATTATAAAAACATGGCAGGTACTCCGGTCCGCACAAAAGGTACTAGTTTTTCAACATCCCTTAAATTGGGATTTTTCCTCGCATTAAGACAGATAAGACGATCAAGCAAGGCGACCACGGCACTCATCATATTCGTGATGACTCTAACTTTCCTCAATCTTGTGGTCGTGCGAGGGATACTCGTAGGCCTCATTCAAGGCTCGGTAGAAGTTTATTCAAAGTATTATTCCGGAGACATCTTCATCTCAAATTTGCCAAAAAAGAGTTATATAGAAAACAGCCAGTCGATCATAAGTATAGTCAAAGGTCTACCTTGGGTGGATACTTACACAGCGCGTTATGTAGAGTCGGGGTCAGTCGAAGCAAATTATAAAACGAGAGTTAGGCTTACCGACGATCCAAATGTGGCGGGGGGAGTCGTCGCTGGGATCAACCCAGAGATGGAAGATAAGGCGACAGGTATTTCTTCAAAAATTGTCGAAGGTAGCTATCTTACAAGTAGAGACACCGACTCCATAATTATCGGTGCCAACATGCTCAAAAAATATTTGGACATCGACTCGCCTGGTCTCAATCTTTTGGAAAATGTAAAAGTAGGCGATCGGGTGCGACTCACCGTAAACGGCAACACTAAAGAAGTGATCCTTAAAGGTGTGATAAAAAGTAAGACTGATTTGGACCAACGTATATTGATGCTCGATCAAAGTTTGCGGCCGCTTATTGGGCGTGGCGACTACAACGTAGATGAGATAGCGATCGTGCTCAAGCCTGGGAGTGATCCTTTGGTGGTGAAAGAAGCGCTTCTAAAAAGCGGCGTTGGAGCTACGGCCAGAGTGCAGACATTTGAAGAGTCTCTTCCAAAGTTTATAAAGGATATGATCGACACTTTTGCGATCTTGGGTAACGTCGTCGGATCGATCGGTCTCGTCGTCGCTTCGATCACTATCTTTATCGTGATCTTCATCAATGCTATTACTCGACGAAAGTTTATCGGTATCCTCAAGGGTATTGGTATCAGTTCACGTTCTATCGAAATCTCTTATATTTTCCAGTCAATCTTTTATGCCAGTTTTGGTATAGCCGTAGGTCTTTTTATCCTTTACGGGTTGCTTGTGCCTTATATCACCGCTCATCCGATCAACTTCCCATTTTCAGACGGTATCCTCGTGGCTGAAGTGCCAAACACGGCTCTCAGAGCATTGTTCCTCATCGTCGCGACGATCATATCCGGATTTATACCAGCGCGCATAGTCGTAAAGCGCAATAC
>CAZMEW010000030.1:0-4691 GCA_964565405.1 uncultured Gammaproteobacteria bacterium
TGGCATGGTGTGTATAAGTTGTAATTTATAAAAATTTTGCTAGAATAAGACAAAAGATGGGTTTTCTGATATACTCTAAAAATCCTTGACAATATTATCTATATACGCTACAATACGGGCGTTAAACATTTTTTACATGGGAAAGCAAAACGATTTTCTGGAAGTCCGAGGGGTAATCGATGAATTACTACCCGGTGCCAAATTTCGAGTGAAACTTGAAAACGAACACGAAGTGATCGCTCATTTGGCAGGAAAAATGCGGATGTTCAATATTCGACTCAACGTCGGTGACGAGGTGAAAGTCGAGATGACACCGTATGACCTGTCAAAGGGACGTATTACCTATCGGTTCTAAATTAATTAGAGAGAAATCTCAACTAAAGCGGTGTAGCCTTCCTTAGGTCGGCGTCGATATCGCGTGTGTAGTTGATGATTTTTGTTTAAAAACTAGGTTTTATGAAAGTACAACCATCAGTAAAGACACGGTGTAAGGATTGCAAAGTAGTCGTGAGACGCGGAGTTCGATTTGTAATCTGCAAGAATCCACGACATAAGCAGAGACAGGGTCAGAAGCAGAGAACCAAAGCTGGTAGTTAAATTTTTAGAATAATTTTGAATATCTATAACGTATGAGAGTCTCAGGTGTTACTATCCCACGTGAAAAAAGAATTGTCATCGCTCTTACCTATATTTATGGTATCGGCAACACAAAAGCAAAGAAAATTTTGGCTTCTGCGAAAATCGATGAAAATATTCGGGTAAAAGAGTTGTCGCAGATCCAAGAAGATACCATCCGAAATATTATCGAAAAACAGGAAACTACCGAAGGAAATCTTCGCCGTGAAGTAGCTGCAAATATTAAGCGTCTCAAAGATATCAAAGCGTACCGAGGTATTCGCCATGCACGACGTTTGCCAGCTCGCGGACAGAGAACCAAGACCAACAGCCGTACCATTCGTGGTAACAAACGAAACGTTGCTCCAAGTGGCAAAAAGCCTGCAGCACAAAAGACCTAATGGCTCAGTGATATTCCTTTATATTTCCTAACTATTGTATGGCACAAGCAACTACAACAAAGAAAGTTTCAAAAAAGAAAAAAGTTATTCGTTCGGTCTCACATGGTCGAGCGTATGTTCAGGCATCATTTAATAATACAATTGTTACCGTTACTGACCAGAATGGCGATGTCCTAGGTTGGGGATCTGCAGGTGGAGCTGGATTCAAAGGTCCTAAGAAAGCGACCCCATATGCTGCTGGAATGGTGGTAAAGAATGTGATCGAGGCGATCAAGGCATATGGAGTCAAAGAAGTGAGCGTGTTTGTAAAAGGTGTCGGAGGCGGACGTGAAGCAGCTATCCGCGCTTTTAATACTAATGGCGTGAATGTACTTGCGGTAAAAGATATAACTCCTGTTCCGCATAATGGATGCCGCCCTCCAAAGCGACGCCGCGTATAAAGCTAATTTACCAAAAAATTTGAAATACTATGGGTAGATATATTGGACCAAAAAACAAAATCGCACGCCGTTTCCATGTCAATTTAGGCTTGAAAACAAATGCTACAAAAGTTGCACGCCGTCTCGCGCAGTCACCTGGACAGCATGGGCCAAACAAGCGCAAAGGCACTGCTTCTTCTTATGGTCGCCAGCTTGATGAAAAACAAAAAGCAAAATTTGTATACGGACTTCGCGAACGTCAATTTAGACGCTATGTGGAGGTGGCAAGTAATATGAAAGGTGATTCAGGAGTAAATCTCCAGCAAATTTTGGAAATGCGCATGGATAATGTTGTATATCGACTTGGATTTGCAACTACTCGAGCACAGGCACGACAGATGGTAAGTCATGGAATGTTCACCTTGAATGACAAGAAAATGAATATCCCATCACATATCGTTTCAGTAGGGGATGTGGTTGCTCTCAAAGCAAATAAGACTGGTAAGAAATTATTTGAAGGCATTGAAGAAAAATTAAGCAAACACGAACTTCCATCATGGCTCCGAATTGAATCAAAGAAAGGAACTGTGACTGGAAAACCAATGGAAACTGATTTCGAACGTGTATTTGATGTTAAACTTATTGTTGAGTACTACTCAACCCGCTAATCATAATAATGGAGGAGTTTAGCTTTAGCTGAACCCTTCAATAATCTACTAGGTATGGATTATATTTTACTCCCATCTACAATCGAATTCCGAGAAACCGGTGATAAAAATATCGGTGAATTGGTGGTGACACCTTGTCACCAGGGATATGGTACCACTCTCGCGAACTCACTTCGACGGGTGCTTTTGTCTTCAATCGAAGGATCTGCTGTTGAGGCAGTAAAAATCGATGGAGTACAACATGAATTTTCAGCAATCGATGGAGTGCTGGAAGATGTAGTTGAAGTTACACTCAACTTGAAGCAGCTTGCTGTTATCTCTCATAGTGATGAGCCTGTAGTACTCACACTCAAGAAAAAAGGACTTGGTGATGTAACTGCTGCAGATTTTGAAAAAAATGCGGATATCGAAATTATCAATCCAGAAATGAAGATTGCAACCATTACTTCTGATAAGAAAGAATTAACGATTGAAGTAATCATTGGCAAGGGTCTTGGATATGTTCCTGCGGCTGAAAAAGAAAGTAAGCATCTTGATCTTGGAACTATTGTCATGGATTCATTCTACTCACCGATTAAGGATGTTGGATATTCAGTTGAAAATACACGTGTGGGGGACGTAACGGACTACGAAAAATTGGTAATCAGAATCGAAACTAATGGAACGATTTCTCCGAAAGAAGCGGTAGAGCGAGCAACCAAAATTCTTATGGATCACTACAGTTTAGTACTTGATGCGTCTGGTACCGCGTCAAAAACAACTGCGGAGTAAGTAAGGATAATATTTGATTTATTTGAGATTATTGTTATGAGACATAAGAAAAAAGGCGTAAAATTAGGCCGAGAAAGCGCACAGCGCAAAGCGCTCATGCGTAGTCTTGCTGAAAGTTTGGTATTACACGGTTCACTCGTGACTACCAAAGCAAAAGCAAAAGCACTTAAAACGGTGATTGAACCTTTGGTTACAAAAGCTAAGAGAAACAATCCTACTGATCGTGAAGTTATCATGAAAACACTCTATACAGGAAAAGCAGTGAGAATGCTGGTGAAAGACATAGCTCCTCGCTACATCGAGAGAAAAGGTGGGTATACACGAATCATAAAGTTGGGATACCGACAGAATGATAGTGCGGAAACTGCAAAAATTGAATTTGTCTAATATGAATTCTATGAATACAAGAAAAATCGTTGAAATCGATGCGACAAATCGTGCAGTAGGCCGCGTAGCATCTGAGGTTGCTATGGCTCTTATGGGAAAAGATGAGCCTACTTATGAGCGTCACATAGATCGTGGTGCGCAAGTTGTCGTGATCAATGCGTCAAAATTGAAGTTCACCGGAAAGAAATTTGTGCAAAAAGATTACAAAAAGCACAGTATGTATCCGGGTGGTTTGAAAACGATGTCACTTCAGACTTTGTTTACCAAAGACCCTACACTCGTCGTCAAACATGCGGTCAATGGAATGCTTCCAAAAAACAAACACCGTGTGGAAATGATGAAGCGATTAACTATTAAAGTCTAGTGTATGTCAGCAAAAAAAACTACACCAAATGAGAGTACTACTCGCGCAGTAGGGAGACGCAAAGAAGCTGCTGCACGTGTAAAATTATCAGTCGGTAAAGGAGTAATCACCGTGAACGGCCGTGAGTTTACCGAATATTTCCCAACAAAAATTCACCAACAGACCGTAAAGAGTCCACTCGTTGCAACTCAACGTGAAGAAAATCTTGATGTTTCTGTCCGTGTAGTTGGAGGAGGTATCGCGGGTCAAGCAAGTGCTGTACGACATGGAATTTCACGTGCACTTATCAAATGGGCTCCCGAACTTCGCCCCGTGCTCAAAGCAGAAGGTTTTCTTACTCGTGATTCACGAGCAAAGGAAAGAAAAAAACCGGGTCTACGTCGCGCACGTCGCGCACATCAGTGGAGAAAACGTTAATCAGAATACAAAATCCCTTGCGATGGCAAGGGATTTTTTTTATACATCATATGGTGTCCGGGATGAGTAAACTTTCTAGCTATTGGCTATTGGCTTATTTTAGGCTAAAATAACCACATATGAAGACTATTTCTCTTGGTCAAAGCACACTCTACATGACTGCAGCATCGATTGGTCAGAAGCTTATCTCGTTTGTATATTTTGCAGTAGTTGCCCGTTCGCTGGGAGTAGAAGATACGGGTAAGTATTTTTTTGCGCTCTCGTTTACGACTATTTTTGTGGTGTTTGTAGACTTAGGTCTTACGAATGTAATGGTACGTGAAGGTGCAAAGACAAAAGAAAAAATGTCTGAGTTTGTGTCTTCTGTATTGTTTGTAAAACTATTTCTAGGTATTGCAACCTACCTCGTCATGGCGCTCGTGCTGGTATCATTGGGATATGAAAAGCAAACTCAAGTGTTGGTCTTTATTTCGGGGATTACTATGCTTTGTGATTCGCTACAATTGACGCTGTACGGTACCCTTCGAGCCTTGGGTAATATCAAGTATGAGGCATTAGGGATTGTAGTGAGTCAATCAATAACTCTGATAGTAGGAACACTGTTTTTGTATTACCGATTGCCCGTACCTTTTCTTATGGTTGCGTTTCT
>CAZMEW010000031.1:0-3697 GCA_964565405.1 uncultured Gammaproteobacteria bacterium
TTACTCTAGTATCAAAATCAATTGTTGCTAGTGGTGCTCCTCAGGGCGGCTCATCAAACAACTTGAGCACATCTACACTTTCAGCTACATTCACAGTACGTGTAAAGGCTGTTGGTGGTGATCTCATGTTCGGTACAGCTGCTTCTGGTACTCCAATGTTTGCAAGCTCAACAACCAGCTTCAAGGTTTACAGAAACGGTGCTTATGACGGTACACTTAGCTCATCAGCTACTTCAACCTCATTCACAACACCATCTGGCGTAACCACATCTGGTTTGACAAACAGCTTCACATTGTCAGAAGGTAACTCAGTTGATATCCCTGTAACCTTCCAGATCCTTGGAAGAAACGTAGCGGGTACAGCTCTTACATCTGGTCTTTACTCAGTTGGATTTGAAGGTTTGCAGTACAAGGCAAACGGTGGTTCTTACACCACAAACTTCATGTCTGGTGAGGCTGACTGGAGAACTGGTGACGTAAGCTTCCCTTAATCTAATCGGATTAAGTTGGGCTTCTAGCCCGGGCGAGCCGTAAGGCAAGTCCAACAAAAAACCACTCGAAAGAGTGGTTTTTTGTTTGGCTAAATTGGTGATAAAATATTGTTTACAATCAATTCAAATTTAAATGCGCTACTTCGATAAAAACTTTTTCAAATTTACACTCATGTTTCTAGCTATCATATCGGCAAGCCTCGCCATCATTACTCTAGTGGCCGAACTCTCCTCCTCAAAGTCCTCGAGTGAAAAGGAAACGGCTCAGGTGATATCTTCCACACCCAAGAGATAGGGGACTTTTCCACATTTTTTACCATTTTTTCCACACTAAACCCGACTTTTTCCAGAGTTATTCCACATATAACTCACAATTCATAAACAGCTTATCCACATATTTTTCTGACAAGGGGGTAAGGATTGATTAATATGATGGCAATAACTTCAATCTGTATGAAAAGGTGGGTCAATCCTCTTCTGCTTGGTCTCTCAATCCTCTTGTTGCCTAGCTTTGCCTCGGCTGAAATCACTTCTCCATATACTGTCGACGAAAAAGAGCCGGTAATGTTTGGCGACAGTGAAGTATTCACTTTTGACTCCAAGCAATACATTGGTCTTCAAAACTTCAAACAGGAATATGCAAACGGGTATGCCCGTTTTTCTTTTTCGTACACGCACAGCGGCTGTTGTTTTGCTTCCTTTCCTCCACGTATATATATGACAGACCAAGATCCTCGCATCTCCACTTCGACCACGGTGAAATATGATCAAGAAATATATTCTCTCAAATCATATTGGGCAGGATTTGGAGATCCGACAGACGTATACTTTTTTGACATTCAGTTTGATGAGACCGGCTTTACCAAAACGGTCAAACGGAGCGGCGGGGAAGTGGTGGTAAATGAGCATGTAGATGTGCCTGATCAAAAGAGGTCGGATTTTGTAGCTATCGCAAACCGCTATCCTATACACGATCCAATCAATGAATATTCTTTTTCATTCACTCCTGTCAAAGTGTCCACTCTCCCAACCGAAGAAAAGATAAATCCTGTGATCATAATTCCAGGTATCATGGGTAGTGCAAAAAAAGGAGATGTGTGGCTCATCGACCCAATACTTCATACGTATGACGACCTCATCGCTACTCTCGAAGCTAACGGATATGAAAGTCAGAAAAATCTTTTCACTTTCCCATATGAATGGAGAGATTCAAATGTTGAGACAGCAAAACTCCTCAAGACCAAAATCGCTGATGTGAAAGAGAAGTGTGCGGCAGCAAATCTCTCCGACACCGATTGTTCCAAAGTCGACCTCGTTGCTCACTCCATGGGAGGACTTGTTGCTCGACAATATGTGCAATCTGCTGATTATCAAAACGATGTCGATCAACTCATCTTTTTGGGTACACCGCATAGAGGGGCGCCGATGGCGTATTTGATGTGGGAAGGGTCAGCTACCGACAAAGATGTTAAATCTAACCTAACTTACCTATTCTTTACTTTTGAATCTCTCAAGAGGGGTTATTTAGATCTTTTTAATTACATACACAACAGACCAATTTCTTCCATTAAAGAATTACTACCAACCTACGACTATTTGAAAGATAAAAACACAGGAATAATCCGCACATATCCCAATAATTATCCTAGGAATGAATTTCTAGAAAATTTAAACAATAGCGATTGGGTTACTGATTTAAAAAACAAACAAGTCAAGATTTATAATCTTGTTAATTCTGAGATACAGACTGTGTCATTTTTAAGAGTGGTTCAAGAAGATACGGGTAAATTTTGGCAACATGGAATCCCGGATGGTTTTACCGGTGGTACACAGGATTTCGGTCTTGAAAAAGGGAGTGGCGACGGGACAGTTCCTATCTACAGTTTTAGTGTAGATCGAGTTAATAACTACGATGTTAATAATACTACCCACAGAGGTCTGCCAACAAAATCTGCCAGAATGGTTTTTGAACTTCTTGCAAATAGAGAGAATTATAAGGAAATTTTACCTACAAGTATTAACTCAATTGCTCTCGTCCAACTCCAATCTCCTGTAGACATGGTAATCACTTCGCCAGACGGTAAGAAGCTTGGTAAAGACTTCACAACAGGTCAAGAGTTCAATGAAATACCTGGTGCATTCTACTCTGGATACGACACACACGAAGAATACCTAACCATACCCAATCCACTTCCAGGCGCATATAAGATCGAGCTCATTGGTACTGACAGTGGAGGGAAGTATGGGGTGGTTTCAAGTGTTGTATCAGACACTTCTGCTACATCAACCACGATTACTGGTGTCACAAATCCTAATCAAATTACTCAGATCAACGTCTCGATTTCCGATGCTGATAAGCCTGTGATAGTGGAAAAGCAAGTCACTCCAGAGCTATTGATTCAGGACATAAAGAATGCATACACGCTTGGGTGGATTAAAGATAAAAAGACAAGAGACTCACTTGTATCCCAAGTGGAGGCAGCCATTATGTTTAATAAGAAGATTGAGAAGGTTAAGGAGCGACATCCGGACGGCACAACACATATCCGAAATATTGAAAGATTTAGTGTTAAAATAAATAAAATACTGGTGAATCTTTTTGAGAAGGAAATTGAAGTGTTATTGAAGAATAAAAAAATAACAAAGGAAGCATACGATTTAATAGTAGGGGATTTAAAGCTTATAGTTAATTAATATTAAAATGAAAAAAATTATTAAATTCATTGCAGTGTGTATTTTCTCATTTTTTCTATCTAGCATGTTTGTAAGTCAAGCTAATTTAATTTATATGAAATTTTTTGACACAAACTTTGGTTTTTGGGGAACAGAGACCATGGTAACCTTTCCTGCTCTATTTCTTTTTTTCACGACATTAATATATTCCGCGATAAGAAGTGGCGGTTTAAGAAAGCATATTATTTACTCTGCGGTTATTATAGGAATAATTGCATTTCTAATATGGTTATCTAACACTGATTCACCCATAACATTTATTATTGTTTTTTTGCCCTACACCATTGGGTTGATAATAGGAAGGGTTATTAATGGCATTCTTGTACATTACAGACTTTTTGGGCTATAGAATTCGTATGAAAAAATTCAGAATTGTTGCGATATTACTGACAACTCTCGCTCTGCCGATCACTACGAACGCGGATATTAAAATCACGGAGATCATGTACGACTTGTCGGGCACGGATACCGAT
>CAZMEW010000032.1:0-3362 GCA_964565405.1 uncultured Gammaproteobacteria bacterium
ATTCCCGTTGTCACGGGAATGACGTTAAGAAAAGTTAATGTTACATTTATTCAAGCAATTTAGTAATCGATTCTGTCATGTCCTTCCATTCTTTGACCAGTCTTTCCAAGACCGATCGTCCTTCTGCGGTAAGTCCATAATATTTCCGTGGAGGACCATTGGGCGATTCTTGCCACGAGTATTCGAGTAATCTACCGCGCTTCATGCGAGAGAGTAGGGGGTAGAGCGTACCCTCGACGACAATGAGATTATTGGTCTGGAGTTTTTCAATAATATCTCCTGCATAGACCGAACCTTTGCCAATAATCGAGAGAATCGCAAGCTCAAGCGTGCCTTTGCGCATCTGAGCCGCATTGTTCTCAATGAATTTGGTGATATCAAATAATTCCATATGAATCTACTATAGTATAAGGTACTATGCATTGCAAGGTAATTATGTGGATAAGTATATTTTTTACCTTAAATTAGGGATACATATTATGAGAGACTATTGACAAACAGCGTATTTTTGCCTAGGGTTTTTGTGTACTGAGGAGGTATCTATGGTGTACACCGAAACTCTGATAGAGACCATGGATCAGCGCATCAATGGTGTCTACTCAGTGAGGAACTTGCTATTCATGCAAACGAGTGAACAGCGGACCTACTTTCTTTTGAATCGGGTGAAGCGATTCGTCCATTGTTATGAGAACGGGATTCATCGGAATCTGGGGGAAGCACTGGCTGAGATATTTGCTGCTCTCTGCTACTGTGATGACTACTTCCGGGGCCATCTGAGATTCTCGGATATGATCTCAGTCATGTACCCCATGACGCACTGCTCATATTGTTTTGCAAAGTCGTGTGAGTGCAGTGATGAGACTGGGGCATCCATGAGTGAGAAAGTGGTGGTCGAGGAGCAGCTGCACTGGAGCTTGTCGCAGTGGCAGGCACACCTGAATTACGTGTACGGTGACAAAAACCGTGCGCGTCCAGATGGTGGCATGGAATACGCCATGAACAAGCTTTTCGAAAAATTAGGCGCGATGAAGATTCTCCATCTTCCGAGCCAAAAAATGCCAAGCGTGTTCATTCAGCAATACACACATGAACTTTCGAGTGTGTTCGCGTGGACCCTGGGTATCGCGAATATTCTCGTCATGAATTTCGAGGAGGAGGTCAAGAAGATCTATCCGGGATACTGTATCCGCTGTACTCGACGTCCATGCAATTGTCCGATACCGCTGGTACAGATGAAGGCACCGATCGTGCACAATCGGACTACCTCTTAGGTCATCGAAGGGGGTGTATATATTGGAGGGTGCCGGCCGTTTGCAACAACAACGGCATCACTCAAAAACAACTCATGAAATTGGGTTGTTTTTGTTTTATCTGTATAAAAAGAAGAGACCGAGACATGCATAGCGCGATGTCTCGGTTATTGGGGGGCCGGTGTCTGGTCCCCAGATCACTTGTCGACCTCCTCGCCCAAGGGCGGGCGAAGCTCGAGAAGTTTGGGTGCTTCGAGCTGGAGATAGAGGGTGGTCCTCGTGTGACCGAGCACCATACCCTTCTCGTAGAGCTCACGCTCCCACCGGCACTTGTGGCAGGTGGGGTTCTTGGTGGTGATTGCCACCTCCGGGTGATGGGGACAGGGTCCCCAGACGTACTCGATCTTGTGGATGCGTGTGGTATCGATCAAAGCCATCTTCAGTCTCCTTGACTAGGTGTTTGGTCATCTACTTACCACTGCGGTAAGCATATGAGCTTACTACAAAAGACCCCTGATGTCAATACTAGCATAGTATAGATATTTGTCACGAGCGCTGGTTGTATCAGTAATTTCTTATTGATATACTACAAAAGTATTTTTTAGTATCTATAGTTGTATGTCAGAAAAATTTCGCCCGCGAGAATTAAGCAAAAAAGATCGTATTGCGTATGATCTTGATCAAATGGTTTTTAATCTAAAGCTGACTGCACGCGAAGTGGCAGATGCTGCACTTGCTGCGGCTGGAAAATTGGACGGGGACACCGTGCTACAGCCAGATGTATTTCAACTGTCGCTCAAGATGAAAGAGGCACTCGATCATGGATTGACTGAGGGTGAATTGCTCGAGATGATCAAAGAGTTGGCAGAAGATGAAACCAGTGAACTGTTACTAGAAGTGGAGATCGAAAGGCTGCATGTTACGGATGAAGAAAAAGAACTAGTGAGGTCAATCGTGAATGAGAAAAGAATGGGTAAACTCATTTTCTATGAGAAGAGTACGGGTGATGAAGTGAGAACTGCGATCATTGATCAGGGTGATATCAAGAATAAAAAGCGTATTATCGATATACTGTTGCATTTTTTAGATGGTTTCGAAGGCTTTGAAGGTGAAATTAAATTTATTGAGTTCGTATAAGGTAATAAACAGAGTAGTACGTGTGTCGTGTGAAGTAAAAAATGTGTACTAATATAGAGGAAACCTATGTCAGAAAAATTCCGCATTCCTGAACTGCCCCCAATTACTCCAGAAAGGAAAGCTCGGAGTGATGCATACCGTGCCCTGTGTGATGAAATCGAACGCATTGGCGCGACAGCAGTAGAGATTGCCCAGGCCAGTCTGATAGCGATCGATAATCCGATCGAGGGGACGATCCGAGAAGAAGTATTTCTTCTGGCACAAAAGATTAAAGAAGGAATTGAACATGGAATTACTTCAGACGATATCGAAAATCTGATTGATGATGCATATAGTGATGAACATGTTGAAGCACATCTGGAAGATACACTCACCATGTTCGGCCTCTCCGAAGAACAGCAGGACATGGTCATGAATATTTTTAACGAAAAAAAGACCGGGCGCCTCGTCGTGTATGATCGGGAGAGTAGAAAAGAATTGGGGAGTACTGCATTTGTCGAGGAGGATGTGAAAGATCCGAGTAAGGTTCGCTGGAAGCTGATCGGTCTCCTAGGAGCTCATCCTGCGGAAGAGGTTGATCTGGTTTTTACAAAGACAGAGAGTGTATAAATAGATTTAGGTAGGAGGGCGCCTGCCCGCCGAAGTCCGTAGGACGTAGGAGGGGCCCCTATACCCCCCGAAAATCCACCTCAAAAGGGTGGGTTTTTGGTTGCAAATGAGAGGGAAATGGAGTATGATCGGATATATTCCGTATATCTTTATTTGATGTAAATATGACACAAAAAGAAGCAAAAGCGCGAATAAAAATAAACAAACTTTTAGAACAAGCAGGTTGGCGTTTTGAGGATTCAGAAAAAGGCAAAGCAAATATTTCGCTTGAACCGAATGTAAAACTTACCCAAAAAGATATTGATGCTTTCGGCGAAGATTTTGAATCTACAAAAAACGGCTTTATTGATTTTTTATTGCTTGATG
>CAZMEW010000033.1:0-3352 GCA_964565405.1 uncultured Gammaproteobacteria bacterium
TCCATCTGGCCGACAGAACGAAGCGAGGGCGGACAGATCCCCACCCCCGGAGCCAGCAAATGTTATCAGGATTTCCTGGTGATTTTTGCTATAGCGGCATAGAATGCATTTTAGATACTGGATTTGACCCATTCATATACTTTCTTCATATGAAAGCATTCCTTCTTTCCCAAAATTTGCTCCCAATACATATCGATCGTTTCCAAAAGTTAATCGGAAACACGAAGGTCGACAAAGCCCTGTTTGTGTCTGCGGCTGCAGTTCCATATGGGGTTGAGCCGCGTCCTTTGTGGGTGGACGAATCTATGAAGGTGGTTCAACAATTTGCGGAAATAGTTGATGAGACTTCTCTAGAAGTGAATTCTTTTATTCCGGAAGACTTATCACAATATGATTTCATTTTTGTCTGTGGTGGCAATGTCTTTCACCTTGCGTATAGATTAGTGGAAACAGGGTTCGACAAAAAAATTCTGCAGTATGTGAACAACGGCGGCGTTTATACAGGCAGTAGCGCAGGGGCTATCATCCTTATGAAGGATATTGAATTATTTACTCCGGCGGATGACCCTAAAAAAGCACCAAAAATTTATCCGGGTCTTAATCTTATTGATTTCGCCATCATCCCTCATGTAGATCATAAGAAGTACCAACCACTGATGCTTGACATTGCTGGTGAATATAAAAAACAAGGCTACGAGATTTTTTCTCTGCGCGATGATCAAGTTTTAATAATTGAGGGAGAGAAAAAAGAGATGCTATAAACTACCCCGAGAAGCAGACCGAATGCGTTTATTAGTCGGACCCAGCAAAATACTCCAGCAGAAATGCACTTCTTCGCTCTTTCGAGCTACGGGCGTGCAAGATGCGGTTTTGTTATTGTATTCGAGCTACCCCATGTGAGGTAAGAACTGATATACTGGAATAGTTGCGAAATACATTTATGACCGAGAAAAAAGAAGAACAACGATCAGAATTGATGCCACAAGACACACTGAAGGCCAGTCTTCTTAGCGGCAAACTTTCACCTTCCGAGTTTATTGCTCGAATTCTTGAACTTGATCAGTCAATCCCCACGAGAGATCATGCAGAAGAAAACGTGCGTGTACTTATCGATCCTGCAGTCTTGCCGATACTTGAGCAGGACGAAGATGCAGCATTTGAATTGTACAATTTGATTTCCTTGTCACATTTCCATGTAGGGCAAAGGAAACTGGCGGCAGGAAACGAGCAAGGAAAGAGCGATTTCGAAGCGGCACTACGAGCCGCAGAAAAGATCACAGATGAGGGTTACGAGCAATGGTGGCGCTACATACAGGCCACAATGGCGTATATCGAGAAGGACATTCCAACGCTCGAACGGATTGCGGGTGAGATGGCAGCGGGTGGCAATAAAAACATCGTTCTCAACATGATCAACGGGCTGAGGCAATACGGAACCGTCGATTATCGAAGAGACTACCGCAACACACCGCTAAGGTCGGGAAATTAATCAACCATTTCTGCCGCTGTGAGCCTCGGTATGCTGATATAGCCCTCGTGTTCCTCGATCGCAGTTCCAACATCGCTCACAACGTGGAACCAGCAAACACCTCAGCAGAAATGCTGGGGTTTTTGCTATCTTTGGGAGCTACCCGGGATGAGGCTTGAACTGGTAGAATATAAATATGAGTGCAAACGACATGCCAAAAAATCTTGAAGGAAATACTGATATTGGAAGTGTTGAATGGTTTCAGCGGCAGGCGTGGAAATCATTACAACAAAGTCCTGATGGAAGTTGGGATTTTTCTGATTCGTCACTTCTCTATTCACCCGCATCATTAATAGCGTATCGCGAAACGCAGCAAGAAGAAACCGAATATGGTCGTCAAGTAACTGCGGTAGAGCATGAGGTTTTAAAACATGCTGCTCCAGAGATTGTATTTAGTCTTCCCTCACATTTTGCGTATATTGATTTAGGGCCGGGAACCGAGCATAAAGAGCGCTATTTTTTCGATGCAGTTAAAAAAGCCGGAAAGATAATTGAATATTATGCTATTGATATTAGCAAGACGGTTTTAATTGAATCAGAACGTTTTGCATCTGAACGGAATATTGCCTGTCACTCGATTCATGATCGTTTTGAAGATATCGCACAAACAGTCGAAACACAGATTGCGAAACCTCGGTTTGTCAGTCTTGGTGCAACCTTTGCAAATTACGAACCAAACATTGCGATTCCGATGACGCTTCAATTCGCTGGTGAGGATGGCTCAGTGATGATCACGGCACAACTTCGAGATCGGATTGATATTGATGAAGTCAGGCGCGCCTACGTTTCACCTCAAATGATAAAATTGTACGAAGGCAAGCTTGCCCTTCTTGGTCTTCTCCCTGAAGACATTGGCGGATTCAGAGTATCTGACGACATTATTGTTTACGCACGGATTAATAAGCCTTCCCGAAGATTGGCTTCCTTGGGAATGAAATCCGGTGATTCAATGAGTGTGTTAAAAACGTATCGCTGGACTCACGAACAGCTCAAAGTGGCACTTCGCGATACTCAATACTCTATTCACGACGCAGGAAAGACATTCGTCGTTGTTCATTTTCAATCCAAGATCAATAAACCAAATCCTCCCCTGTGAATCTCGGGATACTAATGTACCCTTCATACTCCTCAATTGCCGTTCGAACGCGGTCAACGACGCGGAGCCATAAAATCTCTAGCGAAATGCTAGGCATTTTTATACATCTTAGACTACCCCAAATAGGTGTCGAACTGACACAATCTGATCATTATGGAAAAAACTATATTTCATGAACGTTTTGAGCGTTTTGTTAAATCTGCATTTGAACGTGCCCCCGATGTAATTGTTGAGGGAGTACAGGAGCCCATCTTAGATTTTGATGAAGCTGTTCCAGTTACAATAAAACTCCGCGAATACTCTTTGCAGCTTATAAATGGTTTCGACAACCTTTACCAGACGGAAATTGAGACGGTTGGCGCTGAAAATATTCGCTATGAAACAATCGCCAACGATGCGATTCGAGACTTCGAAGAGTGGCTTACGAGAAACTTCAACCTAGAGGGTGAAGCGGTGACGGACATGGAAACGTTTTGTCATTTCCTTTCCGCGGAACTCATCGGTGAATTTGCCCAAGAAGTTCACGAGGCGAAAGGTGCTGAAGAATGGGGATTTAAAGGTAGCGTTACTCCGTTTAGGAAGAAATAGCGATCAACCCTACTTCTTCAGTTTTTCCATGCTGACTTTGACCTCAGCATAAATACTCCCTAGTTCGGAAAACAGATAATCTACAGAGCCATAAAAAACTGTTGGAACCCTCCAACGGTTTTTTATTGTTCCGGCGGTTC
>CAZMEW010000034.1:0-2114 GCA_964565405.1 uncultured Gammaproteobacteria bacterium
CAATACCGATAATTTTTCACATAAAAATAGGGGTTAAAAATTGAATTTACCCCCTTAGTATATCAAACTTTTTTATCAATGCAAATATTTTTAGCACCAAAAGTGTTTAGGTGCTAATTTATTATCAAATACGGCTTACGTAGTGACTTTCGCAGGCTCGACTCACGATCTCAGCAGCGTCTCCAGTGATTCTGACATCACCCTGAGCCGTGTGCAAAATACACACTTTAGAAAACTTACCAATACTTGCCTGGAATGAGAGAATCTGAATCCAGGGAATGGAGAATGATTTGTGAAAGAGAAGAAAAAATGTCGGCTTAAAAGCTACTCCGTAGTCTTCGACACCGATTCGGACACAACGATTGTAGTTTCAGAATTTCTTGAGACCGACAGAGGTAGCGAGATCGGTATCGTTGGTAACATCACGTCGGAAGAGTTTTTGCCACTTGCTCCAACCAGCGACATGGTAGGACATCCACGTGATAATGGGCCAGAGAACGAGCGCCCAGAAAAGGAGCATAAAAAAGACTTTCATAATGATAGTGTATCACAAGTTTTCTTCATTGCAACCAGAGAGAGGAGATATTTTTTGTCATACAATCATGTCAAAAATGTCTTGGCAAGAAAATATGATGGAAAGTTCAAAAAAATTGGATATACTCCGCGCAGAAGTGATAAGTATTTGCAACAAGTGTCCTATTTATTCCTTCTCAAAAACGCTCCTACAAGCGGGATAATCTCTCGCACTAATTCTGTTTCTCACTATGTCTAAAAAAGATGATGCTCAATACTGAGCCAGTTCGATTCAAGTCCTCGAAGGTCTCGAAGCCGTACGAAAGCGTCCTGGTATGTACATCGGTTCTACCGATGCACGTGGTCGTGATCACTGTATCAAGGAAATAGTCGATAACTCTATCGATGAAGCCCTCGCAGGTCACTGTACGCACATCACACTTCGTCTCACCAACGATGGCAGTTGTGTCGTCGAAGATAATGGTCGAGGTATCCCAGTCGATATCCATCCAAAAACAGGTGTTTCAACACTCGAAACAGTTATGACCGTCCTCCATGCCGGTGGTAAATTCGGTGGTGAAAACTCAGGCTACAAGGTCTCAGGAGGTCTCCATGGTGTCGGTGCGTCTGTCGTGAATGCCCTCTCTATCAAAATGGTGGCAACAGTATGGAAAGATGGTTTTGAATACGTGCAATCATACAAGCAAGGAAAGCCAGACGGTCCAGTCGAAAAGGTCGGAAAAACTGATCACGCCAACGGCACACGAGTTGAGTTTTGGCCTGATGATAGTATTTTCGAAGATATCGTCTTCGATTTCGGATACGTCAAAAAAGACTTCCGCGAAAGAGCGTATCTCACACGAGGCATCACGCTCACGGCTATCGATGAACGTAGTAATTCAAAAGACCGTATTCGATACTATTTCGAAGGAGGTCTCAAGTCCTATATTACCTACCTCAACCGTCACCACGAATCTATCGGAGATATATTTTGTACCGATAACATGGTCGATTTTGTCTCTGTGGAAGTCGCCCTCCAATATAGAAAAGAAGACTATTCAGAACACCTCACGAGTTTCGTCAATAACGTCATCACGCCAGGTGGAGGAACACATATGACCGGTTTCCGCACAGCACTCACCCGTACTATCAACAAATACGCACGTGAGAAAAATTTTCTCACAGAAAAAGACACCAATCTCACGAACGAAGATGTAGCAGAAGGCCTCACTGCCATCATCTCTGTGAAAGTCCCAGAGCCTCAATTCGAAGGTCAGACAAAAGATAAACTTGGTAACTCCGAGGTTCGAGGTATCGTCGACAAATCAGTTGCTGAAACACTTGGTGATTTCCTCGCAGAACAACCAAAAACAGCCAAGGCTATCATCGATAAATGTCTCCTCGCATCTCGTGCTCGTATAGCAGCACGTTCTGCTCGTGAAACCATTATCCGTAAAGGCGCTCTCGAAGGCCTCACACTTCCTGGTAAACTCGCTGACTGTGCGAGTAAGGATCCATCAAAATCAGAGCTCTACATCGTCGAGGGCGACTCGGCGGGTGGTTCGGCAAAACAAGGCAGAAATCGTGATATCCAGGCTATC
>CAZMEW010000035.1:0-1992 GCA_964565405.1 uncultured Gammaproteobacteria bacterium
GCGTCTTCTTTGAGCTTCATGAGGACGTGCGCAGAGATTTCTTCTGGACGAGCATTTTTCCCATTGAAGGTAATGAGTGATTCACCACCTGATCCAGCTGTGACTTCGTAAGGCACGTTTTTGATTTCTGATTCGACTTCACTCTTTTTACGACCTATAAAACGCTTCGCAGAGAAGATTGTTTCTTTTGGGTTGGTGACTGCTTGACGCTTTGCAGGAGTACCCACGATGATCTCGCCTTTCTTGTTCGCAACGACGGATGGTGTTGTACGGTTACCTTCTGCATTGGGGATGATTTTTGCTTCACCACCTTCCATAAAGGCAAGGGCTGAGTTGGTTGTACCAAGGTCAATACCAATAATTTTTCACATAAAAAATAGGGGTTAAAAATTGAATTTACCCCCTCAGTATATCAAACTTTTTTACCAATGCAAATATTTTTAGCACCAAAAGTGTTTAGGTGCTAATTTATTATCAAATACGGCTTACGTAGTGACTTTCGCAGGCTCGACTCACGATCTCAGCAGCGTCTCCAGTGATTCTGACATCACCCTGAGCCGTGTGCAAAATACACACTTTAGAAAACTTACCAATACTTGCCTGGAATGAGAGAATCTGAATCCAGGGAATGGAGAATGATTTGTGAAAGAGAAGAAAAAATGTCGGCTTAAAAGCTACTCCGTAGTCTTCGACACCGATTCGGACACAACGATTGTAGTTTCAGAATTTCTTGAGACCGACAGAGGTAGCGAGATCGGTATCGTTGGTAACATCACGTCGGAAGAGTTTTTGCCACTTGCTCCAACCAGCGACATGGTAGGACATCCACGTGATAATGGGCCAGAGAACGAGCGCCCAGAAAAGGAGCATAAAAAAGACTTTCATAATGATAGTGTATCACAAGTTTTCCCCATTGCAATATATGAGACCATCGCTGCCATAAAATCAACTCCAGCGACTTGCAACCGACCTGAGTCTTCTATACTAGGCGGTACTCAAAAATTATGAAAAAAACCGTTCTTTTGCTCACGAGCATCATATTACTCGTGGATTCAGTGTCAGCGCTCAATACGCTCAATTATGCTGAATATCTCGCTGATAAACACGTCATCGTCCGACAGAGGCCTATAGAAAATTATGCTCTCAATGATAGGGTATTACGGCAAGAGGTCGTTGGTATAGCACTACGACTGACGGGGTGAAATTTTCGAAATATTGATGCCATAGCCCTCCCAGATCCCTACACCTGTGAAAATATATTTACTGACGTAGGCCAGAATAATCCTAATTCATGGGCGTGCCGATCAGTCGAGATTGCTGCCCAAAATGGCATCATCACAAAAAATAACAAATATTTTCGTCCAGAGGACGATATTACCCGTGCAGAGGCTATAGCGATGATACTTTCTGCTATCAAATTGATGCCAAAAACAAACACTTCTCGACCTTGGCAAGAAAATGTGATGGAAACTTCGAAAAATTTGGGTATACTCCCCGAAGGAGTGACAGCTGGTGATGAAAAAATCACTCGCTGAGAACTCTTCTATGTTGTCAGTAACATCATAAAAGTACTCTACAAGCAAGAAATCATCTACATCGATTCTCTCGCTGATTAATTCAGTTTTCCATCTATGTCTAAAAAAGAAGAAGCTCAATACTGAGCCAGTTCGATTCAGGTCCTCGAAGGTCTCGAAGCCGTCCGCAAGCGTCCGGGTATGTACATCGGTTCGACTGATGCGCGTGGTCGCGATCACTGTATCAAAGAAATCGTCGACAATTCCATCGATGAAGCCCTCGCAGGTCACTGTACGCATATAACTCTTCGTCTCACTGAATCAGGAAGCTGTGTCGTCGAAGATAATGGCCGAGGCATCCCTGTCGATATTCATCCAAAAACAGGCGTTTCTACGCTCGAAACGGTCATGACCGTCCTTCACGCCGGTGGTAAATTCGGTGGTGAAAACTCAGGCTACAAGGTCTCAGGAGGTCTCC
>CAZMEW010000036.1:0-1827 GCA_964565405.1 uncultured Gammaproteobacteria bacterium
GCTGTCAGACAAATCAACTCTCCTTCCTTATTTTCTACATTCACTAAATAGAAGGTAAAAAAAGAAAAAGCGCTGTGGTTTTGGCCTCAGCGCTTTTTTATTAATACCTGATATTTCAAGTAATTACTTCATTTCATCTGGTTTGAGCTTGATTCTCACCTCTTTCGCCTTGAGATCAACCACAATGCCATAATGCTTCGATGCGCCGAGCACAGAAGTAGTAAGTAGGTGGTCAATAGAATTTGAGTCGATTCCAGCCAAAGCGCAAAGCGTCTTAGGCAGCGCAAGACTCAAGGCTTCGTTTAACACCAAGACCAGAGTCTTGATTTCACCTGACAAGCCGGTAAACAGATTGATCAAGAATTCCTCGCGGGCGTGACCCACCTCATTTTCAGACGGTAAAAGATTGACCAAAAGTTTTGACGAGAATGCTTGATGAGGACAACCGTCCGCAACCAGCTTGGTGGGACAATGCGACGCAATGACTGAGCCGAAAGCTACAAATGTGGGTGTATCTGAAGAGAGGACTTCGACACCACAGATACCTGGATCAACTTCAAGTTCAGTGCCAATCGCGCGAGCGTCATTGAGTCCTTCTATCGTCAGAATAGGCTCATTGAATAGAAAGCCATTGAGTGGAAGGACCGCGAAGACCATTTTTTCGAGGCTCTCAGGGAGAGACGGTGTTTGGGGGTTCATGAATGAATGCAATTTGAATGTGATTTTTGTCAAAGACCGTAATGTTAGGCGCAATTACCCACGGTTCGACCAAAGACTACTATTTTTAATGAAATACGCAAGTGTTCAAAAGCTGATTGATCGATTTGATATACTGTTACACATGAGCGAGTATCAGGAAAATAAAAAGAAAGAAGAGAAAATGGATATATTCACACGATCTGTTCATAGAGATTATCAAAATGGAACTAACGATGTTGAACTAGCTGCGGAGATTTTATCAGAAGGTTTAGACCAGCCTGATTGGCATTTGAAATATGCGCGAAATATCATTTACCTTGTCTTGTTTATCGCAGGTACGGTATTGATTGATAGTTTCCTCTTTACCTATAAAGAAACCCTGTCTGGAGTTGACCCTACCCTTCGTATACTAATGCTCCTTATTGTAATCGGCATAGCTTGTGTATGTGGATTCTTTGATAACATACTAGATCAAGAATCTACTGAGGTACGATGGTTCAACTATGTGCGATTTTGGTTTGTACTTTTATTCATCGGTATACCTCTACTTATGTTAACCATCTATGCCGCAATGTGGTCTACAAGTGCGATTGCGAATTTTTAATACACAAATTTATGAGCGAACACGAGCAAAAGGATAAAAAGAAAAGTAGAGATATTTTTGGAGTGATTGGTGATGCAACTTATGATGCACATGAAAAATACAGAGGATTCTGGTACGACATGTGGAGTTCAAAGTATGGACTAGCAGGAGTAATTATAGCTGTCATATTTTCATTTGGTCCAGATATACTAACTGATGGACTTGGAGCTGTTATTATATTAGGCATAGTCTTGCTATACGTTTTACTCCGACACTATGTACATGAAATCGAAAATGATGAAGAGAGTGTTTTGTATAAAGTAATGAAATTTATCCATTCAACTATTATATTTGTAGTTGTATGTGCCCTATTATATTTTTTTGTTGTAGTCCTACTTTACATGTTTAAGGATGCGGGAGTGATAAAATAAAATCTAAATAAAAAGCTGCTCCGTACTTTGTTTCGGGGGGGGGCAGTGACCCACAAAAATTGAAAGGTACTTTTTCACCCGGGGGTTTTTTTTCCTGCTCTCTCAGGGAACCTT
>CAZMEW010000037.1:0-1623 GCA_964565405.1 uncultured Gammaproteobacteria bacterium
CAAACCTTCGGACGGTTTTTTTAAAATTTCAAATCCTGCCTACCCGACCTTAGTTCGCAAGCGTAGGGTGGGAGCACCATTCTCATAACTGCTGAAGCTCTGAGGCTATTTTAGGATCACTCTTCGAGATGACTTATTACTACAAATTTGAGTATGGGGAACAGCCTGCGTCTTACCACAAAAAAGACTACAATCCATAAGAATGATGAATTCTATTCCAAGTCGCTCTTACCAATATTGCATTTAGAGCAAAGCGTTTGAAGATTTTCTAAAATTGTTTCACCACCATTCGCCCAAGCTTTGATATGGTCAACATGGAGAATAATAGTAGGATCCGTTGCTGGTGATCTACCACAAAACTTACACTTGAAATTATCTCGCCGCATGACAATAAAACTTAGTCGCCAGTTAATGCCACGTTTTGTTTTATGAGTAGAAAATGATTCAACTTTAACATTTTTAATTACTACGTCAGATGAGGAAGCTTCTTCATGATTAATGTATACAACAAAACTCTCTAAGGCTTTCCGCCAAGTACCAAAACGTCTTTCATAAGTTGCGACATGATATTTCGAGAGTGGCTGCTGAATCTCAGTGTGATTTGGTTGTCTGCCTAACTTTATCCAAACCTCTTCTAAATTTTCAAATAGCTCTTCTTCAGAAATTGTTCGAAGCAAATTTATCTGAAGTTCAGCTTTTTGAAGGGATTTGTTCCAGCTTCCAAATCTTCGTATGTAAGTGGTGAATGCATATTTACCTTTTTCCTGAAATTCTTTTTGAGTTACAGAGTTTTTATTAAGTTCTAAAGCTACTCTTTTTAATTCAAGTATTAGGTCTTCGTCGGTAACGCCTCGATGATATTCATCTAATTCAAATTTCATGTGCCAACTATACCACCACAAAATAGAAACGGAGTAATGGGTGTAGCGGGTTATTTGTAAGACATGACATACTGTATCTAAGCTACATCCGAATTAAGAATTCTACTGATACACATCGCGACGATGACCGACTTTCAGGATGAAACAGTCATTTCCATCTTTACGCAGGAGTAACCGATAATCACCAATGCGTAGACGATGTGTCGCAGGCTCGAGATGAAGCACTGGTTCCAAGACCGAAGTAAAAGATGGATGGCTTTTCCACTCATGCAGTTTCTCGACAATCCGTTTTTGTATCTGCGGATCACATTTCTTCAGTTGCCGATGAGCGACGTTCGAAAAAGAAAAAACAACCATGCTAGATCACGAGAGGAGACACGCCACTTGCTTCTGATTCCCTCAACTGAGTGCGCAATGTCTGAGCATTCTGATACATCTCGTAATCTTCGAGATAGGAAGCGATTGCCGAATCATTCTGCTCAAAATATGGTAGCAAAACCGCGTTTGGCTTACCTCTATTCACGATGATGACCCACGAATTCGCAACAAAGGATCCGATCTGCCCAACAGTTTTCTGTAACTGAGATGTTGAAATGATTTTAACCATACAATATATGATGAATGATATAATCAATCATATTATATATCATATATTATCAAAACTCAATTCTTTCCGAGCGATATGTTCTGATGATGCCGTAGGAAACTCCTCCGATGCTCGGAGCTCAATCCCAGTTGATCG
>CAZMEW010000038.1:0-1602 GCA_964565405.1 uncultured Gammaproteobacteria bacterium
TGTAAAAGGTAGTTAATATGCGGAGAGCAGTATACTCAAATTTTTTTCTCCTGTCAACAGGAAATATCCAGGTCTATACCTCTTTCCTGGCAACGAGAATTCCAGTCTCAATAGACAGTATATCAACTGAAAAACCATGCAGAGAATACATATAGTCAATAAATGGCTTCATAGCTTCTTCATGGGAGTGAATATTATCAGCAATAATCACACATCCTTGATTCATCAAAGGCAGTAGAGCCCGGACATAAGAAACATGTTCATATTTTGTTGCATCAAAAAATATGAGATCAAATACACCCGTAAACGAATCAAATATTTCAGGTGCATGGCCATGTAGTAGAGTAATAATGTCTCCTACTTCTGCAGACTGAAAATGAGTAGCCGCCAATTCTCCTCGTTCTTGGTGAGACTCAATCGTAGTGAGAGTTCCGCCCACTTCGATAAGTGCAGGTACGAGTCGGAGAGCTGTATACCCATTTGAAGTACCCACCTCAAGCGCTCGACACCGCGGAGATTTCTGTATATAAGAAATAATAAGATCGACAGTCTTCGGACCTGCGTTCCAATAAGGGTTTTCCAAAACCCTCAAATTTTCCAACTCATTACAGACTCTTGTATATACGTCATTATTCATACAGCCATACGCTAACACAGGACTGTACAGATGCGCAAGTAGTGTTATACTGGAAATACTTTATACAGTAAACACATTCAGTATGATTCCTCCACTCCACTCAAAAGCTCCTGACTTTATGCTGGAAGATCAATTTGGCACCGTACATAGTCTAGCCGAATATGCTGGCACGTATATACTCCTCTATTTCTACCCTAAAGATGATACGGAAGGATGTACGGTCGAAGCATGCGGTTTTCGTGACCGTCTCAATGAACTCAAAGAAAAAAATGTACAAGTACTGGGAGTAAGTGCTGATGATGTGGAATCACACAAAAAATTTGCTGAGAAATATAATCTCAATTTTCCGCTTCTTTCTGATCCTCAAAAAAAAGTGATTGAAGCATATGGTGTATGGAGAGAAAAAGAAATGTTTGGCAAAAAAAATATGGGGATAGTCCGCGAATCATTCCTGATTAGTCCAGAGGGGACTATTCTCAAACATTACGAAAACGTAAAACCTGCCAATCACCCAGAAGAAGTTCTTGAAGATATATCAAAACAAATGTAACCTACTTCTTGTCACGATTCCCCCATTGCCATCGTGGTTTTTCACCCGTAGCATAGCAAATGTGCAAGAGTGTAATGGTCAAAAGTGTAATAGGCAGAAAAAAAGTAAACACTAATTCACACGGAGGCGAAGTTTCATCAATAGCCACAGTAAAACCTAAAATTGCAATTACATATACCAAAACCACTAGCCAACCTTCCCAGGTAGCAGGATACCATCCCCATCCATACATTTTTCGCCGAAACCATAGTTTTTTCATACATTATTACTATATACAATAAAAGTCGCTTGGTAAAGCGACTTTTATATAGTGGGCCGAGTAGGATTCGAACCTACGAAGGCTGAGCCAGCAGATTTACAGTCTGCCCCCTTTGACCGCTCGGGAATCGACCCATTTATTATAGTCAACGAGCCG
>CAZMEW010000039.1:0-1564 GCA_964565405.1 uncultured Gammaproteobacteria bacterium
GAATTTCCACATCATGAGCCAATTCTCGTGATATTGGGGGATAATATTTTTAATTTTGATCTTAAAAAAGCAGTATCGAGATTTGATGATATTTTGGCGAAAGACCAAAAGGGCGCCATGATTTTCGGTGTACAGCGAGACACGCAAGCGCGACAGTATGGAGTGATTGAGATGGATAAAGACAATAAAGTGCTTTCTATAGAAGAAAAGCCAGAAAAGCCAAAATCAGATATCGCCCCGACTGGTATAGACCTGTACGATTCTAGAGTGTTCGATTTTGTTCGTACACTTGTTCCATCTGATCGCGGTCAACTAGAAGTCACTGATTTGAATAATAAATATTTGGAAGAGAAGTCACTGCATTGCGAGGTGATAAATTGGTGGGTAGACGCGGGCACTTCTCATGATGAGTTGCTACTGGCCAATGTTCAGGTCGCTCAGTTTGTAAAAGAAGGGAAGCTGTAGACCCACATGAAACTGTTAGTCACCGGAGGAGCGGGTTTTATAGGATCAAATTTTATTCTCTATTGGATGGAGCACCATAAAGAGGATGAGATAGTAAATCTCGATAAACTCACTTATGCAGGTAATCCCACAAATCTTTTTGCGGTAGAGTCTAAGCCTACATATACGTTTGTTCACGGCGATATTTGTGATCCGATTGTTGTAGAAGCTGCCATGCAGGGGGTAGACGTTCTCGTGCATTTCGCGGCAGAAAGTCATGTGGATCGTTCGATCATGGACGCTGCACCATTTGTGATGACTAATGTAGCTGGTACACAGGTTTTATTGGACGCAGCCCTAAAAGCCAAAGTGAAACGATTCCATCATGTATCTACGGATGAGGTGTTTGGATCGTTGAGTTTGGGTGACGGCAGTAAGTTTAATGAAAAAACCCCTTACGATCCTCGGAGTCCATACTCGGCTAGTAAGGCTGGTTCTGATCATTTAGTTCGTGCCTACTATGAAACATTTGGATTACCAATCAGTATCACCAATTGTTCAAATAATTTTGGACCGTATCAATTTCCAGAAAAGTTGATTCCTCTGGCTATCACCAATCTTTTAGAAGGTAAAAAAGTACCCGTATATGGGGATGGTAAGAATGTTCGTGATTGGCTCTATGTAGAAGATCATTGTCGCGCAATTGAGCTTGTATTAGAAAAAGGAGAAGTTGGTCAAACATATTGTGTGGGAGGTCTTGTGGAAGATGTGAGCAATCTTGAAATTGTACAGAAAATTGTAGCCTATATGAAAAAAGACGAATCTTCAATCGAATTTGTGAAAGATAGGCTTGGGCATGATAGGCGGTATGCTGTGAATTGGTCGAAGATTCACGAGCAATTAGAGTGGTCCCCAAAACATAGTTTTGATCAGTGGCTTGGTTATACTATAGATTGGTATGTGCAAAACCAAGAATGGTGGAAAAAAGTTAAATCTGGAGAATATCAGCAGTATTACCAAAAACAATACACGGAGGGGGCATGAATATTCTCGGTACCGGCTTGTCTGGTTTAGTTGGCTCCAGAGTGGTTGAGCTACTCTCATCTTCACATACATTTAC
>CAZMEW010000040.1:0-1534 GCA_964565405.1 uncultured Gammaproteobacteria bacterium
CAGAGAGTAGTATGGTTCGTGATGCATCCTACCAGAGCGAAGCTGATCTTGAACGAGCATTTATAGAACAGCTCGAAGCACAGGCATATGAATACATTTCTCTCACAACAGAAGCTGATTTAATATTAAACTTGCGCACGCAATTGGAAAAGCTCAACGCCTACACTTTCACTGATTCAGAATGGGAGAGATTTTTTGCAAGCGAGTTAGCAAATCCAAATCAAAGTATTCAAGAAAAAACGGCAACGATTCAAGAAGATTACATCAAAAATTTAACTAGGGATGACGGCACAGTAAAAAATATATATCTCATCAAAAAAGATACCATCCACGACAATACTTTACAGGTGATTAATCAATACGCTACAGAAGACGGACAGCGAGCGAATCGATACGATGTGACCATTCTTGTAAATGGCTTGCCACTGGTACATCTTGAGTTAAAACGTCGAGGCGTAGCTATTCAAGAGGCTTTCAACCAAATTAATAGGTACAGCCGAGAAAGCTTTTGGGCTTCATCAGGTCTATTTGAATATATCCATTTATTTGTTATTTCAAACGGTACTCATACTAAGTACTACAGTAATACCACACGATCTCAGCATATTAAGGAGGTCAATGAAGGTTCAGTAAAAAGCGGTAAAAGAACCAGTAATAGTTTTGAGTTTACAAGCTGGTGGGCAGACGCCACTAATCGCCCCATTACAGACTTAATGGACTTTGCTAAAACCTTTTTTGCTAAGCACACCATTCTAAACATCCTTACTCGCTATTGTGTTTTCACCACTGATAAGCTGTTATTGGTGATGCGTCCATATCAGATTGTCGCAACGGAGCGAATACTCAATAGAATTGAAGTGAGTACTAACTATAAAAAACTTGGGACTGTTGAAGCTGGGGGGTATATTTGGCATACAACAGGATCAGGAAAAACCCTCACAAGTTTTAAAACAGCACAATTAACAAGCAAGTTAACATATGTCGATAAAGTTATTTTCGTTGTTGACCGTAAGGATTTGGATTACCAAACCATGCGTGAGTACGATAAATTTGAGAAGGGAGCTGCCAACAGTAATACAAGTACCGCAATTTTGACACGCCAACTTGGAGATCCAAATGCTCGCATTATTATTACTACAATACAAAAACTTGATCGATTCATTAGTCGAAATGAAGGTCATACAATTTTTGATGGTCATGTAGTGCTGATATTTGACGAATGTCACCGCTCACAGTTTGGGGACATGCATTCCGCAATAACGAAGGCATTCAATAAATATCATATTTTCGGTTTTACAGGTACGCCAATTTTTGCAATCAATGCTTCATCAGGTGGTCGCCCAGATTTAAAGACAACAGAACAAGCATTTGGTGAAAAACTATATACGTATACCATAGTCGACGCAATTGCTGACAAAAATGTTTTGCCTTTCAAAGTTGATTATGTTTCGACTGTCCGAGAAGCTGAAAATATTGAGGATAAGAAAGTAAATGATATTGATCGCGAAGCCATACTTGGAGCCCCTGAGCGACT
>CAZMEW010000041.1:0-1533 GCA_964565405.1 uncultured Gammaproteobacteria bacterium
AGGCCTCCAACCACACTTGTATTGTCAACACCCAACTTTTGAAGTTGGGATCTGCAAGATATATCTCACCCAAAACATCACATCGTATTAAGTCAATTTCATCAAATGTAGGTGTGATATACTATCGTGTCGAATCGAATAATCCGAGCTACTTTCTTGTAGCGACAAATTGGAGGTAATCGTGAAGCTGTATAGGATTCAACGTAGAACTGTTGTCTCTGGTGTTGAGCAACATTCAACTGATTGGATTTATTCCTTTGATGACAGCGCTGTCGAAGCGTATGTTGCAATGATAGAGGAACTATTTTCAACTCAGTGTAAAGAAAAGATAGTCACGTTTGAACAAGAGACATGTTTCAATGCAGGCTGGGATCTTACAGAAATCCAAGATGAAGTCATCAATGATACCATCAGGCCACAATTAGTCTAATGAGCTGAAATTCGACGGAGGGATCGACAGATGTCGATAAGCACTACCATGTGCTTTGTCTTTTGACACCCTCTCTTTTTTTTGTACTATAATGGGGTGACGCCCATTATGGGCTCGTAGCTCAGTTGGTAGAGCGCTGCATTCGCATTGCAGAGGTCAGGGGTTCGACTCCCCTCGAGTCCACAACCAATTTCTCCCTCAAACTAATTAATACTCATTTAAACTCATTTCAACCAGTTCCAACCACATTTCTGCTATAATACCTCCACGTACCTTAACATCCGCCAGGTTCCCACATGGAGCCAACAATAATGGAGATAAAAGATGTCACCCTATACTTTTCTGCTCGTGATTGTCATGTTTGATATTTCGCTTGCAATTACCTATTTCAATAAGAAGAGTCCAACCAATTATGCAGTATATGCCTGGGTTGCACTTCTTGCAGTAGGTTCGCATACATATTACCTGAGTCATTTCGCAGGTGATATTGTTCGTTGGATCCAGATTCTCGTCGCAGTTATTACGATTATTTGGATGGTTATTGTTATTGTATGCTTTGAAAAGCTTGGCATGCTTGGCCCTGTTTTTGTAAAACCGAAGTCTACTGAATAGGCCATCAAATAAGGAGATATCATGAATCTAAGCTTTACCGTTTTGATTTTTGTTATCAATACTATTTTTATACTGTGCGAAGACGCTACATCATTGGTGAATCGCGCCATGAGATTGCAATGGGTTTCGTTAGTTTGCTGGCCCTCCTTACACTAGGATTGATGTTTAAATCCCTGCCACCTGGCTTCAATTTCAACACAGCCGCACTGGAGATTTTTGGGCTTTACTGGATCATCTCGCTACTTCTCAATCTTGTTGGTATGAGTCTTCTGATGAGGGGATCTCAAGGACAAGAATAGCACACGGCACCTGCTTGTGGACATTGTTCCACTATCAGGTGCCTTTTTTTGCCCCGATTTACACCGATTTCAACTGATTCACACTGATTTCAACTTACTGTATCCAACTCCCAATCAATACAAACATAGATGCCACGACAATCAAAACTGCAGAAATCGTCGCAAAAATATTATAGATGTGGTTGTTCGTGT